>DPYP01000212.1:0-28683 GCA_003545375.1 Lentisphaeria bacterium
TCGGATTATGAAGTTGTACCGGTGTCGGACGGGGAACCGTTGCGGAGCGAACTTACGCACTTCGCAGAGTGCGTCCGCACCCGGCAGCAGCCGCGTTCGGACGGGGCCGAGGGTCTGCGGGTGCTGAAAGTGCTGGAAGCCGCCGAGGATTCACTCTTGCCGCATGCCACGGTGCAGCAGACGCCGTCCTATTTCATCCATCCATCGTCTTGCGTCGACGACAACGTCACCATCGGTGAGGGTTCGAAGATCTGGCATTTCAGCCATATCCTGCATCACAGCCGGCTCGGGCGGGAATGTGTCGTCGGCCAGAATGTCAGTGTCGGACCGGATGTTGTGATTGGTGACGGTTGCAAGCTGCAAAATAATGTTTCGGTGTACAAGGGTGTGACCCTGGAAGACAATGTCTTTTGCGGGCCGTCCTGCGTCTTTACCAACGTCTACAATCCGCGGGCCTTCATCGAGCGCAAGGAGGAATTTCGCCCCACGCTCGTAAAGCTTGGCGCGACGCTCGGTGCCAATGCCACGATCATCTGTGGTGCTACCATTGGCAGTTACGCCATGATCGGTGCCGGTGCTGTCGTGCGCGGTGATGTACCGGACCACGCGATTGTTGTCGGCGTTCCGGCGCGTCAGATCGGCTGGGCCTGCACCTGTGGGGCGACGTTGCGATTTGAAGATGCCGTGGCCACCTGTCACTGCGGCCGCACCGCGACGCTCACCGACGATCAGCGCGGCGTGCTGATCCGCAGTGACTGAGTGACAGAAGCTGCTTCTTCCGTGGAAAGATTGGCGCAGCCGAACCGCGGCCGTTCCACGGCGGCACAGCAACAACCACGAAGCAAGGTCTTGCCGCGTTTACAGGCCCTTGATTACCTCGAGCACCTGGTCGTAGTCAGGGTGGTCGGTGACTTCACCGACGATTTCGGCGTGCGCGATATTGCCCTCGGTATCGACGACATGGACGGCGCGGGCCAGTAGCTGCAGTTCTTTGATCAATAGCCCGTAGGCGTTGCCGAAGGCTTTGTCCTGGTAATCCGAGAGCGTAACCACCTTGTCGATGCCGTGGGTGTCACAGAAGCGGCTGGCGGCAAATGGTAGATCCATGCTGATACTCAAGATCACGGCATCGAGGTTGGCCGCCTCTTCGTTGAACCGCCGAGTCTGCTGCTCGCAAACCGGTGTGTCGAGCGACGGTACGGAGCTGATGACGACAACTTTCCCGGCGTAGTCGGATAGCTTGACCGGCTGCAGCGCCGGATTGATAGCGATGAAGGCAGGGGCAGTATCGCCCACGGCAACAGGTGTGCCCTGCAAGGTCAGCGGTTCGCCCTTGAATGTGATAAGGTCGCTGCGTTCCGCCGCTGGTTCGTCAGCGTTGCTGCCGCTGCCCACGGCTTTTTCGAGCTGCTCGACACGCGCCGCGAGGTCGTCGATTTTGCGACTGGTCGGCAGTTTACCGACCGCGGCGTTGACGGTGCCGTTGATCTTTTCCTCGATGTCCTTGCGGGTCTTGGCAGATTCGTTGAGAAGATGATCGTACAGCTTGCGGCCCTCCTCTTCCGAGAGCTTGGCGCTCTCGGCCAGGTCCCGTGCGGTCTCGGCAATCTTCTCCTTGGTCATGTAAGCGAGTCCGAGGCCGGTCAGCATGGATTTCTTGATAAAGTCAATCATGGTCAGTCTCCTACGGTGTTGTTCGACGTCTGTATCGATACTAATGTTGCGGCCATTGCGAAAAAACGGTAATTCGGGCCTGGCGCCAGCTCAGCCGGTGATCAGCGTCCCGGCGCTGGTATCGCCACCGACAATGCGCTGTAGGTTGGCGGCGTCATTGAAGTTACAGACGATGATCGGGATGCCGTTGTCCATGCACAAGGCGAAAGCGCTGGCGTCCATGATCTTGAGCCGCTTTTCGAGCGCTTCCTCATAGGTCAGCGTTTTGTAGCGCTTGGCGTCCGGGTGGGTTGCGGGATCTGCCGTGTAGACGCCATCGACTTTGGTAGCCTTGAGAATGGCATCGGCGCCGACCTCGCTGGCGCGCAGCGCCGCGGTCGTGTCGGTCGTGAAATACGGCGAGCCGGTACCGGCCGCGAAAATCACGACGCGCCCCTTTTCGAGGTGCCGGATGGCGCGGCGGCGAATGAATGGTTCGGCGAAGCCGCGCATTTCAATGGCGGTCTGCACACGGGTCGGAACACCCAGCTTCTCGAGCGCATCCTGCAGAGCCAGGGCATTCATCACGGTGGCCAGCATGCCGATGTAATCGGCACTGACTCGGTCCATCCCGCGGCTGCTGGCGGCTATACCCCGGAAGATATTGCCACCCCCGATGACGAGGGCCACCTGCACACCCATCTCCTTCAGCTCCTTGATCTGGTTGGCAACGTTTTCAGTAGTCGCCGGGTCGACGCCAAATGGCAGCGGCCCCTTGAGTGCTTCGCCACTGAGCTTGACGAGGATGCGCTCGAAAATTATTTCAGCCAAGGTATGAACCCCTGTTTTGCCGCGTGGATCGCGCGACACGTGGACTGACAAACTAACCTTGCACGGCGCTGTTTTATAGATGCCGCAGAAAAACCTTGCCACACGGGCAAAAAAAAAGAGCCACCGGACGGGTGGCTCTTTGAGAGCATCACTGGGGGGCGACTTCGCCGACCTGCCAGCGGGCGAACCGGCAGATCTTTGCTTTCGGATTCACCTTCTCCACGGCGAGCTTGTCGTCGCGAACCCAGGCTTGCCTGGTCAGGCAGATATCCTTGTACCACTTTTGGATTTTACCGGTGAGGATCTTCTCGAGCATGTCCGCCGGCTTGTCGGCGAGCTCTGGGGTGGCGGCGGCGATTTCCTTTTCCTTTGCCACGGCCTCGGCGGGCACGTCATCGGGCGAAACATATTGCGGACTGTACGCGGCAACATGCATGCACAGATTCTTGAGGTATTCTTCGTCCGCTTCGCCGTCGACATCGACGAGCACGGCGATTTTGCCGCCGGCGTGGATGTAGGACTCGCATTTACCCTGCGCTTCCCAGCGCATGACGCGGCTGATCTGGATATTTTCACCGACTTGATTGACCAGGTCCGGCAGCTTGTCCTTGGCCTGGTCCTTGATCGCGTCGGTCTTGCAGCCTTCGCCGTCGAGCTCGGCAGCGGCGGTCGCCAGGCTGTCGCAGAATTGGCCGAAGACTTCGTTCTTGGCGACGAAATCGGTCTCGCACAGAACCTCGACGAGTACTGCGGTATTGTTGTTCAGCAGCGTGGTGACACGCCCTTCATTGGTGCTGCGACCCGCTTTCTTGGCGGCCTTTACGGCGCCGGACTTTCGCAACTGATCGACTGCTTCCTGGATGTCCCCATCGGATTCAACCAGGGCTTTCTTGCAATCCATCATGCCGGCACCGGTTTTTTCGCGCAGTTCGCGAACCAGAGTTGCAGTGATTTCAGCCATTTCTTTCGGTCCTCTTTGTTAATGCAGTAAAGAGGCAGGCATGATCTGCTCTTGCCTGACTCCTGAAGATCAGTCCTTCCGCGGTCATTGCTGGAATTATCGAATCTTACTCGGCGTCTGCGGACTGTGCTTCCGGCTCGGCAACGGCGGTCTTATCGTCCTTTTTCTCACTGGCGTCTTCATCGGCATCCTCGGCTTCAGCCGCGGCGGCTTCCTCGGCAGCGATGCGTACTTCTTCAGCTTCTTCGTCCGCTTTCTTCTTCGTGAATTCCTGTTTCGCCGCCTTCATAGTGGTGGACAGGACGTCGACGATGACTTTGATCGCGCGCAGCGCGTCATCGTTGCCGGGAATGATGTGCTGGATATTGTCGGGATTACAATTGGAATCAACGACAGCGACAACGGGTACATTGAGGCGGTTGGCTTCACGCACGGCGATCTCCTCGCGCTCGACATCGATGACGAACATGACATCCGGCATCTTGTGCATCGACGCGATACCGCTGAGGTTGCGTCCCAGCTTGTGCAGTTCCCGGCGCATTGAGGATGCTTCCTTCTTGGGCAGCGTCGCCATCTCTCCGGAAGTCTCCATGTCCTGGAGTTTCTCCATGCGATCAATGCTCTTGCGGATCGTCTTGTGATTGGTGAGTGTGCCGCCGAGCCAGCGCTCGCACATATAGTGGGTGCCGCTGTCGATCGCTGCCTGGCGCAGGCACTCCTGAGCTTGGCGCTTGGTGCCGACCATCAGCACTTCGCCGCCGGTCACTACCACCTCGTACAGATACTGACAGGCCTTTTCCAGATGAGTCATCGTCGTGCGCAGATCGAAGATGTATATGCCATTGCGGGCACCGTAGATGTATGGTTTCATCTTCGGATTCCAGCGCTTGGTCTGGTGCCCGTAATGGATACCGGCATCAAGCAGATTCTGCATCGTGATCTTGTCGGCCAAACTTTCCTCCGGCGTTTTTGGAGTATGTTACATGTCCATTGAGAAACAGCGAAAAAGACGCCAGGCGGCGATCGCGTAAAAATAGTCGTCGCCAGTCGCATGAGGAACGCATACTATACGAGAGACCGCCGTATTGACAATCAGCTTCGAGGATTAATTTCACAATTTTTCCGGACGGTTTCAGCGCCTTTCCTTGACCCCTTTCGGAAGTCCAACAACTTTGCAACATGCTGCAGCTCCAGAACATCACCAAAGCCTATGTCACCGGCCCGGTGCTCACCGACGTCACCTTTCGCGTCGAACAGGGCGAACGCATCGGCCTGATCGGGCCGAACGGTGCGGGGAAAAGTACGATCGTGCGCATCGTAAGCGGCGAAATCGAGCCGGACAAAGGATCGATGACTTTCCGCCGTAACACGACCGTGGCGCACGTGCGCCAGCAGATCCTGCCAAACACCACACAGACGCTGGTCGACTATGCGCAGGCGGCCGTGCAACGGCTGCTCGACGTCGAACACGCCATCACCGACATCGAAGCCTCACTGATCGATGACCCGTCCTCCCAACCGCTGCTGCGCAAGCTCGGTGAGCTTCAGACGGAATTCGAACAGCTCGGCGGCTATGAAATGCGCACCCGTGCCGAAACCGTTCTCTCCGGCCTGGGCTTTTCCGCCGATGATCTGCACCGGCCGCTGCAGGATTTCAGCGGGGGCTGGCGCATGCGTGGAGAACTGGCCCGCGCCCTGGTCACGAACGCGGACCTGCTTTTGCTCGATGAGCCGACGAATTATCTCGACCTCCCGGCGATCGAGTGGCTCAAGAGCTATCTCAGCACCTTCGCCGCCACCTATATCCTGGTGTCGCACGACCGCTATCTGCTCAATGAGTTGACCAATGTCACGCTGGAGATGGTTAACTGCGCTGTCGAACGCTACCCCGGCAACTACAGCTATTACGTCAACGCACGCGAGCAACGGCGGCAACAACTCGAAGCCGAGAAAAAGTCCCAGGACAGGCAAATCCAGAAGATCGAACGCTTCGCCGAGCGCTTTGGCGCCAAGGCAACCAAGGCGACCGCCGTCAAAAGCCGACTGAAGGCGCTGGACAAAATTGAGCGTGTCGAGGTGCCGACGTACGAGTACCAGGGCGTCCGGATCCGCTTCCCGAAACCGCCGCACAGTGGCCACAGCATCGTCAAACTGAGCGAGGCCAGCAAGTCCTACAACGGCGAGGACTGGGTGCTGCAGAACCTTACCCTGCAGATCGAGCGCGGCGACAAACTGGCGATCGTTGGCCCCAACGGCATGGGCAAGACCACCCTGCTGCGGGTGCTTGCCGGGCGGCTCGACATCGAGACCGGCGAGCGCCAGCTCGGGCATCAGGTGCGCATCGGCTACCAGGCCCAGGATTTTCCCGAGACCATGGATCCGCAACTGACCGTCTGGGACACCGCTCGCAGCACCCCGTCCGGGCTCACCGACGGCGAGATTCGCGCCATGCTGGGCGCCTTCCGGTTCCCCGGCGACAACATCGACAAAAAAGTCGGCGTACTAAGCGGCGGCGAAAAGGTGCGGCTGGCGCTATGCAAACTGTTGCTGACGGCGCCGAATTTCCTGCTGCTGGACGAGCCAACAACGCATCTGGATATTCCGACGCGCGAATTCCTGCAGGACGCCCTCAGTTCTTACGAGGGAACCGTCTGCCTGGTCAGTCACGACATCGAGTTCATTCGCCACACTGCCGATTCGGTCCTCGAACTGTCGGAGGCCGGCGCCGAAAAGTTTCACGGCGATTACGACTACTATCGTGTCAAGATCGCCGAGCGCCTGGCCGCCGCCGAGCCACAGGCCAGATCCGAAGCTGCGCCGGCAGAGCCCTCAAAACGCAAAGTGGCGAAACGCGAAGCAGCCGAGCAGCGGCAGGCCGTTTACAAACGGCGCAAACCGCTGCAGGCCAAAGTCACGAAGCTTGAAACGGAGCTCGACAAGCTGCATGCCGAGCAGGAGCACTTGTTCGAACGGCTCGCCGACCCGGCGCTGCCGCCGGACCAGATGGTCGAATTCAAACGACGCCTGCCCGAGATCAAAGCCGAGATTGACACCGCCAGCCAGGCCTGGCTCGTCGCGGCCGACGAATTGGAAGCAGTCGATACGAAGTTCGCAGAGGACGCAGCTGAATAGACGACGTGAATGCAGAGCGAGGCTGTCGAAAACATCGGGTGATTTGTATTTTTTCCCCGTTACATCGACGGGAACAGCCTTTTCCCTTGCGAACGCTGCGTGCACGCGCGGCTATCAGCCGTCGCGTGCAACAGCTGGTTTGTACTTTTGATTCAGCCCCGTGTGTGGCTTCGAGTCGGCGTTCTCGCTGTCACGAAAAATGCCAGAGCCACAGCCGCACCGAAAATGGCCGCAGGCCAGAACGGCAGGCAGCCGATCATGCGGGTCTGCATCAGATCCACCACATAGCCCATCCCAGGCGCGATGATCATAGTGGCCACGCTCTTAGCTTGCGACTCAATGGAAAGGATAGTCGCGCCCATGTCCTCGTCCGAGTGTGTGTCAAAGCGGCTGATGAGCACCGGCCGCCAGAGGTTCTGCATGACATAGAGCGCAATGAAACCGAGGATGATGACCGTGAACCAGCAGTAGTAGAGGGCCGGCACCAGCGCCGTCAGGATCAGTAGGGATATCAGCCACAGAAAGCGGGCCGTATGGTCCTCGCTACCGTGCTTGTCAACGAGCACGTACGCCTTGCGGCTGGCCAGAGCGGAAAGCAGGTACAGCGCGAAATAGACCGGCCCCACCAGCAGGGCCACCTGCTGGTGTTCGCTCAATCTGTCACTCAAGAGCAGTGCGCCGGTCAGTGGTATGGCTGCTGCCTTGAGAATGGGCTGCAGGTAGTCTTTAGCCGCCTTGAAGAAACCCTCGAACCCCATTGACTCACAAACAAGGCGCCGCAAAGAGGCCTGCTTCACGGACACGGCTAAGGTCTTCTTGAGGTGCAGCATCACTTCTTTGCCCGAAGTGGCTTTCTTGATGTTCCCGTCTACTTCGCGCGGGTACCCCATGAAATTGACGATGCCCAGGACATAGGGAATGATGGAGAAGAAGAAGATGTATACGTAATTGCTGGTGGCAAACACGAATACAGCCGCCAGGATTGCCGAGAGGGCCGAGCCCAGCTTGGACCAGGAGCGGGTATACCCGTAGACCTTCGTGCGCTCGTCCTCGCGGCCCTCCACACGAAGCCAGGTGAAGATCATGGCCTTGTGCGTGCCCGTGCGGAAAGCGTTGCCGACCGCAAAGAAACCCATGGCTCCGAAGAGAAGCGGCAGGATCGCCGCCGGTGGGATGGTTCCGTTGGTTGCGGCAACGCCGGTGACCCCGAATACCATGAAGCTGATAATGTAGCAGACAAAGCTGAGGATCATCGCCTTGCGCCGGCCGAACAGGTCGGCGACTGCGCCGGAGGGTATCTCCATCAGATTGGCGATGACCTCGCGGAACGCGACCAGGATCCCGATCATGAAGAAGGAGAGCCCCATCTGCCGGAAGGCCAGGATCAAGAACGGGTCGTAGTATTGCTGGTTCTTGAGAAAACCGTATAGGCTGAAGCGGCCCAGCATGGGTTTGGTCTTCATTCAGCCCACGTAATCTATCGACATCGGCATGGGGGCAGTCTCCCGACATTATTGAGAGCCGCGGCGTACTTGCCGTTGCCTCCATTAATTCTGTACATGATTCGATAATCATCATATCGTTGCTTGCGCATTCCGCAACTCTCTTGGTAAACGATTCTCAAGTGAACCGGACTAATCCGGCGGACTCGGGCGGGCGCGGCGAACTACCAGCCCTCATGGGTTGACGGCGTTGAGTGAATGGACACGGAAAGCCGTTCTGCCTTGATTGCAGCTTTTGCGGGAACTGCTGATCCCGGAAGCGTTGCGGGCACCTTGGAAAAAACCGACGTTGCGGATTAAGTTCCCACCGAGGTGCAGCCAATGAACGCATTGATCCTTGTCGATATCCAGAATGATTTCATGCCCGGCGGCGCGCTCGCCAAGCCGGATGGCCATGACATCGTGCCGGTCGACAACGGCCACCGCCGCGCGACGGGACTGACGGACTACCCGCGCGAACAAAGCGTCACCGGCGCTTGCGTTTATGGTGTGGCAACGGGCTATTGCGTCAAATGCACATGCCTGGACGCCCGTAACGAGGGGGTCGAGACCTCGATCATCGTGGATGCCTGTCGCGGCGTCGAGTTGCAGATCGGTGACGTCACAGCGGCAGTGGATGAAATGCAGAGTGTCTGTGTGAACGTCATCCGCGGCATCGAATTATGACCTATGCAGTCGAAAAAATCGAAATCGTCATTGCCGACATCACGACGCTCGAAGTCGACGCCATCGTCAACGCCGCCAATGAGAGCCTGTTGGGTGGCGGTGGTGTGGACGGTGCCATTCACCGTGCCGCTGGCCCGGGCTTGCTGGCAGAGTGCCAGGGGCTCGGCGGCTGCCCGACAGGCGATGCAAAGATCACCGCGGGCTACGATCTGCCGGCGCGCCACATCATCCACACCGTTGGTCCGATCTATCGCGACGGCACCCGGGGTGAGCCGGAGCTGCTGGTCTCGTGTTATCGGTGCAGCCTCGAATTGGCGGTTGCCAACGACGTGCGCACGATCGCTTTTCCGGCCATCAGTTGCGGCATCTACGGCTATCCGCTGGCGGATGCCTGCGCGATTGCCGGTCGCGAAGTCACGGTCTTTGTCGAGACCAGCGGGGCAATCGACAAAGTCATATTCTGCTGCTTCAGCGCCGACATCAGAGCGGCTTATGAGCAGGTGATCAAGGCTTAGCTTGGATACTCCGAAAGAGCGTACATCTCGGCTTGAGACGGCCCTGCCGATTGCAGCGGCGCTGCTGGTTTTTATCTGCATCTGTGAACCGTTGTTCAGCGGCCGCTATTACGCCGGCTTCGACCATCGCGAGTCGTTCTATCCTTATCGCGTGATCTATGCGGCAGCGGTGGAGCAGGGCGAGTTGGGATTGTGGGGGCCGCACTACTTTCGCGGCTTTCCCCTGGCCGGCATCGGGCAGCCCGGAATTTTCCACCCGTGGCGCTGGATCTGCGCGAAATTCCTGCCGCTGGATGTCGGCATTGCTTTGGATCTGGTCATTACCTTCCCGCTGACGTATCTCGGGGCGTTTCTGCTGTTCCGTCACTATCGCATGAATCGGCCGGTCGCTTTTTGGGGTGCGACCTTGCATGCCTGCAGTATTTTCTTCCTGTCCCACTTCGGCCAGACGCACATGATCACCATCCTCGGACACACGCCCTGGGTGGTACTGGCATACGAGTGTTCGATGCTTGCGAAGTCCCGCTGGTGGGCGCTGCTGCTGCTCGGGTTGGGGTATGCCTCGATGCATCTGCTGGGGCATCCGCATACGGTTTTTCTCGTGTCCTGTATCGTAGGGATCGCCATTCTGCATTGCGGTCTCCGCAATTCCTGGCGGCGGTCGTGGTGGATCGCCACGGGGCTGGCTGCCTTGGCAATCGTTGCCGGCACGATGATCGGCAGCCTGACATTGATCCCGATGCTCGATCTGCTCGGCAACCATCCACGCGGTCAGCTGTCGGCGGGTGAGCATGGCAATTTCTCGGTGCACGCCATTCATCTGCTGCAGAACCTGTCGCCTGCCTTTTTCACGGAACTGCCGGGCGACCTGGTGTACAAGGACAATCAGCCGACTGTTTTCCTGCAGAACCCGACTGCCAACGCCGTGTATTTCGGTGCCGGCGTACTGGCGTTGATCAGTGTGGCAGCGGTACGCTGGCGCCGCGACTGGCTGGCGCCGAAGCACCGCGGGGCAGCGCTTCTTCTCGGCGGCATGCTGCTGTTGTTTCTTGTACTGACTATGGGACGATACGGCGGCCTGCACAGCCTGCTGTGGCATGTGCCGTGGCTCAATACCTTTCGCGCGCCGCACCGGTACAAGGCTGTCATCGCGGCGATCACGGTTGTGGCTGTCACGATCATTCTGCAGCGGCTTTGGCGGCATACGAGTGAGCCGATTGAAAAACGCCGGGATATTATCGCCGTGCTGCTGACGGCGGCGCCGTTTGTTGGTGTGTTTGTCATCGGCCTGACACTGGGCAGCGTGATTTTTCGTGGCACCCGCCTCGAGGTCAGCGGCATCGGCCCACTGTTGTGGGGGCCGGCAGTGGCCGTCGCGGCCATCGCGCTGTTCTCCGCCAGGCAGCGAAAGTGGGCGCCGCAGCTGCTTGCCCTGCTGCTGGTTACCGACGTGGCGATGTTCGGACTGCACATCGTCCGAGACGTCGAATACCGTGACCGGCACGAACTCCTGACTTTTAAGGCGGCATTGCAGACCAGCGATCACACGTATCGGCTGATCGCGGATAGTAACCTTCCAGTGTGGGAAGGATATTATATGGTTGGCGGGTACGAGGGGTTGTTTCCGGTCGAACCGCTGGACCTGGGAAATCTGCAGCATCTTCGACTGGCGGCGATCGGTGAATTTGAGGTCGATGGCGAGCGCCGGTCGATGGCTGATCCGTTACCGCGCGTGCGGCTGGTACCGAACCTCGAGATCAACGCAGAACCGCTGGCAGGACTGGCGGAGGCCGACCTCGAGTCGACAGCGCACTGCGGCCCGGGACACGCCGAGGCGTTCACCTCGCCGGCACTCGGCGAAATGGAGTACGTGCGCACTGAGCACGACGGTTTCGAGGTGTTGCGGATGAGCGTCCAGGTCGAACACCGGCGCCTGCTCGTGGTTGCCGACAAATGGGACGCCGGCTGGCGGTGCCTGGTGGACGGTGAATACCGGCCGATCCTGCCGCTTTACAACGGCGCTGTGCGCGGCGTCATGGTCGACAAAGGCGAGCATGAAGTTATAATGACATACGCACCTGGTACTCTGGTAACTGCGACGCGGGTCGCGGCGGCCGGTGGGATCCTGTTGCTGTTGCTTGTCGCCGCAAGCTGGCGCTGCGGATTGAACTTTTCGACCGAATGGCGGTCTGTATAAACGAAGCGATTCAACGTCGACCATGGAGCTGAATATGAACCGTTCTTGCCAACTCGCGATCATCGTCGTCCTTGTCAACCTGGCCCTGTGCCCGATTCTCACTCCAACCTTTGCCACGGAGGCCTGGTGGCCGTATGGCGAGCAACGTAAAGACTCTACTGAGCCGGCAAAGCTCGACACCTCGCCGCTCCCCGTAGAACTCAAGCAGCGCACCAGTTTCGCGGAAGTCATCCGCAGCGTTGAGCCCGGGGTGGTGAGCATTTTCACTACCAGGAAAATCGATGCCAGCGAGTATCCTCACTACAACCATCCTTTATTCCGCGAGTACTTCGAGAACGGCCATCGCCCACCGGCCAAGGAAGAAGGACTCGGCAGTGGTGTGATCGTCACGGCGGACGGTTATATCATCACCAACAACCACGTGGTCGAAGACGCCGACGAGATCAAGGTAGCGCTGATCAATCCGCGCCGGGAATTCGACGCACGAATCATTGGCACCGACCCGGGCACCGACATCGCGGTGCTGAAAATAGAAGCGGAAAATCTGCCGGCGGTTGTTCTGGCAGACAGCGATCGGGTCGAGGTGGGCGACATGGTCATGGCTATCGGCAATGCGTTTGGCGTCGGGCAGACGGTGACTCGCGGGATCGTCAGTGCCACTGGCCGTAGTAGTGTTGGCCTTGTGAAATATGAGGATTTCATTCAGACCGATGCATCGATCAACCCGGGAAACTCCGGCGGCGCCCTGATCGATCCGATGGGGCGTCTGGTCGGGATCCCGTCCGCGATCATCAGCCGTACCGGCGGCAGTCAGGGTATTGGGTTTGCGATTCCGACCAACCTGGTGATGCACATCGTCGAGCGACTGTTGGCGGACGGCCGCGTCGTGCGCGGCTTTCTCGGCATCCAGATCGGCGACCTGACGGCCCAGCTGCAGGAGGCATTCGACATGGAGAACCTGAACGGCGCCCTGGTCAACGAAGTCCTGCCGGACAGCGCTGCGGCCGAAGCCGGGATTGAGCATGGCGACGTGATTGTCAATTTCAACGATATCGCGATCCGCAATTCCGGTCATCTGATGCTGGTCGTGGCTCGGACGTCACCGGCGACCGTTTCCAAGGTGAGCGTGTTCCGAAACGGCGAAGCAATCGACATTGACGTCAAACTGAAGGAGCGTCCGGATCGCGATATCACCAACAGGCCGCCGACGGTCAGTGAACCGGAGACCGAATTGCTCCGCGGTATTACGGTCGACGATCTCGATGCGCAAATGCGCCAGCGCTTCAATGTGCCGCCCGACATCGAGGGCGCCGTGGTCGTCGGTATCGAAGCGGACAGTCCGGCTATGGACAGCGGTCTGCGACTTGGCGACGTGGTCCTGGAGATCAACAAAATGGAGGTGCGCAACGCCGCCGACGCGATTACCACCAGCGACGAGCTCGAGGAAGTGGACAATGTGCTGGTCTACGTCTGGCGCCAGGGCAACCGGCATTTCATCATGATCGAGGAAGAGCCGGGCGACGAATAAACGTGAGCGTTGCGAATGCCCAGCAGAATTGTAATTCCTCGACGGTATGCTATTCCTCCTTATGCCTCATCTTTCTGCCATTGATATCTAAAAACGCTTCGAGGGGAACCTGACATGAAGATCCACATGACCGCCGTGCTGCTCACCTGTATGATCGGACTGACCGGATGCATGACTCACAAGAACGCCGTCAAGCTCAGGCAGTTGGATCGAGCCGTTGCAGTCATGCATCCGACCGCAGGCAACAGTGTGCGGGGTATCGTCAAGTTTATTCAGGATGGCGCACGGATCACTGTCATCGCCGATATCGAGGGCCTGTCACCGAACGCTAAGCACGCGTTCCACATTCATCAGTGGGGCGACTGCAGCAGCCCGGACGGCAAGAGTGCTGGCAGCCACTACAACCCCGAAGGCCACGAACACGGCAATCCGGCCGCCAGCAGCCCCCGGCACGCCGGTGATCTTGGAAATCTCGAGGCGGATGCCGCCGGCAAAGCACACTACGAGCGGACCGTGTACAATCTGACGATCGCAGATTCACACAACCCGATCATCGGACGCGCGCTGATTATTCATAAAAAACACGATGACTTCGGCCAACCGACCGGCAATGCGGGCTCGCGTATGGCCTGCGGCACCATCGGTGTGGCAAAGTAGCATCTGAAAAGCTTCGCTGCGTTACGAGTTCATAAATGCTGGGTTGCGCGCGCCTGAGTCTACGGCATGGCGCAGCGCTTGCCGGTACTGCTCCGGCACGTCGTCCCGTTTGCCGCACTCCCGTGTGATACCGAAGTCCTGCCAATACGGACAGATCG
This sequence comes from Lentisphaeria bacterium, assembly GCA_003545375.1. Classification (GTDB taxonomy): domain Bacteria; phylum Verrucomicrobiota; class Lentisphaeria; order JABSQK01; family CAJWLW01; genus CAJWLW01. The sequence goes on from DPYP01000212.1 coordinate 13,801, forward strand.
TGATGCAAGCCACCGCTCTCCCAGTACTTGCCGACTATGTATGACACGCGTTCGGAAAACGTGTCAATCGGTCACTTGGATCACCGTGCAGATCAAAGGCAGCGTTCCCGGATCAGGCTGAGTTGGCGCTGCAACACGTTGAGCTCCGACTGCCAGAAATTTTCGTTGCCCCAGTCGGGAAAGCTTTCCTCAAAGCGCGGGTCACCGACTTGGCGGCTGCGCCAGGCGTCGAAGTAGAGAATGCGCATGGCCCGCAGTGGTTCGATCAGACGTAGTGACTGATGATCAAACGGGCGGAAATCCTCGTACCCTTCAATCACCAGATTCACTTCGTGACGGGCGGCCCAGACATGGTCCGGCAGCAACATCCACAGATCCTGCACAGGCGGTCCCATGGCCATGTCGTCGAAGTCGATGAGCATGATGCCATCGTCAGGGTGCAGCACGTTGGCAGTGTGGCAATCGCCGTGGATACGGATGTATTCTGCGTCGTCGAACATCGGCTCGATCAGTTCCATTAGCTCGCTGGTGATAACGGCAAAAGCTTCTTCGTGGTGCGGTGGGATAAATCCTTCGTCGAGCAGCGTGTCGATGTGCCCAGCAGTCGACTGGGCGGGGTGCAGGATCACACGATGTTCCGCATCGTATTCGGCGCCGCAGCGATGGACGCGGCCCAGCAGCCGTCCGAGCCGGCGCCAATCCTCGTCCTCGACAAACTCGAACATGCGGCCGTGGCGCTTCGGGTAGATCGCAAAAACAATTCCCTCGGCATCGCCCACGGTATATGAGTCATTCAAATCGAGCGGGGCGATGACGGGGATCTCGGCCTCTTCGCAGTCGAGTATGAACATGTGCTCGTCGACGATGGCGTCGTCGGTCCAACGATTCGGCCGATAGAATTTGGCGATCAGCCGAGTGCCGTCTGTGGCCTCGAGTTCGAATACCCGGTTAATGTAACTGTTGAGCGGACTGGTCAGGCCGGTGAGCTCGACGTTCAACGCCTGCTCGACAGCCGTGATGATCGTGTCGGGTGTCAGTTTTTCGAAATCGTGCGGGTTGGTGTCTTCATCCATCCTGCTACGGTAGCCACCGGCGATAAGAGTTCAAACAACTTACAGCGGTCGTCGCAAACGATAATCTCTGTGCCAATGACAACACATAACAAAACGAGGAGCAGTTCATAGGGCCGTCATGGCTTGGAGCATCATCGGATATTGTGTCAGCGGGCAGTATCATGCCTTTGCCGCGCGCTGTGGAACACGTCGACCCGGTCGCGTGACTGGTTTTTAGCGCTGCGATCACGTAGCTTAGCCCTCCGATACCCGCCAACTTTCCCGTGTGCTGGGCCCATGAATGAAGTGAAAAACTTTGTTGAGACGGCTGCCGTTGCGACGCTGATCGATTTGGCATCCTGGACCGACCGTCTGCCGATGCTGGCGCCGCAGTACCAGTCGGGCAGGCCATTTCCACATATATTTTTGGAAGGTATGCTGCGGCCAGACAAGGCGTTGCAGGCGGCGCGCGAGTTTCCGACGCCGGAATCGACGTCCTGGACACACTACAAACACGTCAACGAAAACAAGCTCGGCAAGAACGACCGCGATCACTTCCCGCCATTGCTCGGGCAGATTGTTGATACGCTCAACAGCCCGGCATTCGTCGAGTGGCTGAGCCAGCTTACAGGTATAGAAGGGCTGATGTCCGATCCGCTGCTGGACGGCGGCGGGCTGCATCAAACGGAGCCCGGGGGCTTCCTCAATGTCCACGCCGACTTTACCATGCACCACTACCACAAACGCTGGCGGCGTCGCATCAATCTGATCCTCTACATGAACGAACGCTGGGAGGATGACTGGGGCGGTGCCATCGAGCTGTGGGACGGCGACATGCAGGCGTGTGTCGAGAGAGTACAGCCATATCTCAATCATGCGCTGATTTTTAATACGAACGAGACTTCGTACCATGGCTATCCGGATCCGATCCAGTGCCCGGACGGTGTTCAGCGACGCAGCGTCGCACTGTATTACTACACCACCGAGGCAGACAGCAGCTATTCAATGAAGTCCACGAACTACAAAAGCCGACCGGACGACAATGCTGTTGCCCGTATTAAAATATGGCTCGATAAAGTGGCGCTCGATATTTACTCACGGCTCAAGGCGCGATTCGGCTGGTCGGACGAGTTTGCCAGCAACATCCTGAGCAAGCTGGCCAGGGGCAAGAAAAAACGCGACGAATAAACTGAGTAGATATGTGGCAGGTACGGCTTAAATACGCATGTGGAAGGTTACCCGCCGGCCAGAGGCTGCCTCCGACAGTCAATAAGCACATTCAAAAACAGTAAAGGGATACGCGAAAAACGCCTCACTGGCGTTCGAGCTCTGCCCGTTTCGCCTCCAGCAACCGCCGCACCGCATCCGACGAGGTCTTGTCGATCAGAAGGTCCATCATCGTGACGGCGTTAGCGTGGCCCGCGGCATGCAAGGCAATGATTGCGTCGGCGCGAGTGCTCGGTGACAGAGCTGTGCTGTTCGCGACCTTGAGCAACTCCGGCCGCAGTGCCGGGTAGGGAACCTGACGGAGAAACAGTAGAGCCTTGGCCAAGCGCACTTCTCTGCGGCGATCGATCTTTGCAAAAATCGGTTTGAGATCTTCGGCGTTCACTTCGGCACCGGCCTGGACCAGCGGTACCAGGGTGTGATAAGCCTCCGCCTCGAGCGCGATCGCGACGACCGACTTGTCTTGCTTGTTGCGTGCCGCGATGTCAACCATACGTGATACCAGAAATGCGACCGCCGGAGCGTTCTGCGCACGCACGGCAAGGTGCAGCGGCGTGTTTCCCGATAGATCCGCAGCGTCAATGTCGGCGCCGAACTCGGCAACGACCTGCAGGTGCGTGAAATCGGTCGCAGGTTCCTTGCCGCGGACGCCATGGCGTCGCGCCGCAGCAAAATGGGCCGGCCGCTTTTTGGCGAACGGCGTGACGGCATCGGCGTCGGCGCCGCTATCGACGAGCAACACAATGATCTCGGCCGAGCCCTTGCCACCGGCGGCATGGTGGATTGCCTGTCGGCCGTACCGATCTGCTGCAGCGATGTCGGCACCTGCCTCGAGGTACATCTCGACGTGTTCGAAGTCGGCCATTCCGACGATGGCATTGAGATTCGCTTCACAGCCGGAAACGGGATCGAGACCATAGTCGCGGAGCAACCGGGCGCGACGTGTCTGCTCGGTCAAATCCTGGATGGCCGGAAACAGCTTGCACGCCATCAGCGGGCATTCGCCCGCTTCGAGCAAGGCTACCAGCATCATGTCTGTTGACTGCCGCATTGCCACCTGGAACGGGCTGGGCCGTCCCGCGTTGACATTGGCGCCGTGCTCGATGAGCAACTTGACCAGTTCGGCATTGCGCGCTTCCACCGCCACAGTCAGTGGATTCGGTCCTCTCCTCGGGTAGCGGGCCGGCTTGGCGCCGGCGGCCAGGAGCATCCTGCAGAGTTCCATTCTTTTCGACTTCTTGACCTGCAGTGCCACGGTCAGTGCATTTGCTTTCCTGGAACCAGCATCGGGCTTGGCGCCGGCAGCCAAAAGCACCTTGACGGCGTCAGCCTTGCCGGCGGCACAGGCCATCATGAGTGCGGTGCCGTCGGTCCGGTGCGGGGTGTCGAGTTTGGCACCGCGCTCGGCCAGCAGCGTCAGCCATTCATCAGCCTTCTGCGGGTGTCTGGTTGCAATCATCAGCGGTGTGGCGGCCTTGCCGTTGCGGGCATCGATGCCCGCCCCGGCATCGAGCAGGACACGGCCGAGTTCGGGATCACCCGCGATGCAAGCCTGATGCAACGGCGATTGTCGCTTGTCGTTGAACGATTTGACACTTTCCGGATTTTTCTCGACGTAGGCCTGCAGGGTGGCCGGATCGTTGGCATCGATGATCTCAAAGATCTCTTTGGCGGGGGCGAGTGCTGTGAGCAGCGACACGAGGATTGCTGCTGGCACGATGGGATTGATGTTCAACAAAGCCCCGTTGTCTCCTGCAGAAAAATGTCGTGAATAGCGCCGTTGCTGGCGACCAGTTGCCGATTTTTCTCGAATTGATCGCTATTGCCGAAATCACTGACGCGACCGCCGGCTTCGTCGCAAATCAGGACCCCGGCTGCAACGTCCCAGGCATTGAGATTGAGCTCCCAGAAGAGGTCATAGATACCGCAGGCAACATAGCACAGATCGAGCGCTGCAGAGCCGTCGCGATGAATGTCACGCACGAGATAGACCATCCTGTCGAAGATCGCCATCGTGTCGGGCTTGACGTTGAACCGTACGCAGGAGAAACCGGTCACCATCAGCGCGTCCTGCAACCTGGCGTTTTGCGAAACCCGGATCGGCCGGCCGTTGCGAAAAGCGCCGCCGCCGCGTTCAGCGTAAAACAGTTCATCGGTGGGCGGACAATAGACCAAACCGCACTCAGTGATGTCGTCCTTACGATAAGCCAGCGATACACTGTAGAACGGATAGCGGTGAAAAAAATTTGTAGTGCCATCGATCGGGTCGACGATAAAGACGCCGTGCTCGGTGCTGCCCGCCCCCTCGCCCGACTCTTCTCCGTCGAATCTGATGTCAGGAAAAGCTTCTGCCAAAGCGTCTTTGAGATACTGTTCGACTTCCCGATCGGCGGTCGTAACCAAATCGACGGGCGTCTTGAAGTCGACGTCGTTCTCGAGCTCGTTACTGAAATAGGCTCGAGACAGTTCGCCAGCCTGTTTGATGATGGGGATCAGCGTGTCGAGCATTGGGCGAAAGACTGATTGTTGGGCCGGTTGTTCATTGCAGTGTAGTTCACTCAGCGCAGAAGGTACGGCATCCGCCGGGGTATCGCCAATTGCGCGCATTACGGGATTACTGCGATAAAGTCAGATGCTATGGCTCTCGACATTTTATTCTGTGACAATCATCTGCTGGCCGTGGTGAAGCCTGCGGGCATGCCGGTCGTGCCGGATGACAGTGGAGATTTGTCGCTTTTCGACATGGCGCGAAGCTGGATCGAAGTAGAGTTCGATAAACCCGGTCGCGCCTTCCTCGGCGTTGTGCACCGTCTTGATCGCCCAGTCTCTGGCGTCGTTCTGCTTGCCCGCACCAGCAAGGCGGCGTCACGACTGACAGAACAGTTCCGCGAACAACAGGTGACCAAGACGTACATCGCAATCTGTCACGGCCTGCCGCGTCAGGATGATGGGAAGCTGGTGCACTGGCAGTCGAAGGACGAGCGTCGAAACCGCGTAACTGCCAGCGCCTCGAAAAGAGGCAACGCCAAACGCGCCGTCACACAATTCCGGGCGCTGCTCTGCGAAGGCAGGAAGACGCTGGTCGAACTGATTCCGGAAACTGGCCGTCCCCATCAATTGCGCGCGGCGATGGCGTCGATCGATATGCCAGTCCTCGGTGACGTCAAGTACGGGGCGCCGAAACCGCTGCCGGACAAGACCATTGCGCTGCATGCGCGTGAACTTACCGTGGCTCATCCGATCACGAAGAAAGCGACGACTTTCTCATGCCCGCCCCCGGTCTGCCGGTGGTGGGCTCTGGCGCGTCAGGGACACGGCAGGAAATGAGCGGAAACAATTACCCCGTTTTGTAACGTGAGACACCCGCTGCATCACCGGCAGCACACGATTTGCCCCGGATGGGAGCGCTCAGGAAAACCGAGGATATTTCCGTTCAGCCACTATTTACTTCCGCGGCGACGGGGGCAAAGTATGCCTCGACTTCCACTGATACTACTTTCGCAACACCCCTGGAATGACACCATGGAAATCTCGCAGGACATCGCTGTATCCTTCCACTACACCTTGAAGTTAAGCGACGGCGACGTTGTCGATTCTTCTGGGGGCCAGGATCCCATGATCTATCTGCATGGGCACGGCAACCTCGTTCCCGGTCTTGAATCCGCGTTGCTCGGCAAGAAGGCCGGGGACGTTTTCGAGACGACAATCTCTGCGGCACTGGGCTATGGCGATCGCAACGACGAGCTGGTGGAGGTGGTGCCGATGGACATGTTCGAGGGCATCGACGACCTCGCGACCGGCATGCAGTTCCAGATCAACAGGCCGGAAGGCACCCAGATCATCACTGTGGCGGAAATTGACGGCGAAGACGTCACCATCGACGGCAATCACCCGCTCGCAGGTGAAACCCTCCATTTCGACATCGACGTGACAGAAGTCCGCGAGGCCACCCAGGAAGAACTCGACCATGGGCATATCCACGGTCCCGGATGCCACCACGATTAGCCCCTGGTCAGCCCCGCAATGCGTTCAAACGCTTCTGTGACGGCAGCACCAGCACCGTCACCAGCATGGCGACAGCGAAACCGGTGGCCCAGTACAACGGTGTGCGGGCCGAGAAATTGTCGACCAGCGTGCCGACCAGCCAGGGCCCCGTAAGCGTCGAGATCCCCGACGCGAAACCGATGAGCATGCCGGTCATCCACCGGCCGGCCTGCGACACCAGCCCCTGGCCAAGTTGAATCACGATCGCAGTCGTCCAGGCCATTCCGACACCGATGAACGCCAGGCAGATGATCATCGACGTGCCTTCGAAAATCGGCAATAGCAGCAGCGGAATCAGTGACAGCGCGGTGGAACCGGCGCAGATGATCCGCTCGCGCCCGACTGCGGCGGTCATACCGCCGAGCAGCAGGCCGAAAGCCTGTGAGCCGTTGAAGATCGATTGCCACTTTCCGATCATGATCTGACCGTGCCCCGCAGCAACGAGGTAGGGCGGGATGGTGTACAACAGCACGTACACGCAGAAGAACCGCATCGTATTCATCGCGATAAGCAGCCATACCGGCCAGTGCCGGCCGGCCAGCGCCTGAAGCCATGATACCTGGCCATCACTGTCGCGGGTATGGCGTTCGATCGGTCTGCCGAACATGACTACGCCGACAACGATCAGCACCAGCCCGGGCGCGATCGCCAGGATCGTCTGAGTCGTTACGGACGTTTCGGATTCGACTACATAGCTGATCCATAACGGCCCGACCGCCTGACCGAGAAAACCGCCGACCAGAAAAACGCCAAGCGTCCGGGACATCCCGGTGCGGCCCAGGCGCGTTGCGGTAATTCCTGCTTCCGGATGAAAGAAACCGACACCGCAGCAACCGATCATGATAAAGAGGACGGATGGCAGCAGCGGCTGTTGGAGCATCACCATGCTTATACCCAGCACGGCCACGACTGGCCCAAATGACAGCAGTCGCCCCACATTCACCCGGTCCGACAGCATGCCCCAAAGCGGCTGGCACAATCCGAATGGCAGCGTGCAGAGCCCCAGGATCATGCCGATCTCTGTAGCACTGAGGTCGTATCGCTGCTTGATCGGCAGCCACAACGCGGGAATCATCAGCGCGTAGCTGTCGATGACAAAATGAAGGATGGCCAGAGCGGAGATTCGTCGCATGATCGAAGCTGGAAAGGGGCTGACAAGTGGTTTACAAGCGCTATCTTAGACAGCCAAAGCGCTATTGACCAACGGTCTCCTCGACAACAACCTTTATTTTTTCGCCGGCATGACTGAAATTGACAGGCCCGGCGAATACAAATCTTGTACCTCACCCGCACTCTCAAAACCCACAATCAAGGAGGAATGGTGATGCGGTATCTGTCCATCATGATTCTCGTCCTCGGCCTCGCCGGCACGCAAGTGCTGGCCTCCGACAACAAGAACGGCAGCAACAAGGAAGCGGCATCCAGCGCCGAAGCGGACGATGCCATCAAGATCTGCCTGAAATGCGGCGAGATCAAAGGCGACGCCAAATGCTGCAAGGCTGAAGGTCGCACCAAGTGTGGCGGTTGCGGGTTGCTCAAGGGCTCGGTCGGCTGCTGCAAAATCCCGAACACCATCTGCAAAAGCTGCGGCGAGATCAAGGGCACTGCCAAGTGCTGCGACGCCGAAGGTCGCACCAAATGCGGCGGCTGTGGCATGTTCAAGGGGGCGGTCGGCTGCTGCAAGATCAAGGCGGACGACGGCGACAAGAAGGGAAATGCCGAGGGTAGCGGCAGATAACACTGCTTAGCCATCCGGAAGTTCTCATAGCGCTGCGGCACCCGACCGGTGCGGCAGCGCTTTTTTTGTGACTCTTTGTCTTTCTGTTGTTGCGATTGAAAGGAGTAGATTACGAGGAGAAGATCAAGATCTGTCCCGCTGTTTGAACTGACACCTGTCGCAGACCCTGAGTTCTGTCGGAGGACAACCTGGCATCTCGAATCATGATCCCCGAAGTTCATGTCGATCTTGCGGCCGATGCGGCCGACCGCTGGCACCTGCCTGAGGCTCTGGCGGACCAGGCCCACGAGCTGCTCGATCTCTACAATGCCGACCTTGGGGGCACCAATTTCCTGGCGCAGCACGGTGATCATCTGCAGCAATTTGTCGACGCTCATGTACCGTCAGGAATGTACGAAGAGATCGTTGGCCTGGCTGAGCGCATGAACCGGCCACTACCCGAACTGCTGCTGGCCAACCTGCACTACGACGTCATCAAATTCCTCGGTTCAAACAGCCGTGCCGGCTGTACGGCATTCGCGATCGACACCCCGGCCGGGCCGGTGCACGCACGCAACCTCGACTGGTGGACCGAACTGGATATTCTGTCGCGTTTCACGATGCTGGCACATTTCACCGGGGCACCGGCCGGGCGCTTCTCTGTTGTTACGTGGCCGGGGTTTCTCGGGGCGTTTTCCGCGGTTGCTCCGGGGCGTTTCACCGTGACACTAAACGCTGTTTCCAGCAACGAGCCTGCAAGTTTCTCGATCCCGGTAACGATGTTGATCCGGTCGGTACTGGAAAATGTCGCAACCTTCGATGATGCAGTGACGACTCTGGCGACCACGCCGATCGTCTCCGACTGCATGCTGCTGCTTACGGGAACTGAGCAGGGCGAGATGGCGGTCATTGAGCGAACACCGACAAAACACGCGATTCGCCGACCGGAAAACGGCTGCATCATAGTCACCAACGATTACATCCTGCTGGCAGACGAGACGGCAGCAGCGACCGACAGCGAGCTCGAATCGACGTCTGGCGGACGCTTCGAAAGCGTCCAGTCACAACTGCGCAAGGGCTGGCCCGGGTCGGTAGCCGAATGTCTGCCTATCCTCCGAGACGCGTCGGTGCAAATGGATATCACCGTACAGCAGATGGCCTTCAGTGCGGCGACCGGCGAGTACATCGTACGCCCGGTGGTTTAGGCAGTGGAAGGATGTCGAAATGGGGAAGGCCCGGAAGAATAATTAATTGGTCCTGGATGGTTCGGTAGGGTCGGTGTAACGGAACCCGCATGACGAACGGCACTATCATTCATCGGTCGTCTTCGTCTCGGCCTTGGTCGTTGCAGCATTGGCTGCGACGAAATCGAGCGCCGCCGAGTTGATGCAGTAGCGCAAACCGGTCGGCTTGGGACCATCGCGAAAGAGGTGTCCGAGGTGGGCGTCGCAGCGGCTGCAGACCACCTCTGTACGCACCATGCCGTGGCTGCGATCCGTGTGTCCGACAACTTTCGATTCGTCGGCGGTATAGAAACTCGGCCAGCCGGTGCCGGACTCGAATTTGGTGTCCGAGTGGAAGAGATCCTGGCCGCAGCAGACACAATGATAGGTGCCATCGGCCTTGTGATCATTGTATTTGCCGGTCCCGGCGCGTTCCGTCCCAGCCTGGCGCGTGATGCGGTACTGTTCGCGGGTCAATTGCTTACGCCATTGCGTATCGGTCTTCACGACTTTTCCATCGGCGTTGGCCGTTGCCTGGACCACGCCGGCATCGTTGTCGGCCGGATTCGCTGCTGACTCGCGATCGAAGCATCCGGTCAGCAGGACAAACGCCGCTGTCAAAAAAAGCACTTTGCGCATGATGGTCTCCTGTCGTTCAAGCTGATCATAGTTCGACATCGCGCGAGACCGCCGGGTTCCCATCTGGCCCGGGCATCCCGCGAAACTGCGGAGTTCGCAGCCATGCGGAGCCGGCATGTTTGTAAACGCCCAATATGTCTCGACGCCAAATAACACTATGCGGGTTAATTCCTGTTTTCACAATCCCTGCCGACAGCCACGCCGGCACCCGCGGATGGTTTCTTCTGACGGCCTCCCGGCGCTGTTCAAATCGGCGGCAGTGTCGAGCGTATCAGAATTTCGGCCCGCGCCGCGACCGGCAGTGCCGGTATCCGGATAACGCTGTAGCCAAGCTCGGTGTACACCTCGAAGATCAACGCATGCACCTGCGCCGCCGTCTCCGGATCTTCATAGCGCACGCCATCCGCCGACACTTCACCGACCGGCTCCAGCAGGAACACCAGCCCGTAGCGATCACGTGCATTCTCGGCGATAGGCTTCGGCACTGGCAACCCGGCGATGCGCAGGTACGCGATGCCGTCGGGGATACCGCGATCACAGAAGACGATCGACGCCGTCGCCCGACCTTCGCGGATCAACTGCTGCTCGAGTACCAGCAGCTGGAAGGAGATCCTGTCGCGCCATGGCAACGACTCGCTGTCACGCGAGCGCTGTTCAACAATGACGTCACGGGCGGTCTCGCGAACCATGCCGAAGCCGAGACGGCTGAGGCAGCCGACCAGGGTCGTCTTGCCGACGCCCGGTCCGCCGGTGAGCACAAATCGCCGCGGTGCGGGTGCGGTCACTTCTTGGCTTCGGCCAGTTTCTTCTTGAACTTCTCGACCTTCGGCCGCACCACAAGCTGGCAATACGGCTGTCGCGGGTTCAAGGCATAATAGTCCTGATGATACTTTTCGGCACTGTAGAACTTGCCTGCCGGCGAGAGTTCGGTGACGATCGGGTCATCGAAAACGCCGTCAGCCTCCAGTTCCCTGACCTTGGTCTCGGCCGCCGCTTTTTGCCCGTCGTCATGGTAGTAGATGACGGAGCGGTACTGCGTACCCTTGTCGTTGCCCTGCCGGTTAAGAGTCGTCGGGTCGTGGCTGCTGAAGAAGGCATCGAGCAGTTCGATGTAGCTCGCTTTGGCCGGGTCAAAGGTAATTTGAACAATTTCGGCGTGACCGGAGCGGCCGGAGCACACTTGTTCGTATGTCGGATTATCGGTCTCACCTCCGCCGTAGCCGGACACTGCGGATTCGACGCCATCGATGAGCTGGAACACCGCCTCGACACACCAGAAACAGCCGCCGCCGAATGTTGCAATCCGGGTGTTGCCATCGCTCATCTTTTCTGCTCCGGTAGTGGTTGGTTTCGCTGGTTCATCCGTCTTTTCGGTCCGCCCGCCGGCCAGCAGCAGTACCGCCGAAATGAAAATGACTGTAAACGTACATATGATTTTGCGCATGGATGGATGCCCTCCAGTGCCGACTGTGTTACTATAGCTCTTGAACACGACTGTAGCGCGAAGCTTTCCGAGCATCGAACCGCTACGGCGCTATAACGGCCGGGGACGGTCGTGTCACATGAGTCTGATACTATTGAGAACCCGTCATCGAGTCGAGGTTCGGAATGCCGGAATGATCAATCGCCGCCTCAGGCAGCGAAATAGACCGCGGCGTCATAGCGACTGACGCACCGGCGGTCGGCGATGACGGCGGCATGGTCGGGCGAGCGTCGGTGCACTGTGCAGCAATGAATAACAGCGCTTTATCGTGCGTCATAACCCGGATAGATTAGTTAAGCTGACGATTGTTCATTCCGGAGGCATCCGGCAACTGCGGAGGATTCACAAATAAAGAAGTTTCTCAAAATTACCGGGACCGTGGTTGCTGTCCTGATTCTGCTTGTTGCAGGCGTGCTCGTCTACGTCAACAACGGCGGTTTCATAAAACGGCATGTACTGCCGGCTATTGCTGACACATTAGAAACAACGATTACCGCCGACGACGTGACGTTTTCCATCTTCGGCGAGCTGCAACTCAATGATCTGATTCTCGGTGATGCCACCGAGCCGTTTCTCGAAGTCGAAACGGTGCGGGTGCGCTATCAGCTCATGCCAATGCTCGGTGGCGAGTTCTATGTGGACGAGGTGCTGCTCGAAAACACGACAGTGGCTTTGAAGCAGGCGGCCGACGGCACTTTCATCTTTCCGTTCAAGCTGCCAGAGACGAAGGACGAGCCACCTCTGGAATCCGTACCCGAGTTCGCGGTGAAGGGCTTCAACATCAAGAACCTCAAGGTTACGCTTGACCGGCCGGCGGGCGATGAAACGCCAGCCGTCGCGGCGGTGCTGCAGAATATCAACGTCAGCATCCCGAAGATTGCACTCGGTGAACAGATCGGTGTCACCGTCACCGCCGACGGTAGTTACGCCGCGGGCGAGCAACTGCAGGCGACATTCGGCTCCCTCAAGATCAGCCTCAATGCCAACCTGCCGAAGGATCTGGTGATCAAGGACGTCAACGTCATCGAGCTTGAGGAACTGCTGATCAACGACATGTCCGGCAACGTCGCGGGTGTGACACTGGATGGTCGGCAGTTGAAGGTGTGGTTCACCGACAGCCAGTTTGGCATGCAGGAGGCCATGGGCGGTCATGTTGAAGCAGAGTTCAGCGCCAAGAGCAAACTACAGATCGACGTTGCGCTGCTCGAGTCGCCGATCACGCCGAAAATCGGCGGCGAACTGGCAGTTGCCTTCAATACATTCGCCCAGAACAACCAGACGTCCGTGCTCGACCTTATCGGCGTTCTTGTCGGTGACTACAGGTTCGGTGACACCACGATCAGTTACGACGGTGCCATCACGCTGGCCGACAACGGCAGAACGATCGGCAGCCAGGGGGAGCTCAATGTCCAGGAATTGACCGTGGCATCCACAGAACTGAAGCTGGAGCCACTGGATGATCCTGTGCAGATAACCGTCGGACATGACGTCACCTTTGCGGCCGGAAAAGAGTTGACGGTCGACGCACTCCACGTCAGTGCCAAAGCAAAGGGTCGTGAAATCCTGAAAGTCACGTTGAGTAAGAAGACAACAATCGCTCTGACACCAGGTGCGGCTGGCAATAATTTGCCGCCGTCGCGGCTGCAAATCGTCAGCAAAGACTTCGATCTGTCTCTGCTGTCGCCACTGATCCCGCGCCAGGACAGCTTCGCGTTTCATGGCGGCCAATTAACCGACGACCTCGACGTGCTGATCGAGAATGACGGCAAGAAGATCACCGCCACCGGCACAGTGGACCTCAGTCGCGTGCATATCGCGGCGTCTGAGAAGCACATCAAGAATCTCGGTGTCTCCACCGCCATCGACATCGTCGTCAGCGACTTCGAACGCATTACGGTCAGGCCCGGCTCGCTCAAGGTATCTTCCGATGGCAATGTGATTTTCGAGGCGATTCTCCATGAGGCCGTGACAGTGGATATATCGAAAGATGCGGCGACCGCTGAGCTGCCGCCGGCGAGGTTGACGATCAGCAGTCAGGACTTGGACCTGATGCTCTTCGAGCCGTTCATCCCGCCAATCAAAGACTTTCAGTTCAGGGGCGGTCGCCTGACAGACAATATCAACCTGCATGTCGAGAACGGCGGCAAGAAGATCGCTGCCACGGGCAGTTTCACGCTTGACAAGGCCGCTTTCCGATACGATCAGGACGAATTCGGCGAGCTCAATATCACAACCCAATTCGATGCGGTTATGACCGACTTTGCCAACGTGCAGTTCAAGCCTACGACGCTGCGGCTGACAACTGCCGGCAGGGACGCGCTGGTCGTAACAGCCAATGGTGAGCTGCAGATCAAAACCACATTCGGCGCCGATGGCACCGAATCCAGCAAACTCGCCGGCACCGTCAACGTCACCGAGTTGAAGGTGTCGCCGGGAATCAGCGCGGCCCTGCCCTCTGCTGTCACCGACGCGGTCGCCTTGTCCAATGTCAATCTGGCGGGGACAGCCGTCATCGGCATCGAAGAGACGACGAGCTTCGACTTGGTAACCAACTTGAGGTCAGACGCTATCGAAATCGGCCTTGATGGTTTCAAGATTCCGCCTTTGTCGTATACCGTCGACCTCAGTGCAGAATTCGCAGCCGATCAAATGCTCAAGTTGCGCAAATGCAGTGTGGTGCTCGACGACCCGGCCGGCAACCTGGCATCACTCGATCTCACCGGCAACTTCGACGCATCGATGAAGGGACGCAAATCGGAACTGTCCCTGATTTCGCAGCAGCCATTGGTGGTGGACCGGTTTCTCGACATGATGGTGACAAGTTCTGAAACGACCGGACCGATCACCGCGCCGGATATCTGGGCCGTCGTCAATGTGGCGCTGACAAAGGTGACCTATAAAACCGTCGACATTGAAGATTTCCAGGGGGTCATCGTGCATAAAGACGGCAAAATCAGCATTGACTCCAGGAACTTCAAGATCAACGGTGTGTCGTCGAGCCTGAACGCTTCCTGCGGTTATGCCGCGATCCCGATGACCTACACCTGCGACTTCGATATGGGCGAACAGTCGGTCACCCCGCTGATCACCAGCTTTGCGCCGAAGGCGGCAAGCTACATAGGTGCTGGCAGCATCAAGAGCTTCGCCATCAAGGGCGCCAGTGGTAAAGGCACCAAGTGGCCGGAGCTGATGGACCACCTCAACGCCGACATCAGTTTCGAAGTGACCGGGCTCAGGCTGCTCCAGTTTGCCGACGGCAGCCTGATGAATGTCCTCTCGGGCGCTGCCGGCGTGGCCATCGGCGTGACACCCAACGACCTGTCACTGCAGGCCTGTGGCGGTCGACTGAAGATACACGACGGCAAAGTGCATCTGGAGGAACCCCTGACCATTCCGACCAAGGCCATGATACTGATCATCCAGGGATCGTTCAAGCCCACCGGCGATATGCCCGGCGACCTTTGGGTTGAGGCCGGTTTCGGTGACCGCCTGGGGCAC
>DPYP01000435.1:0-7413 GCA_003545375.1 Lentisphaeria bacterium
CTGGATCCGCGCAATCATGCCAACCTGCGTGATGGGGTCTCCATCATGACGTGGATCAGGGTCGAAGACTTCTTTACGGTCCCGTTTTTCGTCTGCCGGATCGAATCGGAGACGGCCGGCTCGACTGGTGAAGTGTATAAGCTCGGCGCCGAGATCACCCCGGTCCGCGTCGATTGGCGCGTCAACTCGGCTGCCGCAGTATCCAACGGGGCGGCGCTTCTGACCACGGCGACGTACCACCATTTGGCGGTTACGTTTGACGGTAATATCCTGAAAACGTACGTCGACGGTCAACTCATGGAAAGTCTTGCCTACAGCGCCCCGCTCGACGATTCCCAGGACGGTAAATTACTAATCGGTGTCGATCAAGACGGCGGTGGATTCAACCAGCATATGTTCGGTATTATCGACGAAGTCGTCATTTTCGACCGTGGCATCACGGCGCTGGAAGTCGTCGACCACTACAGTATGGGCCGGCCGTAAACTGCCTGTTTTGAAGCAGCGTGCAGTCCCTGCCGCTACTGCCGATCCGACGGGTCTCCCCGATGGCCCGTACGAACTGCTCGTTGTCTACGACGTGCAGGACTATATCGACCTCAGGAATGCAGGGCCGGTCTCCGGCGTTCATATGCTGCGGATGCGGCTGGAAGATTACTGCCGGCGAGGGGAAAAGTCGGTATGTCCGGCGTACACACAAAAAAGCACGGAGTCCGAAGACTCCGTGCTTTCTCTTATAAGGTTAACGAGTCAACCAGTTTTACTGACTGAGTTTGGCGTCGATGGCAGCCTGGATTCCGGCGCTGATATCGCAGGGGTCCTCGCAGATATTGGCGCTGATCAGGAGAGTATTGACAATGACCTGCGAGGTGGTCTGCAGCTCTACAACACTGGCTGGCGGGTTCTCGCCCAAAATTGCGCAAGCCAGAGCGACGGCGGCATCGGTGACATCGGCGCATGGCGTGCACGGTGCATCGGTGCCAGCGGCGCCAGCGGCGCCATCGGCACCAGCAGAACCAGCGGCGCCATCGGCACCAGCCTTACCCTGTGGACCCTGATCACCAGCAGCACCGGCGGCGCCATCGGCACCAGCCGGGCCCTCAGCTCCGCCGCCTTCGCTTCCTTCACCGCGCTGGCTGATAACAAAGTAGGCCGTATGGCCGTCAGGATGACTCGCGCTACAACCCGGATCGTAATATTCCCCAACCTTACTGTTAGCGAAACTCTGCGGGTAGACGGTGCCGTCCGCGTTGACATTAAAATAGAGGGGGCCATTTGTGCCAATTGCCCATTCATAGAGCCCAGGCGTGAGGTCGCGTGCCCAAGTCCAAGCCTCCCCGTCTGCCGGTACTGCGGGGTGGGGGTTGTAGCCGGGCGACATGTACATGCCGGCACCTGTAAAGGCAAGATGATCCCCGGAACTGCCGCCGCAGACACCGCCAACCGGGGTTTTCTTCGGTTTGCCGGCACTGTCGGTGATTGACAAGTTGAAGGTTACTCCGATCGCAAAGCTCTGGATGCCGACGAGCAACGCAACGGCCACGGCGATTCCGCCAATGATGTGTTTGAGATTCGTCATTGCTGGTTCCTTTTTTTGATTGGGTGATTATAGATTGTGACCAGGGGAAAACCCGCTCAAATGGGCTGTTTTCCCGCCTTTGTTACCATCAGTATAGGAAATCTGTTTGGAAATTCCAAGAAAAAAAATAGCGCGAATTTGAAAAAAAATTCACAGGGCATTGGAACAGGATATTTGCCGACACCCGATGCGGTTGATATCACCGCCGAGGGCGACGGAAGCAACCGCCAGTTGCCGGTTGGTCCGTGCCACAGAAAGAGCCGTTCAATCGACGTAGCGTTTGATCTTCGCCGCTGCCAGCGCGGTCTCCAGGTGCTTGCTGCGCTTCCAGCCGAGCTTGGCCATGAGCAGTTGTGTGCGCAGATCTTTGCTGTTGCCGTCAAGTACAGCGGCGAAAATCGCATCGTACCAGGCGGTCAGCTCCGATGCTGTGACCTCAGCCTTGACGTGTTCTTTCTTGGCCGCCGCCAGCCAGGTGGGAAAGGCGTTCCCGTCCTGCGCCATCAGGGTTTGAGCGATGGCCCGCGAACAGCCGCGCAGCTCCGCGTCGGTAATCTTTATCGACTGCGTGTCGATGCCGTGATGCCGCCAGTAAATTCCCGCCAATACGGTGTGATCGGCGGTGGATGGTGGCGCAGCCTGGCTGGCCGCAGCTACAAACTCCGGGTCCTTGTCAATCCCTTCCTTCCTGGCCTCGGCGGCGAGCAGCGTCGTGATGATAGGCCTGAGCAGCGGCATGGGGATCGCGCGGTTTGCGGCAAGGCCAGCGAACACCGGCAGCTCACCGACGACAATCTCCTCGCCCGCCACGGCGATCACGGCGTCTGCGAGCGCGTCGCGACCGCCGATGATATCCGTCACCGCGTCGAGGATAATGGTTCCTTTTGGCTGTTTCCGGGCGGCAGACATTGATTGTTGCCTGGCGGCCATAGCCGCCTCGATCGTTGCTGCGGGTACATCCTTGTCATTGACCTTGATGCCCTTCTTCAGCAGTAACGCTGTGAGCCATTCCGACTCGGCCGCCGCGAAGCGTTCATTGACGATCATGGTTCTGGCCGTGGCTTGCACCCGGTCGTCGGGCAAGGTGCCGAAACGGTCGCTGTTTAACGCTATGTATTTGATGACCTCGACATCTTCGACGTTCGCAGATGCCTGCCTTGCCTCGACCAGCGCCGGTACTTTCTTGCGGTAGATATCGACCAGTATCGTGGCCGCCAGCCATTTCGCCCGACGTCCGTGTTCCGCCGAGTTATCCTTGAAGCGGACATATCCCGGATCCTTGTCCAGACCTTCTTTGCGTGCCTGCTGCGCTGCCAGCGCATTGAGGATGGCGGCGTCGATCTGGGCGGTGAGCGGTTGTCCGGCTTTAACCGCCACCCGAATATCATCTCTCGAAATCTTCTGCTTGTTGACCTTGGCGATGATTTCGGGAAGCTCGCCCCAGGCAGACTGGGCGGTGGCGATTGAAGAAGTCAGGAGGCCGGCGACGGTGACGATGAGAACGGGGATCTTATGCATGAGAGGAGATGTGGGAATGAGTGATTGTTGAGAAAAGCAATACGATAGGGCAGGGCAGATAGATCGTCAAGGTCAGGGGGAGGGCGGACGAGCGGGTGCGACCGGTCTCCGGCGTTCATATGCTGCGGATGCGGCTGGAAGATTGCTGCCGGCGAGGAGAAAAGGCAGCATGTCCGGCGCATCATCAACCAATCGCACCCCGAGACACACTGGGGCATACGAGCCTTCCGCCGGACAGTTTGATTCATTCAAAGGCGAAACGACCAGATCACGCCTGTTCTCGACTCGACCAGCACGACCACGCGCCGGCCCTTCAGTCGGAGAACGTCGGCGCCGCGCCAGTGCACTTCGGCGCGGACGTTGTCTTCGTCGATGGGCAGACAGTCATCGAGGCCGAACCCGTCGATCGGCTCTGCGGCTTCGTCGAACAGGGCGGCGCGGGCCGTACCGCCGTGTCCTTCGATGTTCAGCGCCAGCGTGTCGGCGGTTACTGTTACGGGTTGTGTTTGCAACAAGGCCGGCCGGCCGTGCCGCGCCGCCGCCACCTGATCCACTGCCATGCCTGCGAACCCGTCGCGGCGCAGTCGGGCCACGTACATATACCCTTCGTGAAGTCTGCTGTCGTCATTGGACTCGCGGTGGCCGTTGTAGACGATGACCATCTCGTCACCGATCAGCAGTGGTGCGTTACGCGTGGCGTTGACGATCATGCTGTCGGACGTCCCCGACGGTCCGCATTCGATCACCGGCGGACAGCCGTCGACGCGTTGCCAGCGTTCGCCGTCGTGGTGGCTGACCAGCAGGCTCGCCTGCGGCCGGCCCTTGATGGAGAGTTCGAGATAGCCAAGGTCCTGGTCACCGTAGTTGAACGGGGCCATGCCGTGGTGCTCGTAGGCGGCGCCGAAATCCTCGGCTTCGCCCAGCGGAAAAACCTGTTCGACGTGCTCAGGCCAGTTGTCGAGCCTCTCGCTGGTGCAGAGCCCTGCCGTGCGGATGTATGTCGGTCCCCACAGGCCCTGCCGGGCGCGGTCGTTGTACCACCAGCGCTTGTTGCGATGATCACGTGTCACGCCGCTGTAGTCGCCGCCGCCGGCGTGTTCCTTGATTCGTTTCACGGGGCCGTGCCAGTGAATGCCGTCCGGGCTCGTCATGACATATTTCGCCGAGGCGTCCCAGAAGCGCTGCAAATCCGCCTCGCTTCGATCCAGGCCGACCTTGCCATCGTGGGAGTGTACGCTTCCCCAAAATGCGAAAAGCTTATACCTCTCTTCCGGTGGTGCGGAGTCGTCGCGAACGACCGATGGGCAACCCATGTCCGTAATGGCACCGTCATACTGCTTCACGGCGATGCTGCCGTCCAGGACAATGTTGTTGGCCTTTGACCCTTGCCACTCGATCAGCCCGAGGTCGTCGGGACGTGTCCACGTGATGCCGTCCCCGCTCTCGGCGTAACTGACCATTGCGGTTTGCCATTCAGGCACGGCGTCGGGATGCCGATCAGGGAAGAAGCCGTACTCGTCGCCGCGGCCCCAGACGCCGGCCTTCGCCAGATCGTGGCAATTTTGCGGTACGATGGACTGGTACCACAGCCGGTGCTTCCCCTGCTCGGTGAGCACGCAACCCCAAGAGATGCGACGGCCCGGGATGTCGGTCAGTACCGGCTCCGGATCTTTCTTTGCCTTTCCGAAGACGCGCTTCATTGACAACAGGTTGCGGACGTGATGGTCATCGACCAACAGGTGCAGAGCCGGATCGTGGGGGTTACTCATTGTCGGTCTTTGATGGGGTAGTGACGGATGCCCCGTCCGCTGCTTTCCCGATCGTCGCGGTGATCAAATGCTTCCGCGGCCCATTGGGTTGGCATGGGAGTAACCGTTTATTATATGTTCCATGATGCATGATACAGCGAAGCCAAGTATCTGCCTGCAGACTGATTTTGTCAAACCGAACCGTGGCGGCCGTTGCCGAGTTCCAGCTGTGCGGGCTGTACCCTGGGAGCGCAGGCATCCTGCCGGCCTGCGCTTCGCTTTCACAGGCTCGGAAGCCCGTGCCGCGGAAGTGGACTGTGCTTTTTTCAAGATCAACGTGTCAATTGGTTTTACGGATTGAGTTTGGCGTCGATGGCAGCCTGGATTCCGGCGGCGACATTGCAACTACCCTCGCAGATATTGGCGCTTATCGGGAGAGTGTCGACAATGGTCTGGGCAGCGTTCTGCAGCTCTTGGAGACTGCTCGGCCGGTTCTCGCCGAGAACTATGCAGGCCGGGTTGACGCGGCAGTGATCGCAGCGGATTGGAAATGGGGAAGGGGAGATAGAAAGACGAGGAGCAGAGACCCGAAGCTTACGCTTGAATCCTGATGTTCGCTACCTAACTTTTCTGCCTGATCCCGCTACACACACTTGATTACGTCGATTGCGAAGATAGAAAACAGATCATCATGTCCCACATTGTCCTGGAAACAGCTGTAGACCGTTTGACGTTCGACGGTGATACCGGCCGGTTCACGTCGCTTCGGCCCAAAGCGATGCCCGAGCTCGAGCTCATCGCGACGGTGCCGGACTGTCCAGCGTTCGTACTTCAATACCTCACGGATGACGGCGAGTACCGATGCGCCGACTCCCACGGTGCTTCGCAGACAGACATTGCCTGCGAGGAGACCGACGCAGGACAGGCGCTGTCGCTCTGCTACCGCGGTCTGTGCGCCATGGACGTGGACGTGGTCATCACCATCCGCACTGCCTTGGCAGACGCCTTCGCCCGCTGGTCCTGCACGGTTCGAAATGGCGCTGGGATCCGTCTGACAGACGTACAGTTTCCTGTCCTCATCGTGCCTGAGGAAGGCACCGTCCTGCAGGCCGTTGGAGACAGAAATCACCTGACCTCCGGCAAGGCGCTGCAAGCGCTCCCGGCCGATGAACCGGCGGTCTGGGAGTTCCGTGTCGAGAACAAGGGCGGCTCCACCCACTATCCGGGACACGATTTCGCGCAGTTCCTCGCCTGGTATAACGACGATACGACAGGCACCCCCGCCGCCGGCCGGGGCGTTTATGCAGCCTGCGAGGATGTCGAAGGCAATATCAAACGTTTCCACGCCCTCCGCAGGGAACCGGGCATCCGCCTCGGCATCGCACACATAGGCGATTGGCCGGCGCCCGGCGAACGCACGCTCGAGTACGATGTCGTTGTGCGAAGCTTCGAGGGGGACTGGTACGATGCGGCTGATATCTACCGGAGCTGGACGCTCGCTCAGAAATGGGCAACGCCGCTGACCGAGCGGACGGACGTGCCGGAGTCGCTCCTGGACTCGCCGCCACACATCACGATCCGGGTTCAGGGATACGTTGACGAGGGACCGGCCAGGCCAATCGAAGAATTCCTGCCGTACGAGAAGTCGATCCCGTTACTGGAGGAAATCGCACGTCGCGTAGAGTCTTCGCTCGTGCCAATCGTTATGTCCTGGGAACGCGCGGGGCCATGGGTTTACCCGGACTGTTTCCCGCCAATCGCTGGTGATGAGGCTCTGGCCCGATTCATCGGGATGGCGAACGAACGTGGTTGGCGTGTCGGGTTGCTGGCCAACGGCACGCGCTGGGTTACAGAGCATTTCGCAATGGACTACGACGGTCGAAAGGACTTTGAAGAGCGCGACGGCGCCGACAGCGTTTGCCGTCTGCCGGACGGCGAGATGTGGTCGACCGACTGGGATACCGACTGGCGCCCCAGCTATCTGGGATGTGCGGCGCAGGCGATGACCAAGGATATCGCCACCGATGCCATGAAACGAATCGTCGGCTGGGGGATGGAGTCGATCCAGTTCTTCGATCAGAACTTCGGTTGCGCCACGTTCCCCTGTTTCGCGTCCGACCACGGACACCCGCCGATGCCGGGGAAGTGGATGGCAACGGCGATGGAGGAGATGGTCGAAGCGTTCGGTCGGGTTGCCGAGGAAGCCGGGGCTGCGGATGCATACCAATCCGTCGAATGCGCCTGCAACGAATATTGCCTGCCACTGTTTCCGCAGTGTGACGAGCGCATCAGCCCACCGAGCAGCGGCAGGGACGGGTACATACCGCTCTACCACTATCTGTTCCACGAGTGCATCATCATCAACGGCATGATGAGTACGGGCAGTGAACCATTTAAGGTTCCGATCAGCACGGCCTGGAACTGCGTGTGGGGAGAGATTCCCGGCGCGGTAATCACGGGCGACGGAACACTCCTGAACCGCGAAACATTCAATTGGGCCGAGTGGGAGCCGAAGATTGGCAACAACGATGATGCACTCGAGATGATCCGCACCGTGACGGCGATGCGCCG
>DPYP01000435.1:7802-7924 GCA_003545375.1 Lentisphaeria bacterium
AAGTCATGTCCTGGGAGCACAATGACCGCACACATGAAGTGCCGGCGGTGGCAGACGCTGCCTGGCAGGCCCCGGACGGCCGGTTCGCCATTATCCTGGCCAATTGGACGACCGAGACGCAG
>DPYP01000153.1:0-17332 GCA_003545375.1 Lentisphaeria bacterium
TCAACGACGCACCGATCGAACGACGCATCGTCAAGCCGCGTGAGTACAAGTTCAACTACCGCCCCGCCAAAAAACGCGACCGGTGACGCGTACCGAGTACTAGAGAGCGCCGCACGCTCAGCCCGTTTCCTGACCCTGCTCGCCGCAGGCTGCAGAACGATACAGCCAGCTCCACCCGTAGCCGATCCGCATCGGCCCGGATCCGCTCAGTCCGATACCTCCGCCATCCAAAGACATTCGCCGATAAACGCGTCAGGCTGGGGCCGAAATAGTCCATTGGACAAGTTGTATTAACGGCCATTCACGGCGAAGTTTCCCTCCGTTTCCGCCAAGTCTCCCTTCCCCGGTCAATCCAACGTGCTCTCCATGCAACGCCTCATCCCTGTTGTCAGCATCATCATCTCGACCGCCGTCGGTTTCGCCGCTGATCCCGCTGGATTCTACGATTTCGAAGTCATCCACAATCCCGACCGTACGTACTTCGACGCCGACGACGGCGACTACGAGTTGAGCGATTCCGAGTACGGCAGCCTCAAACCCGGTCCCCGTTTTCTGCGGTACATCTTGTCGACGTGGCAGGACATCGGCTACACAGAAGAGACATACTTCAAAAATAAGACGCCGAAGTACACCCCCGATGTCTCGATCCGCACACTCAGCAACTTCCTGCTCAACAGCCGCGATCCACTGGCCCGCTCAAACCTCGTCATGCGACTCATGGCGTGCAACAACCCAATCGGCCAGGACCTGCTCAAAAAACTGCTCGCTATCGAACTCGACGCCTATGTCACAGCCGATATCCTCAAGGCCTTCCGCCTGCTGGAAACGTCATGCCCAGAGAGCGAAACTTACCTGACGCATGAGGATCCGGACGTGCGCCGCGAAGCCGTTCAGCTCTATGCGCAGCAAGCCAACTTTCAGGCTGCCCGTCTCCTCGAGCTGGCCGGCAACGAATCGCAGCTACCGGTTGTCGAGGAGATCTGGGGCGTCCTGGCACAGAAGCATGCCGGCACAAGTATCGACGACTGGAAACCACAGCTGGATGTGCCGAACCCGACCGATCGCGCCCTGGCAATCGTCGCCATCATGGGGTATGCCAACTGGACCATGATGTTGCGAGAGCGGTTTGTGCAGTTCGCAGGCGCCGGTCACCCGCTGGTCCGTACCACCATCGCCGATAATCTCAGCACCGGGCTCGACAAAAACCTTCAGCTTACCCTGCTGCGTTCCCTCATCAATTGCGAGCACACCAGTGTCCGGGCCGCAGCCGCAGCCGCGATTGGCAGGCTCGAAGCCGGTGAACTTCTGCCCGGCCTCCTCAAACTGTCCCGCGACCCGGCACCGATCGTGCGACGCCGCGCCGCCATTGCCATGGGTTCCTTCCCACAGCGCGACACCTATGTCCGTCTCATCGAGCTTTGCGGCGACTCAGGCAGTGAGCTGCTGCGGGACGCCGCACTCGACACGCTCGAGAACATCGCCGACAAGTATCCCGTCGAGCGTGAAGCCGACAGTTTTCTCGACAGCAAGAACGCGGACATCCGCTACAACCTCTACCGCCTCCTGAGCCGCCTCGACAGCTCGATGCACAACGAGCCCATCGGCACACAACTACGCATCAGTGCCACTGCCGCCCGCCAGAAATTGCCGTACAGCGACCGGCCGATCAACATCGCCGCCGCCATCCGGGCACTCAACGCCGGCGGTGCCAGGGAAGCGGCTGCAGATATCACGGCGCTGAAGGAGCATCCGGACGCTCTGGTGCGCACCGCGATTGCTGAATCTATCGGTATGCTGAAGCCCGCCAACGGTCCGGACATCGTCAAGCACTTCGCGCAGCAAGACCACGATACTGATGTGCGGAAAGCCGCGCTGACTTCCATGAATGCTATCCTCGACAATTCCTTCGAAGACACCTTGCTCAAGATCCTCAAGCGTACCAACTACGGTGGCGGTGAGTTTCTCACTGCCAGCGACCGGGTCATCGCCGCTTGGATGCTCTCGCGTCTGCCCACGATCGGGGCACCGACGAAAGCGCGCCTGTACGCCCATGTCACGACGCCCGTCGTCTCCACGCCGATGGGACCGGCGTTCGATTCCGAGAACGTACGCAACACCGCGCTCTGGTGCCTGACCATCAATGGGAAACGCTATCCCAACGATGCAGAGCTGCAGAAACAGGCCAAGGAACTGTTCAACATACTCATCCGCGACGTGGAGAACGTGGGCACCATACCGACCAGTTATGTGCTGAATTACTATGCCTATCAGGCCAGACAGTTCCTCAACGATGCACCGATCGAACGACGCATCGTCAAACCGCAGAAGTACAAGTTCAACTACCGCCCCGCCAAAAAACGCCGCGACAGGTGACGTGTACCGAATATTTCACAACGCCGCACGCCCAGCCCTTCTCCTGATCCTGCTCACCGCCGGCTGCAGGACGATGCCGCCCGCCCCGCCTGCGGCTGACCTGCACCTGCCTGGACCGGCTCAGTCCGCTGCCGCTGCCCTGCCCGACCGGCTCGATCTCCAGGCTGCAAAGTCCGCAGCACTCAAGCACAACCCCGACCTTGAGGTCACCCGCGCCCGCATCCGCAGCGCCGGTGCCCGTCTGCGTGAGGCAGGTACCCGATACGCTCCGGTCGTTCGCGCCGGCTTCAGCGTGATCCATACGCAGGATGTTCCCAGTAGCCAGTCCTTTCTTACCGGGGAGCGCTTCGAAACCTACAGCCCGTCGTTGACGTTTGAATGGCTCGCCTTTGATGGCTACGCCAGGCAACTTGGCGAACATGCCACAGCCCAGGACCTCAGCACCAGCGAGGCCGTGCACGACAACGCCCGGCGCCTGCTGCTCGGCGCCGTCAGCCGCGCCTGGTACAGCGCCGCCCTGGCCCGTGAGCGCATGCGCATCACCGCTGCCGACCGCGACTTCAACCAGCGACTGCTCGACGACATGCGGCAGCAGGTCGAGGCCGAACAGGCGTCGCGTACCGACGCCAACAACTTCGAACTGCGCCGCAACAATGCCGATGTACAGTTCATCAATGCCGAACGTGACTACACCCTGTCCCTCACGATCCTCGCCGAGCTCCTCGGCCTGCCGGATGCCGACCTTTCGGGCCGCCTCGACTTCGACATAGCCGATGACGAGCTGCCGGAAAAATCTGAGCCCGGACTCGATGAACTGCTCGACATCGCCCGACAGCAGCGCGCCGATCTCGAGGAACTCCGGGCAACGATGGCAGCGCTCAAGGCCCGTGAAGCCGCGGCGCAGGCCGCAAAATCACCCACCGTATTGCTGTCCGCCGAGCTCGGCGCCGCCAGCCGGGACAACGTCGAGTTCGAAGACGATGAACGTTCCGGCAGCCTCGGCGTTGTCGCCACCTGGGACTTGTACACAGGCGGTGCCAAGCAGGCTGCAGTTGATACCGCTGCAGCCGACTACGAAGTTGCAGTCCGGCAACTGCAGGACCGTTGGCAGGAGATCGTCGGTGAGATTCGACGCCAGCTGCCGATCATCGCAGCAGCGCGGCAGCGCCTAAAGCTCAACCGGGAGAGTGTCGCTTTGGCGCGGCAGATCCGTGACGACATCGAACCGGCCTGGCGCGCCGGCACCGAGCCGCTGACCCGTTTGAACGAAGCACAGCGCGACCTCAACGTCGCCGAACTCAATCTGGCGGTCGTGCGGGCCGAGTTACTGCAGGCCCGAAGCGACCTCGACACCGCAACCGGCAGCATCCTGGATTGACGCGTCACCGCAGCGCAAAGCTTGCCGGGCAAACGCTCTTGCCGCAATGGATTCTCGTGATCGATACTCGCAGGGTCGAGGCGTTTCAGCGTTTGTCGTGTCGCCACTGACCGGTAGACATGCGAAAGCATGAATCCCTGCCTACAACCCCATTTTCCGCAACAGCGCCTCACTCGTCGGTTCGACGTGCAGTAGGCTACGCCAGGCGGTGCGCAGGAAACCCTGCGTGACCATGCGGTCGATAAACTCCAGCAGCGGGTCGAAATAGCCGTCGAGATTGAGCAGGCCAATCGGCTTTGTGTGAGCCTGCAACGCCCGCAGCGCCCAGACCTCGAACAGTTCGTCAAGTGTGCCGATACCGCCTGGCAGACTGATGAAGGCGTCCGCCAGCTCGATCATGCGCTCCTTGCGCCGGAACATCGTGTCGACGATTTCGAGATCGGTCAGGTCGTGGTGCATGATCTCCGAAATCTGCAGGGAATTGGGAATCACGCCGATCACCTGGCCGCCGGCCCGCAGCGCCGCGTCGGCGACACGCCCCATCAGTCCGATACTGGCGCCGCCATAGATGACCGTGAGGCCGCGTTCCGCAACCAAAGTTCCCAAAGCTTCCGCGGCCGGAACATAGGCGCCTTCGAAGCCGGCACTGGAGCCGCAGAATATGCCGATCGATTGCATCGTCAGCCTGCCTATTTCTTCTTCGGCCGCGCCAGGCCCCGTTCGCTGGCGGCGATGAAGTCGAGCATTGTCTGGATTTCTGCGAACTCCACAGCCGAGTCACGCAGGGCGGCAACGGCATCCTCGATGGAGAGATCCGACTGGAAGATGACGCGGAAGGCACTGATCACCGCCTGAATCTGCTCCGGGCTCTTGCCATTGCGTTGCATGCCGATCTTGTTGGTCACTCGGGTCTCCGCCGGCACACCATCGGCAATGCAGAAGGCACAGACATCCTGCCCCAGTTTGGAGAAACCACCGACCATGCTCATCGTGCCGATCTTGACGAACTGCACGACACCGCTATGGCCGCCAATGACGGCGGCGTCGCCGACCTCGATGTGGCCCGAAAGCATGGCCGCGCTGCTCATGATCACCTTGTTGCCCAGCGTGCAGTCGTGGGCGATATGACAATACGACTGGATCAGGCAATCGTCGCCGATCGCCGTAGCGTCGCCGCCACCGGTTGCAGCATTGATCGTGACGTACTCTCGGATGACCGTGCGGCTGCCGATCCGGACGTACGTCTCTTCGCCCTTGTACTTGAGGTCCTGGGTCTTTTTGCCGAGGCAGGCGAACGGAAACACCTCGCATTCGTCGCCCAGCGAGGTATGACCATCAATCACCACGTGCGAATGCAGATTACAGCCGGCCCCCAGGCTGACGTCCGGCCCGATAGAACAGTATGGACCAATATCGCAACTGTCGCCGACGGTCGCTTTCGGATCAACAATCGCAGTTGAATGAATCGCCATGATCGCTACTCCGTCAATGCAAACTTGACATTGGTCACACTGACCAGATCCTCGCCGACATACACCTTGCCGAGCGCCTGGCCGAATCGCTGTCGAATCGTACGCAGCGACATGACAACATACATCCGATCACCTGGGATCAGCGGCCGGTTGAAAGTGCAATCCTCGATCGACATGAAGTAGGCGAGCTTCCCGCGGTTCTCCGGGCGCGATAAAGCATAGGCACAGCCGGCCTGTGCCGCGACCTCCAACTGGAAGCAGTTGGACAACCAGCAACGCCCGGACGGATGTCTCACCAGGTTCGGTTCCGTCGCTGTCAGGTTCTTCACCGCCACCATCTCGGGCATACCGTCTTCCTCCGGCTGATGCCAGCCCTCGACCCGGTCAATCAACAGAAACGGATACCGATGCGGGATGAACGACTGGATCTCCTCGGTGTCCAAAGCACCCTCCTGCAGCACCGGCACTTCGGCAGCGCGTGCAGCAATGAGCTGGCGCGGTGCCAGATCGACAGCCGGATCGGCTACGGTAGCCAGGGTGAACTGCGCTTCGCATGTAACCTCTTCGCCAACCCTGGCACTCGCCACAACCGTCAACCCTGTGCTGGTGGCATCGCTGAGGGTTACCTCCAGATGCAGCAGGTCACCGGGCACAACGGGACGCCGGAATTTTACTTTGCGGACCGACTGCATTATGACATAATCGCTGACAGCGCTGTCCTGCCGCCACGCTACTGTCGCCAGTTGCGTCATCGCTTCAACCTGCAACACGCCGGGCATGATCGGTTGCTCCGGGAAATGTCCCGTGAAAAAAGCCTCGCTGATCGACAGCAGCTTAACGCCACGGGCCCGGTCGCCATCGAGTTCAATACGGTCGAGCAACAGATACGGCGGTTCGACGCCGAGCTGCGCCATGATGGAATCAGTTCCCAATACGCTCATGCTTGTCCTTGTTACGTTGCACTGAATTCTTCGACACGATCGGAACGGATAAAGAATATCCTGTTCACCGGACTTTTCGACTTCTATTTATCGTCATAGCCCATGACTTCGCAAATACGCTGGGCCAGCGCGACATTGGAGGGGTGCCCCGGCTTGATCGCAATGATCTGACCCCGCAAGCGGCGACCGACGAGACTGAGGTCGCCAACTATATCGAGCATCTTGTGACGAACAAATTCATCCGGATAGCGCAACCCGTCCTTGGCGATGATCGCGCCGTCCTTGATGACAATGGCATTGTCGAGGCTGCCGCCACGCACCAGACCCGCCACCATGAGCTCTTCGATCTGCTCATACGGGCAGAAGGTCCGGGCACCAGCCAGCTCTGTGGCAAAGCTCTCACTGGTGACCGGCAGGCTGAGATACTGGGTGTCCATGACAGTGGCGCCGAAACAGATGGTGCACGAAATCCGATACTCTTCATCCGGCAGAATCACGACGCGTGTCTCGCCCTGCTCGACGTAGATCGCCTCTTCGATACAGCAGTATTGGCGCTGCGCTTCCTGCGTCACGGTGCCCGCGGCGTTGATCTCGGCGTAAAACAGCGCACTGCTGCCGTCAATGATCGGCGGCTCGGGACCGTCCATTTCGATAACGGCGTTGTCGATGTCGCAGGCATACATAGCCGCCAGGACGTGCTCGACGGTGTATACCACCGCGTCGCCGTTGGCGATCGTCGTGGCGCGACGCACATCGATAACATTCGATGCCAAAGCCTTCACCGACGGCTGGTCCGACAAGTCGACGCGAATAATGGAAACACCCGTATCCGCGGCCGCCGGCTGAATCGTCAGATGGGCCCGGCCGCCGGTATGTAGAGCGATTCCCGAAAAACGGCAGGGCGCGGCAATTGTACGCTGGAGATCGTCCAAAATGGTAATCAACCGTTATGACGTTAAGCCCGGCGGGAGCGAGTGTCGAAAAGCGCCAAAGACGGTAATAAACCGTTGCAGCGGCAGGATTACAATTCAGCGGGGTCTGCACGGCAATACCGTGCCGCTCGGTGAGTGGCACGCTGCAAATAACATTTGCCGGATCAAACTGGTGCGGCATATTCTCGCATGAGACGATTTATTCTCCTTCTCTTGTTCGTGACCACGTGCACCCTGGCATGGGCGCAGTTCCTTGATACGGAATTCGGCCATCCATACCTGCAGAACACGACCTCCGACGCAGTCACCCTCGTCTGGTGGACACGAACGGATACCCCCGGCACCATTTCTTTCGGGAACAACGACATTGACACGACCCAACAGTCACAGCCACAACCGATTGTCCTGACAAAACCGGAGACCAACGGCAGCGAACAGCGTTTTCGCCACGCGGTGCGGCTCCAGCCGCTGCAACCGGGATCGCAATATCACTATCGCGTCGAGCAAGGCACTGCCATATTCGATGCAACGTTCCGGACCGCTCCAGCCACAACGCTGACACCGATTCGCTTTCTGGTATGGGCCGATACAGAAACTGAACCGGCGTCCCATGGCCGTCTCGGTTGCGGCGTACCAGAGGGGTATCCAATGGACCAGAACGACGGCATCCGAGCGTGCGTCGCAGCGGCCGCGGAAATCAAGGCTGATTTCATCCTACTGGCCGGCGACGTCACGGAATGCGGCGGCGAGCTGGAAGACTGGGACGAGTTTTTTCGCAAGGTCAATGACCGAGGCAATCTGCTGGCAGCGCATACACCGATCTTCGCGGTGCCCGGCAACCACGACTACTATGCCGGCCCAAATGGCGGCGGCTACGAACAGCCGGGCAGCGAGCGGCATGCAATGCACAAATTCCACAGCCATTTCGAGCTGCCGACGGACGAACGCTACTACCAGTTCACGTGGGGCCCGGCAACCTTGATCGGCCTCGACAGCTGTAACCAGAGTCCGAACGGTTCAGGACTCGATACCAATTTTGCACTGACCGGTGAAAACGAACCGGGCGGCGGCCGCGCACCCGACTGGATGCCCGAATCCCGACAGTACCGGTGGTTGGCAACGACATTGGCAGCCGCGCAAGAGCGGTCACCGTTCATCTTCGTCTTTTTCCATCACATGCCTTTTGGGTCCGGCGTACACAGCTTGCCGCCGGGCCGCGGCAATGGACAAGACTGGCAGTCAGGCTATCCGATGCGAAAACTGGATCCGCTTTTTCACCAGTATGGCGTCGACGCCGTCTTCTGCGGCCACGAGGAGATGATGGAAATGGCCGAGACACAGGGCGTAACTGCCAAGGGCGCAGCACACAAGCTTCGATACTTCACGCCAGGCTCGGCGGGCGACGGCATTCGTTCGGCAAGAATCGCCAATGCCGCCCAGGTGTTTCACTATGGCAAGACCGCAATCGGCCGGCACTATGGCTTTCTCGATGTCACCATCGATCAGGTACCTGGTCGGGCGCACATATGGCGTGCGACCATTCGACAGGCCTGGATCGATCCGGTCTGGGCCACGGACCCGGCGGTTCCGCCGCTGGGCGGTTATTACGATGCCGAGGTACCGACCGCACGCTATGAGATCGAACAAGCCGTCCCGTGATACTACCTTCCGAGGGAGTCACGCAACCCCAACAGACTAAGCAGGTTGGGCGAACAAATTTTACGCGGGCGGCAGATCCGGCCCTTGACATCCACCATTGACGCGATCAAATTATCCGGCATGGGCTTGTACGATTTTGTTGGATACGCCTTATCTTAATCTTACCAATGAGCGTTCGACAGTTTCATCTATTGCAGAGGCATCCACCGAAATATGAAAGAGCAGGTGCAACAGTTACTGGAATTACAGGAACTGGAATTTATCTCGAAGGAATCCGCCATTGTCCATGCGGACAGCGATGCCGGCGAGGATCTCGATACGAGGATCTGTAAGAAGCGCCGGCAGATCTCGGCGGAGGTGCTGGCGCGCTATGATCGGCTGACGCAGTTCGGCCCCGGCATCGTCGTCGTCAAAGGCGACATGTGTCTGGGTTGCAATCTGTGTATTCCGCAGGGAGACCTCAACCGCATGATCAATGGGTCCGTCGATCCGGTTTGCCCGCACTGCAACCGTTTTCTCAACCTCGACGTTTCGTAAAGAACCTGCGTCCATTGACACCACCAGAGTTACCATGGCTACTGTGAAACCTGTCAATTTGAAATCATTCATCACGCCCGACCGCGTCATCCTCGGCCTCGAAGCGGAGGACCGTTCGACAGCCTTGGAACAGTTGATCGAGCCGCTGATCGCTGGAGATATTGTTGTCGACAAGGAACTGTTCCTCGAGGACCTGGAGCGCCGCGAGACAGAATATACAACGATGACAGACAACGGCATTGCGATCCCCCACGCACGTTCGCAGGCGGTCCGGCGGCTCGGGATAAGCGTCGGTCTCGTCAGTGGCAAGGGTATACCGTTCGACCCGGAATCGGACACGCGCTGCCAACTGCTCTTCTGCATCGCCGTGCCGGCCTTCGCACCGACCTCGCACATGCCCTTGCTGCAGGCAGTGGCAAAATTCGGACGTGACAGCAAGCGGGTCGAAAAAATTCTGGTGAGCAAGACGCAAGCTGTGGCAGCGCGCTACCTGGCCTCCTACAAGGGTTGAACCTGGCGCCGGCAAAGTCAGCAGAAATTGTGGGCAACCGGTAACAACAGTACGCAGAGCGTTTATGAAAGTACAACTTTGGGGAACGCGGGGATCGGTTCCAACACCGATAAGCCCGGCCCAGATCCGCGATAAAGTTGTCGATGCTCTTTCCCGATACCGCGATGCCGGCGCACCGGATGATGTCGAAGCCTTCTACGGCGAGTTACCCTTCAACCTGCGCAGCACCTTCGGCGGCGACACCTGCTGCACAGCGATCGACAACGACGACGACGAGATTCTCATCATCGACGCCGGCAGCGGTATTCGCTCAAAAGGCAATGACATGATGGCCAATTTCAAAGGGCCGCAAGTCATCCACATTTTCCTCAGCCATCTGCACTGGGACCATATTCAGGGCTTGCCGTTTTTCGTACCTGCATTTGTCCCGGGCAACCAAATCCATTTCCACTGCCTGCACAGCGAGTACGAAGCGAATCTGCGGAATCAACAGCAGTGGAGAAACTTTCCGGTATCGATCGATCAGATGAGCGCCGAGATGTCGTTCCACAAGCTCAAGATCGGCCAACCCATCAACATCGGGTCCTGTGAAATCACGCCATTTCCACACGTTCATCCGGGCGATTCCTACGGCTTCATCATCAAGTCCGGCGACCACAAGGTCGTCTATTCCAGCGATTGCGACCACGTCGACATGGCGCCCGAGCGATTCGCTTCGTATACGGAACACTTCGATAACGCCGATCTGCTTATTTTCGATGCCCAGTACACCCTCGAGGAAATTGTCACCGAAAAGTACCAATGGGGCCACAGTAGCTTCTCGGTCGGCCTCGACATGGCAAGGATCGCCGGCGTCAAACGTATCTGCTTCTTCCACCACGACCCGTCGAGCAGCGACGAACACCTGACCGAGCTGTACGAACGCGCCATCCAATACAAAGGCCTAACGTACGACTCCCAGGAGATTGAAATCATCTGGGGCTACGACGGCCTGGAAATACAAGCCTGAAGCAATTCGTGGCGTTCTGTGAGTCCTCTACAAAGCCCCCCGCCACCGGCAGCAAGTCCGGTTGGCGCGCCGTGCTCTCTGTTGTGCTGCTCGCTGTCTTGCTGGCAGCCGCGGTGTGGTACGTCATCGGCCATCGCGAAGAGGTCCTGGCGCTGCGGCACATTCAATTCCAGTGGCTGCTGATCACCGGCGGCGCCTTCGCTTTCAACACGGTGCTGCGCAGCGTCTTCGCACTGCAAGTCCTGAAGTATCTCGGCGTGAAGCTGGGCTTCCGGGAGTCGTTCGGCTTGTGGTCTGCCGGCATGATGATGAACCTGCTGCTGCCGTTTCGGTCTGGTGCGGGCTTTCGCGCTGTTTATTTGCGTCACTGTCATAATTTGTCGTACCCGCTGTTCGTCGGCTCACTGGCCGCGCTCAATCTGTTTTTCATGGTCGTGTCCAGCGCAATCGGGCTGGTTGCTCTGGCTATAATTGCGGCACGCGGCGCACCCGCGAGCCGGACACTGACAGTGACACTGACAGCGATACTGGTGCTGGGCTTGCTCGCTGTGCTCTTTCCAGGCAAGGCCGCGGCCATCCCGCATAGCGGTTTTCTGCACCAGTGCCTGGACGGCTGGCGGCGGATTTGTCGATCACGATCGCTGCTGATTAGCGCAGCGATCAACCTGGGTGGCTGTACATTGTTTGCAGTCGTTGGAATCTATAGCGCATTTCTTTCATTTGACGTCCGCATGGACACGCCGGGTGCCGTGCTCATCACCGCCTCGCAACAGCTCGGCGGACTGGTCAGCCTGACCCCGGGCGCGGTTGGCATTCAAGAACTGCTCGGCGTATATTTCGCCAGCAGTCTATCGATCACCGTCACGGAGACAGTCGTCGTGCTTGCCGCCGTTCGTGTCGTCAAAGTGCTTACCGCTGTCATCATCGGTATGCCGGGCTTTGTGATTCTGACACGCAAACTGAAACGGCAAGTACCATCGACTCATTAATGCCAGAAGCGCCCGTTTTCCTACTCGCCTCTGAACGGTCCGGCAGCCCCCAGCAACGCCTATGAGCAGTTGCGTGCATCCCGTGCTTCGGTGGTTCTCTGCCGTCGGCGCCGTTTTTGAAGGCCTGGTGTTCGGGCGTGGCGGCCCTGACAGCGGTCCGCTCTTTATCGTCGGCTTGCCACGGGCCGGAACCACCCTGCTTTACCAGGCCATTTGTCACCGTTTTCAAGTCGCTTATCCGCCGATGCTCACCAACACCCTGAGTTTCGCACCGGGGTTGGCCGCCTGGTTGGCGCGCAACAGTATGCGTTCGTATCAATCCAATTTTGCGAGTCGTTATGGCATGTCGCAGGGCTGGAGCTCACCAGGCGAAGGCGCGATGTGGAATCTATGGTTCGACAAGCACGAGCACTTCGCCGGTATCGATGCGTGCCCGCCACGGTGCCACCGGGCAGTTGCTGCCATGGGCCAGATCGAACGCATTGGCGACGGCCCTGTCGTGGTCAAGAATCTGCGCCACAATCAATACCTTCTGCCGCTGGCCGAGCTTTTTCCGAAGGCCGTATTCATCGTTGCCGTGCGACAACCGCGCAACGTCGCCCTGTCGATCCTCAACGCCCGGTACAAGCTACTGCCCCACCCCACCGACTTTTGGTCGATACGCCCCCGCAAATACCCGGTGGATGAGGAACTCTCGCCGGCCGCGCAAGTGGCCTGGCAGGTCCACGGCCTGCTTGCCGACTTGACCCACGACATCGACGCTATCGGCCCGGACCGCTGCCGCGCCATTCGCTACGATGATTTCTGCCAGACACCCGATGGCGTGCTCACCGAGCTCCGGGACTGGGTCGAGACTGCCGGCATGCAGCTGACCAGCCGCGGCGACATACCCCCGACCTTTCCGCTCAAGACGGGGCAAACGAAAGACCTGCCCGCCGCCGCTGTGGCCGAGCTTGAAGTGCTGCTGGCCGATCTGCTGCCGGCAACGTCGATCGATTCATTGCCCTGCCCCTACCTGACTGGCACAGTCTAACGGAACACCGACACCAGACCATGGCAAGCGACTGGCATATCATCAATGTTGACCTCGACGGTGCCGCCTGGCAGCAACTCCTTGACGCCGAGCCGCACAGCATGTTTGACACCGCTACCTGGGGCCGTGTCCTGGCCGACGGCCTCGGAGCGGAGCCGGCAGGTTGGATCGTGCAGCAAGGTACCAACCCGGTGTGCGGCCTCGCCGGCTTCACCAAGCGCAGCCTGTGGGCCAGGTTGTTCTTCGCCAACATTCCATACGGCGGCCTGGTCGGCGAGGTGCCTGATGCCCTGCCACTGGCCTCGCTCTTTGCGGCCCACGCCAAAACAGCCGGTCTCACACGCGTCCGCCTCACTGACTATCCGGGCCGGCCACTGCCGACCGACGGCTTCCATTGCCACGACTCCAGCACCCATGTACTCGAACTCGGCGGCCGTACCTGGGATGAACTCTGGCAGGGCTTCAAGCGTAATATCCGGCGCGACATTCGCATCGCTGAAAAGAAAGGCGTGACCGCCGTTTGGTGCAGTGACGAGGACGGATACCGGGCATTTTACCAACTGTATCTCGACTCGATGCGACGCAATTCAGCGATCCCAAAGTACGGCTGGGCTTTTATCGATGCGCTCCGGCGGCATATTGGCGACGGCGGTCACGGCGGCCTGTTCCTGGCAATGAAGGACGACCGGGCCGTGGCCGGTGTGATGGTCGTCGATTCGGGCGATACCAGCTTCTATTTGATGGGCGGATCAACAAGCGCCGACCTCAAACACTGCCCCAACGACCTGCTCATAGGCGAAGCAATCAAGCGTGCCGCCAGCATGGGTAAAAGCCGCTTCGATTTCCTCCCGTCCGGTCCGGGAGACACGGCACTCATGCAGTTCAAAGCCAAATGGGGCGCCCGTGAGGTGCCGCTGCGCACGTTGGATCTGACCGCACAACCGTTGCGCCTGGCGCTGTGGCAAGCCGCCTATCGCATTGCCGAATCAGCTGCCGTGCGCCCGATCCTGCAGGCATGGCAAACCCATCGGAGTAACAGCCGAAACAACTGATCGCCCAACGTAATACGGTCAAGGTTTTGGCTGCAGTTTTCTGAACTTGACAACTAATTTAGGCTCATCCGGCGCTGCGGTATCGACATGACTGATTGAGCGGGTGTAGTACAACGCAATGGTAGAGCGCTACCTTGCCGGGGTCGCTGTCGACGGTTCGAATCCTTTCGCCGGCTTATTGAAAGCGTACAGGCTTTGTCGGCCGTACGGTTTATATTTCCCACTGCCTATGAATACAGACATCCCAGAAACAAGCGGGCCCGAACCCGCATCGTCGCCAGCACCGGAAACGCTGGATGCAGATGCAGTAGACGACAATCGTCCGCTGCACGACGAGGATGAGCGCCCGAAGGACCGGCTTTGGGATATGCTTTGTATCCTGACGCTGATCATCGGCGGCTCGTTCCTCTACATCTACGGCGCCGGCTCGTATTCGCTGTGGGACCCCTGGGAACCGAAGTACGCCCAGACCGTCATCGAAATGCGCCAGCAAGGCGAGTATATCACGCCGTATTACGAGGGTCACGTCCGCTGGACCAAGCCGATCTTCGTATACTGGGCAATGATGGTCCCCATGTCGATCGGCGGCAATACGGAGCTCATGGCGCGGCTGCCCAGCGCCGTCGCCGCGGTGTTTGGGCTGCTGCTGCTGTTTTACGTCGTGCGCCGGCTCTTCGACCGGCGAACCGGCATGATGGCCGCCTGCATACTCGGCACCATGCCGCAGTACTTCTACCTGGCGCGACAGGCCATGCCGGACATGCTGCTCACAGTATTCCTGATTGGCGCTCTGGGCCTGTTCGCAGTCGGCCGTTTCGATGCGGAGAAACGGCCCTGGCACATGCGTATCGGCTACGTGTTTATCGCTTTGGCGGTGCTCACCAAGGGCCCGGTTGCCGGTGCCCTCGTCCTTGGCGTCTGCGGGCTGTTTTGGCTGATCGAATTTGTGCCGCGAACGCATTTGCACTGGCGCCGCGGGCCGGCGGCGTTGTGGGCGATGATCCGCTTCTATCAGGTGATTCCGGGTATCGTGATCCTCGTCCTCCTGACGGCGCCGTGGTACATCGCGATGTACCAGAAGCACCGGGGGGAGTTTATCGAGAAGGCGATCGTTTACGAAAACATCGAGCGCTTTTCCACACCGATCCGCGACCACACCGGCACGGTTTCCTATTATTTCTCGACGATTTTCCACGGCATGTACCCGTGGTGCGGTCTGCTGCCGGTGGCGCTGTGCTGTGTGTTGTTCGGTTTCCGAACAATCAACGACGAGCTGCGCAAGCGCTGGTTTTTTGTGGCCTGGTTTCTGGCAGTTTTTCTGCTTTTTACGATGGCCGGTACCAAACTACAGCATTATCTGCTGCCGATAGCACCGGCGGTGGCAGTCCTGACAGCCCTGGTATGGCGCGCCTGGTTCCAGGCGGACATGCCATTCTGGGTGAGACCGGCGCTGCTCATCTCGATCCTGTTTCTGATGCTGCCGATCCGCGATTTCGACCTGGAAGGCGACCGTTGGCTTTGGGACAATTTCACCAACAAACGCAACATCGACAACATTGATGTGCAACCCTTTCTCGATCGACTGCTGATCATCTGGTCCGTCGGCATGGTGCTGGCCACCCTGATCAACCGGTCCCGAATCATTGCCGGCGCCACCGTACTGATCGCGTATGCCAACGGCATGTACTTCTGCCACGAGGTCATGCCGACCCAGGACGTTGAGCGCTCGATGGCGGCGTACGTCGAATATTACAAGAGTCACCGGCTCGATGAAACGTCAGATCTGGCCTTCTACGGCAAGCACAGATATTCGACTGCCTATTACTGCTACGGCATGGACGACGATACGTTGCATTACTATTCGCGCAGCGAGCCGGAGAACCTCGCCGAATTTGCTCACAACCAGACCGAGATTTACATCATCACCGAGAAAAAATACTGGCAACGACTGTATGCCGAATTACAGAAGCATTCCGGCAAGAGCTGGTATTACGTCTCGCGGGAACATCCAAGGTACTGGCTGGTGACCAACACACCGAAAGACGAGCGTCGCGCTGGCGATGCCCCAGAGTAGTCAAATCCCGCATGCCACAGTTGATTTGTAAATATCCACAACTATGGTATACACATAGAATCTGCGGGTGTAGCTCAGTGGTAGAGCGCTACCTTGCCAAGGTAGCTGTCGACGGTTCGAATCCGTTCACCCGCTCCATTTCCCGCCCGATTTGGCGACGCCCGCAGTTCGGATAATTAAGTATATTTTCTGCGAAGCCCGGGACCATGCACAGTGAATAATGCCGGAAAAACAGCCGTCGCCCGCGTTGCTGCTCCGACATTCGGCAGGCTGCAGTCGTTATTCACCGGTCACAGCTTCCAAGCCTCATCAGTTGCGCTATCATCCTGGCCGGCAGCGCCCCAGAGCAAGGTGCGAGCTTCGAAGTGATCCGGCATTGGTCAAGGCGTTTGCACGCGGCCGGTAACGGGGTAATCTTGCTGGTGTCCTGACCGGGCCGGACACGACGCTTCCCTATGCTTCCCGCGCCGACCCGGTGCAGACAAACCGCAGTACTGGAAATAATGGCCCTGTCGGATCACAAGATTGTGGTTGTCATGCCGGCTTACAACGCCGCGATGACACTGCAAAACACGCTCGGGGAAATGCCGCGCGACATTGTCGACCACATCATCCTGGTCGACGATGCCAGTAGCGACAAGACGGTACGTGTCGCCGAACAGATGGGGCTCGAAGTCATCATCCACGAGCACAACCGCGGTTACGGCGGCAATCAGAAAACCTGCTATCAGGCGGCGCTCAAACACAATCCGGACATCGTTGCGATGGTGCACCCGGACTATCAGTACACGCCGCTGATCCTGCGCGCCATGTGCTGCCTGATCGCCGAGGCAAACTATCAGTTCGTGCTCGGTTCACGGATCCTGCTAAACGGTGCCCTGCGCGGCGGCATGCCGAAGTACAAGTATGTCGCCAACCGCTTTCTGACGCTGTTCCAGAACCTCTGTCTTGGCAACAAGTTCTCTGAATACCACACCGGCTACCGTGTCTATCACGCCGATATCCTGCGCGAAATCGACTTCGAACAATTCTCCGACGATTTCGTCTTCGACAATCAGATGATCACGGA
The DNA here is from genome assembly GCA_003545375.1 of Lentisphaeria bacterium. GTDB lineage: Bacteria > Verrucomicrobiota > Lentisphaeria > JABSQK01 > CAJWLW01 > CAJWLW01. The sequence goes on from DPYP01000153.1 coordinate 17,030, forward strand.
AATCGTGTTGCGCGGCTACGCGTTGGGCGAGGTATCATGCCCGACACGCTATTTCGAGGAGGCCTCGTCGATAAATTTCCAGCGCTCGGTCAAGTATGGATTTGGGGTACTGTCCACGTCCATGCAGGGACTCCTGTCCCGAATCACCGGCAAGCATTCCATTCTCGGCGACAGCGCTACGCCTTCCGAACGGACGCCGGAGTAGGACGCCATTCAGACGAACAGACGCCGGTGCCCGCGATCAGACCGAGAGGCAGGTGCTCAAATCGAGATGTCGTCGTCATCGTCATCGTCGTCGTCATC
>DPYP01000153.1:17666-17796 GCA_003545375.1 Lentisphaeria bacterium
GTCATCGTCGTCGTCGTCACCGGCGACTGATTCGATGATCACACTTGCCGACGGCAGTCCATGCGTGTCTTCCCCGGTCGTCGCGGTCAAGATGATGTTCTCATCAACCTCGTCCTCTACGGACGGGGCC
>DPYP01000153.1:18100-18256 GCA_003545375.1 Lentisphaeria bacterium
CGTCCTCTACGGACGGGGCCAGGGTGCCTTTCGAAGCAACCAGCGCGGCACCGCTGCCAACGATTATTAGCAACGCAACAGAAACAGACAACCAAAGGTTGAGTTTCTTCATCGGTCATCCTCTTTAGAGTGGTGTGTGTAACTAAACTTGACTTC
>DPYP01000208.1:0-4878 GCA_003545375.1 Lentisphaeria bacterium
TGTCACCGGTGATCGTCGACATCGTACCGCTGACCTTGTCGCGATTGACGAATTCGATGAGGTCCTGGCCGGACAGTTCACCGATATCGCTGCCGGTGACACTGCCATCCCACTCCGCCACGCTGATGTTGCCAATGCTGAAGTTGCTCCTCTTCGAATCCGAATGAAAAACTATCGCGGTGCCGCGGCCGATGAACATCTGTGAATCGCCGAACCCCTCGATATGTTTGCCGTTGATGAACAAATGAAATTGCCGATTCTCCTTGTCAACGTTCAGCTGAATCGCGACGCGCTTGTTCTTGCGTAGGCTCGGGACCTGCTTTTCACCCAGCAAATTCATCCCGCCGTTCGCAGAAAATCGACTCAGCTTGATGTGCAATCCGCTTATTTCCAGCAGATAGCAGTCGCTGCCATAGCGGTGCATCTGCTTGGCGTACAGCATCACCTGCATGTTCAATTCACCGGGATTGCAATCCAGGTCGAATTGAATATTCGCCATCTCCGGTAGCCCGACGTCGCGGCCAATCGTCCCATTACCTACCAGGCGCTCGTTTTCGACAATCCATTTGCTTGTGCCGGTCTGTTGCCACTCCGCGATATTGCCTGGTCCGCTGTACAGCGCATTGCGCACATTGCCCGGTGTGATCGACGAAATCATCGGGCGCTTGATCGTCATCACCCCGCCGTACCAGGTTTCCAACACAAGCTCGTCGTGGTCGAGGCTGACGATCTTACCGTACAGCGTGTCGCTGTTGGTCAACACCACATAGGTACCGCCATGCTGCGCCACGGACCGTTGTCCGAGGAAAACACCGTTGACATTGCCGCTCTTGATGCGAATCGGCTCGACGATATCAGGATGCGCCCAGTATATCGAGCCTTCTTCATCGAAGCGTTGCATCGTTCCGTGCAGTTTGTCGCCGTTTTTGAACAACAGCACACTCCGCGAGTCCCCCCCGTCCGAGGAAGACATCCCGACCGGTGCCGGCACCGCCAGTGCATGCTGCGGCCCTTCGGCGTCACCGAAATCCAGTTTCAACTCCGCCTGCACGGTCATGCCGGCAAACAGCAGCACGGCGCTCATCCATGTGATTTTCATCGCATTCCTTTTCGTCTTGAAGTGTTCAGTTACAGAGGTTTCAGGTATCAGGGAAAAGGCTTCGGAACAAGTTATTCTCTTCACTGACATCTGAAACCTGGCATAATCACCGTTCGTAAATCGGCAGGTACCGATAGTTCAGAGCAAGCGCAAGCAAAGCCGACGACGTCGAGAAAGTCGAACCGAACTGACCCTGCCAGCTTCCATCGGTGTCCTGTGACGCCACCAGCCAGTCGATATTGTTCCCGTTCCACACCCGCCATAGTTCGGGGTCCATGTGAAAATAAGCCTGGGACGCGTAATACAAATAGTAGAACGGCCGTCCGTCGCTGTTGGTGTAGTTGGCTTTCGTCAGGTACTGCCGCGCGCCGCGGTAGGTTGAGTTGCGTTTTTTCTTCGCCAGGGAATATACCGTCGCGGCAATTGCGGTTCTTGTCGGATTTCCATCACCCGCGGCAACATAGCCGATACCACCATCGTTGCTCTGGCACATCGTGTAGAACTTGAGCCCGGCATCGATCGAGGATTGCGGCACGGCAATACCGGCATTGCGTGCCGCCAAAAGTGACACCATGACGGCGCCGGTAACCGTCGAATCGCCATCGACGCTCTCTGGATTGTAGCGCCAGACACCGGAACTATTGTTGTTCTGCGCTGCGATCGTGAGATTCACAGCCCGCTCCAATGCAGGTCCAAGCCGAGGATCATCGACAGCGCCGTAAGCCTCGGCAAGGGCCAGCGTCGAGAATCCGTGGTTGTACATCGAGCGACCGAGATAGCCGTTGTCGTTGGCACTGGCCAGGATAAAAACCAGGCTGCGCTTGATCATCTCGCTGTACGGCCCATGGTTCGGGTCCTCACCGTGCGCCAGGACCGCCAGCACAGCAAGCCCCACAACGCCGGGCTGTTTGCCGTACGAATCTCCCCAGGTCCCATCCGAGAACTGGTTCTTCATCAGGAACCCGATGCCACGTGTATAGGCTGTCTCGACGCGCTCGGGAATCGGGTCGTCAGTGTAAAACAGCGACTGGCTGAAGCCGGTAGCAGTCGTCAGGAAAACCAGAATAACAGGCAGTAGTCGCATCAGGGCAATCATTTCTCCAGTTCTTCCATGGCACGAAAATACTGTTCCACTGCTTCGCGGAATTCTTCCGGAATCGTGGCCGGATCAATGCGCCCCGACGTTTTCTCGACGCTGCGTGCCTCGCCGACAGCGCCGGCGGCCGGCTGTCCATCAATCTGTGCGTTACCGGCGAAGTTCGATTCGCCACCGGCCACGCTGCCCTGCCCCGGTTTCTTTCCCTGGCTCTTTACAAGCTGCGCCATCATTTGCGCCAGCATCCCGGCAGCGGCACTGGTGCATTGGCTTTGGAAACTGCCGCAGGCGCGAGTGAGAAGCTCGATGACCTCGGTCTCCGCAGCAATAGTCTCGCCGTCGGTCTGCGGTCGCTCGAGCAATTCGCCGGCATCGTCCATGGCGTGTGCCACTTCTTCGAGCAGATCATAGAGCAACGGTGACCAGGCATCCGCGGTCATGACGTTAATATCCGCGAGCAGGTCAAGCTGCTTGTCGAGCAGCCGCCTGCTGCGCGCCTTGTGCTGGCGCTTGCCTGCCTGCAACCGATCGGTGGCACGGGTCTGTGTCCGCAAAGCGTCTTCCTGTTGGGCAATGCGCAGAAGATCCATCATGATCCGCATCGCCTCCGCAGACAGTGAGTCTCCGCCGCCGCCTTCGTTGTCTCTGCCGCCGGAGCTGTCGAGCCGGTCGGCCCAGGCATTGAAGCGTTTGGCCCAGCCATCCGTATCCGCTATCGCCTTCACAAGCTGGTTGCTGCCGATGCATTCGGTGAGCCCGGCCAACGACTCCTGTATGTGCGCTTCCGTCATCTCACTGTGGATCTCGCGAAAGGCATCAACGCCCGTGCGTATGGCGTATCCCTGAATATCATCCTGCACGAACTTGCTTTCCCGCCGCAATTCGTATTGTTGTGTCGCCGATTTCTTGAGCTGCTCGGCGAGTTCCGGTTCGAGATCGCGTGTGCGCATACCGATCGTTTCCGGCAGCGCCCGTTCCAAGGCCACCTTGATTTTTCCCTCACCGGCACCGAGCTGGCGCAGTCGCAAGATAAAATTGCGCGCGACCATGTCATTGAGCGAGTCGTCCATGTCACCGACCATCTCACGCAGTTTCTTCACTGCACTCGCCTCCTTCGTCGCCGCCGCCTGCAGGTCACCGCGGCGTGCCGCGCCTTCCTTCTTCAACCCGGCCTGCATCGATTTGACGATCTCAGCCATCTCTGCCTGTGAAAGCGCTTGCATGCCGCTGACCGTTTCCGCCAGCCGCGCCAACAGTCCGGTCGGGAACTGTTTGTTCCGTATTGCTTCGGCCAGCAGTTCGCGGCCCGTCCCGGAGGTGCGCTCGAGTGCTTTCCGGTTGGTCTGTCCTTGATTGACCTGCCGCCGCATTGCACTTGTCGAGGCTTCAGTCTGCAGGTCTTCATCCGACAAAGCCTGCAGTCGCTGCTTACCGTCGAGCAGTGACTCTTCGCTGCGAGCCAGGTCTTCCAGCTTTGTAAGCAGCGCTTCGAACTGTCGCCGCACCTGCTCGGCATGCTGCGCGTAACTGAGCACGTCGATACGGTAGAGCTCGGTGGTTACCGGCTGTCGGCCGGGAAGGTAGTCGACGGTGGCAGCGTACAACTCCACGATACAAGGTATCGGCAGATCCATGAATTCAGGCGACATCACGAACGTGCCGGTTAGGCTGGTCTCCTTTGACCCCCCATCAACGACAGTCGCCGTCTCACCCAACCCCAGATCCTTGCCCTCGCCGTCCTTTGCCAGCCAGACAAGGTTGGCATGTCGCAGCCCAAAATCGTCGGTCGCCTTGACCTCGATCTCCAACGTCTCATCCTCGAGGATCGCCGTGTGCCGGGCCAGGTTAAGCAACTTGACTTCCGGCTTGCGGTCCGCCACCGTCGCGAACTTCAGTACCCGCGCCTGTTTGGGCGCCAGGCCATAAATATCCCGCCATGTCAGGCTACACGACACCAGGTCCTGCGCCGGCATCGGTAAACTTATAAAATGCTTGCCATCGACAGTCATCGCGGTCGTCACTGTCCCCGCCGCAGTGGTCGCTGTTCTCGTGGTGGCGGCCGACAACGTCAACTCCCCCTGTTGCAGGATTCGGCTGACCTCGCCTTCGAAGCTTACCTGCGACGATTCGAGCATCCTCACCTTGCTTCCGTCGACGGTCGTTTCGACATTCGGCCGCTGCAGGTACTCCGGGAGCGTCACGTGCGCCACCAGCCGGGTCAGCGCCGGCCGATGCCGCGGCCGAATAATTGTGTGCGCCTGTGCGTCGCCAACCGAAATCGTCAGCGGCACCTCCCGTGTCTGCCCTGGCACCGTCAGGCCGACAACCCTACCGTCGACATCGAACGTGATCGGCCTTTGCCCGGCCAGCACCACCCGCCCCTGCGACGGGATCCAGCGGGAATCGCCAGACACATCCGTGCTTAGCACAAACGGCTCACCGTGCGCAACGTTCAGTTGTGCCGGCAACGGCACCAGGTTCACGAAGGTATGGCGTTCGATCTCTGCCAGGGGCTGCAGCCACCGCTCGAACGCGTTGAATGCCGCCTCGGGCGAAAACAACGCGACGACGGTCACCGCAATCAGCACGGCGGCACACAGACCGACCGCGCCACGTGCCGGCCTGCGATCGACAGCCTCCGTGAAATCGACTGTTGCCGACTCCGCAGCCACCTGGTCAATAG
>DPYP01000150.1:0-21353 GCA_003545375.1 Lentisphaeria bacterium
AACCCGTTTCCAATTGGAGTAGAGAACAATGACCGACCAGCCCCAATCAAACCCACCAGCCTGCTACACCAATGAGTGGCAACGTACGAATCCGGATCACGTGCTGTATTTGCCGCAACAGGCGGGCGGCACGGACGAGTACGCGGATCACGTGCATGTGTTCGAGACCCCGGGCGGCGACATGATGTGCATCTGGACACAAGGCGCCTACGAGTCGGCGGCGAACTGTTTCACCGTCTACTCGCGCAGCACCGATGATGGTGAGACCTGGGCACCGCCGCAACCGATCGCCGAAACGGACGGCCCAACCATGTGCCGGGGCCTGGGCTTCCCGCTGATCAGCCGCAGCGGTCGGATGTATTGCCTGTACGGCAATCACAAGGGCGGATCAGACCTCGGTATCTGGGCCGGGCCGCTCCGGGTGCATGTTTCCGACGACGACGGCCTCACCTGGATCGACAGCGGCGTCGAGATCCCATGGCGGCACGTTCCGCAGTTCGATCACCCGGACCCGACGCTCGCACCGCACTGCATCGTCTGGCAGCAGCCGATCCGCGATGCAAATGACCGCATGATTGTCGGCCTGTCGCGCTGGAGCAGCTATATGAAGTATCCGCAGCCGATTGGCGGCAACCGTAATCACATGGACACGGGCAGCGAGCTGATGCGATTCGACAACATCGACGAAGGCCCCGACCCGCAGGACATCCAGATCACCTGGCTGCCGGACGAGGCAGGCACGATCCGGGTGTCGCCCGAGATCGAGCCCGAGGCATCGCGCGGTTACAGTCTGGCCGAGGAACCGGGCATCGCCCTGTTGCCCGACGGCCGGTTGTGGATGAACATGCGTACGGTCACCGGCTGCATGTGGTACACGGTCTCGGACGACCACGGACACAGCTGGCGCCCGACCGAGCCATTGCTTTACCGCGACGGCGGCCAGCGGATGCTGCATGTCAAGTCGCCCGACCCCATCTACCGGCTGAAGGACGGGCGGTACCTGCTGTTTTATGCCAACCGCGACGGTCACGACGGCGACACCGGGCCTTGGGACATGGAGGCGCGACGGCCCGTCTGCATCGCTGTCGGCGAGTTCCGGCCCGATGCGCATCAACCGCTCTGGTTCAGCGAACCCAAACTGCTGATGGACACCGAGCGGGTGCGCGTCGGCACGCAGAACCTGATGATGATGGCGATGTACTCGAGCCTGACCGAACTCGGCGGCCGGCGCATCGTCTGGTATGCCGATCGCAAGCAGTTCGTCGTCGGCAAGGACATTCCCGACGCGATGCTGGCGGACATGACAGTGCCGGCATAAAGGTTAACGCCACGGCTCACGATGGGGTTTACAAGAACGGCAACGGCCTTTCGGCGAGACCGCTGGCGTCCTTTCGCGATGCAGCTTCGACACCCGTCAAAACGGGTTCTGCATTTTCTGTGGGATACGTGTGAAAGTTTTTTTGATCTTCCTGGAAGTTTCTTCCACCCGGGTCATTTGGCATCATTCCGTTCGCAGCTTCATCAACGCAACGGTTCGCCGCGCCATCTCGAGGCGAATGCCGTCCAGGTCGCCGTTCTCAAGATCGACGTTACGCAGCCAATCATACGTTTCGGGTACAAGCGGTTCGTCGGGAAACCGACCGGCACAGTCGCCAAGGACGGCCAGAAGCGTCGTGAGATAGCGGACGTCGTCCACACCTTCGCGTGAACCTTCCCAGTGCAGGGTGTCGAGTACACCACCGTCGGTTCGGTAAACCGCGCCATACAACATTCTCTGAACGAAAGGGTCACTGGCGATGTGGCTGTAGGACCAGTTCATGGTCCCGTCGAAACCAGAGCGCCAGAGACCGAGACCGCGATTCCGCCGCTGTAGCCCCGGCAGGAACTGGCCGGCCATCGGATTCATATAGGTAAATATCCTGCCGCCCCGGGCATGGACGCCATCAATTGCTTTGCAGCGTTCAGGGTCACGAATGAGTTCAAGTCTGCCGGCCTTGGCAATCGTCGGCATGTTTCGCAGCGATGACTTTTCGTCAAATTCCGATGAGGCAAGGCTGGACAGCCGTTCCCGAGTCCCGGCATGCAGAATTGGCAGGTCGAGCAGGTCGCCGACGCGCTCGAAAAACGCTGCCCCGTTGACGGCGGCAAACATCTTTCCTCCGGCGTCGCGGATGCACTGCATGCTGTTTCTCGCTGCCGTCAGTTTGTCGCCTTTCCATTCGTCAAAAGTCATGTGATAGACTTCATAGCCGCGGGCACGCGCCCATTCGTTGGTTTGCCTGACGTAACGCTGGTTCTTTTTACACTCTTCATCGGTCAGCGGCCGGTCTGCGATCAGGATCTGGGAACCGGCCAGGTAAAGGGCCTTCCGCCGCATGCCGGCACGTTCACGCAGCTCCAGAATCTGATCCATGTGTTCAACAATCAGGCTGCCGTCTTCTCCAAACACCGGACCGTTATAGATATTGGGATTCGTCAGGCCATGAGCGACCATGTTTCTGCATTCCGCGAGGTATTGCCGCGGGGTGAGATGCGCAGTGTTTCTCCACGCTCCGGATCGCCAGTCCGGGGAACCTTCGGGCACCAATGTCACGGGATAGTAGATCGAGTACTCGAGCATCGAGGGCAGCAATTCGAAGGGATGAACTTCGACCTCGAGCGTCAGTTCCGAAGCTTTTGCGTTGGCAGGCAGGATTTGCAGCCTGGCTGTATAGGTGCCTGCCGTTGCATCGTCGGGCACGTGGACAGTGATCCAGAATTGCCTGCGGCTGTCGATCTGCACCGGTTGCAGTGTATCCGCGTCATGAAACGGCCCTTTGGCGACGGGTTTTTTCCAGCCGTATTTATCGTTGGGGATTGGTTCCATGACCAGGAAATTCTCATCGTGCACCAGCAGGATCGGCACGTCGACGGCAAGATGCCCTTCGCCCTGGGCAAGGGTCCAGCAAAACATCTCCTTTACTACGCGGACATCCACAGCTGCGGCCGGCCAGGTGCCACCGGGGCCCGACAACCGGTCCACCTCGATGCGCACGTCCCTGAGCGCTCGAGGTGCGCTGACCACAAAGGCAGCCGGTTCGTACTCGCCGCGACAGGCCGCAATTGAGAGCGTGTCGCCGGGTCGGCAGACGGGCGGCAGCGGGGCGTCCCGCAGGATCATGTGATCGGTAACCGCCGGTGTTACGATGTGCACATCGTAGTCGGCAGCGTGGCTGATTACCGCAACGATGAGGGCGAGGCCGGCTGGCAGGATGGTTCTCATTTGCCTCTTTCGGATTCATACGGCCCACGGCATCCGGATGAAGCCGTGGTCCCATTTCCTGTCAAACAGAGACTTCCCGCCGTTTCGCGGCCGACTCGTAAATTGCCGACAGAATCTTCATGACAGTCAGGCCCTGGGCCGCGGTACACATCGGCTGCGAACCGTCCAGCACGCAATCGATGAAGTGCCCCATGGGTGTCACCGGCGATTCGTCGAACCGCGCAATGACCGTGTCGGTCGAACGACCGTCGTGATTAGCCATTCGCCGCAGCACACCGTCGGCCTCCAGGCAGCCGCCTTTCGTGCCCATGAGCAGCGTGTTCATTTCGGACGTCCCCAGTGGCAGGTAGGACAGATAGCTCGCCTGCAGTATCAGGGACGCGCCATTGGCAAAGCGCAGCAGCGACGCGGAAAATTCCTCGACTGAATAGGATTTGCCGGTTCGTTCGGTCTCGGCCTTCGCCAGGCAGTCATAGTTCATGCCGCTGACTGTCTCGACCTCCGGGAACCCCATCAGCCAAAGCGTCTGGTCGAGCCGGTGGACACCGATATCGAGCAGCGGACCGCCACCGGCCAGTTCTTTGTCGGTGAACCAGGTGCCGAACGTGCCGAGGAAGCACCGGCGAAGCCATTGGGTTTGGGCGTGATAGATGTCGCCCAGCTCGCCGGCGTCGATCATTTTCTTCACGTGCTGTGCCCACGGGTCGAAGCGCTGGTTGAAACCGAACATGAAACGGCCGGCGGCTTTGTCGGCCGCCGCCGCGACCGCTTCCGCACCCGCAACATCCGACGCCGGCGGTTTCTCGCAGTACACATGCTTGCCGGCATCGAGCAATGCCACCGACAATGGCGCATGGGCGATGTTCGGCGTGGCGACGATGGCGGCATCGAAGTCGCCACCGGCAATGAGCGCATCGATCTCGGTAAAAGTATCCGCGACACCGAGCTCGGCGGCGGCGCGTTCCGCGGCTTCGCCACTCGAATCGCATATCGCGACAATCTCGCCGCGCCCGTCGATAGTGACTCTTTGCGCGTTGTGTCGCCCCATGTTACCGACACCCACGAGAGCGAATTTGACTTTGTCCGGCATTGCTGGTCCCGCTGCTACTTCAGCGCCGCCCCGTGTGTGATGAGTGTCACTTTCGCTGATTGCCCTTTGCCCGCACCTGTATCACACGAGAAGCTCAATTTGTTATCGCCATTCCTGATGATCGGCGCCTTGCCTTGCGGCTCAACCTCGACCTGTTTGTTGCCGTTTTCATCGAACACGCGAACCGGTCCGGTGCCGTTGTATTCAAGATACCAGCCCGGTTGCATCACGCCGGGGAACGTAATGGCGGCACCGTTCACCGTCAATCCCGGATTGTGAATCCCCTGCGGCGTCTCTTTCAGCGCCTCGAGTTGACCGAAGTGCACCGCTGTCTTGGCACCCGCCGGCATGTTGGTCACAAACACATAGATGCGATCGATGGCGTCGTAAGCCATATTGCCGAGGGCCCAATAGGCGCTGAAGGGAAATTTGAAATCGTAGATCTCACCGCCGGCAGGTTCCGCCATGGTGATGAATTTCCAGCCCTCGAAATCCAGCCGTACATAAAAATCCCGCACCACGCGGCGACCCGCTTCAACCGTGAAATGCAGCACCGTGCCGGAGCCGTCACCATGCACCCACGTGCCGAGGGCCCGGTGCCCGGACAGGTCATGCATGCCGTCGAGGATGAGCTCCGCGCAGGCCCAGCCCATCGGCGTGTCGCTGTTGTTGGCCGCATTGACTTGAAAGGACTTGCCGCCATCCGGTGTCTTTTCATCAGAACTGCGCAACTGCAGCCCCGATCCCTTCGATTGGCGCTCACGCCAATTGGGGCCGGGCCCTTCAGTTTGCAGGTTCAAAGGTCCGGGTTTCATCAATACGATGTTCTGCTCGTCGCCGTAGGCCGTCAATGATGATGACGGCATGAGGTGGACACGCAGTGGCTGATCCGGATCCAGATTATCGAACGACCAGTTCGTTTGCTTGTCATCGACGAATTGATCCGGGGCGTATGACACGGGCTTGACTTGCCACTTCGGTTTTTGTTCGAATCCGTAATCGGTCGCGGTCCGATTGGCGTTGCTGATTTCCTTCCTGACCAGGGCAAATTCCCTTCCCGGTTCCTTCATCTGATCGCGTACCGATGCCGGGAAGTAGTTCGCGAGCTTCAACGCCTCCCAGTTTTTTATGCGGGCAAGAATTTCCGGCATACGGCCGTTGTTCCGCAGTGTGCTGATCGGCACGTTGAACGAAATCGGTGCGCCATAGGCCAACGCTTTTGCCCAGACATACTCGATCTCGCGGGGTCGCGATGCCGGGTGGTTGATCGAATGGATGAAGGCGCCGTACCAGCCAAAATCAAATGACTGATGATTCGCTTTCAGTATCGGGATGTCGGGCAGGCTGATCGAATCGAAATGCTGCATGCCGCCGTTACCCACACAGTCGGTGTGGTTCCCCTGGACCATCATGTGCCAGGCATGCGTCGAAACCACACCGTGGGCAAACATCACTTCGCGTTTCGTGTAGTCAAACCGTGTCAAATTGGATCGGCCGCGCGCATACCAGCGGGGCAGCTTCGGGTTTCGCGACACGTTCTCACCGGAGCCGTCCGGGTAGTAGTAGTCGACGTTGTATTTGTCGAACACACCTGCCTCGTTGCGCATCACCGTGTCGAACAGATCACTCTCCAGGTCCGGCAGGAAATAGCTCCAGAAGAATTCGGCGAAGTTGTCAATGGCCGCATTTGCCTTGTGAGCGGCCTTCCGTGTCCTCAGCGAACCGCGCACGCAGTCCTTGAAACCGAACGGCTCGGTTGTCTGCAGCGACCGGTACTCGATGATCTCGTCGCCAATCCGCAGGTTGCGCCCGTGGAACATCGACTTGTCCGTTGCTTTCATGAGACCATACGGCGAAGTGGTCGTTGGAATGAACGTGTCATTCGGGCCGATGTCCGCGGCCAGGATGCGCTGCCGGCCCGGATACATTTGAAAGCCCTTGGCCGGCACCGGCCAGACGAGTGGGTCGTGCTTGTGAATGACCAACTCGAGGTTGTGCAGCCCGAAGCGCAAGCCGGCCGCATGGATCTTGTCGCTGACGGCTTTCAATCCGGCCTCGCCATTGGGAAAATTCTCCTTGTTTATCGTATAGCTGCCCTGCGTCTTGCACCACACATGCTTGTAGAGCACGATGGTGCCGAAGCCGCCGGCCTTGGCGAAATCGATCGCTTCATCAACCGTGTCCTCGGTCAGTTCGGTATATAAGGACGACAGCATCAGCAGCGGCGACCTGCGTGCCCAGACACCGTCAAGGGTCGGATGCGGCAAACCGTTCTCGAGCTCGATCTGTTCGACCAGGTCGAGCTGCTGCGATGCCGGGCAGCCGTACATCGCGAATTTTGCCTTGTCCAGCCGCACCACGCGGTCGGCTTTCGCAAACAGTTCCGCCGGTACTTTGCGGCGCCCCGCCACGTTGGTGTGCCGGTTCAGCGGAATCAAGCCCACCGCATAATCATCGTCCCGGCAATTGGTCAGACTGCTGCCAATGTATTTCGTGAGGTTCATGTGGAGATGCAAAAGGAAGATGGACTCGATCGTCCGGTCGTTGAGCGCGGTCAATTCCAGCGTCAGGTAATTCGGAAACGCCCGCACGTGGATCTTCGCCCATACACCGGAGTCGCCAAAGGTGACATAAAGGAATCCCCGGGTAAGCTCGACAGCGGTCGAGCCGATGGTCTCGTTGTCCCGAAAAATGGCCATGAAATGCCGAGGTTCATCGGTATTCAGCAGCTCCCGGTCCGTAAGCCGGTCGCGCACGCTGCGATTCAGGCCGTCCGTGCCGATGGTGTAAACGAGATGGTCGGTTTCCAGGACGATGCTGTCCGGCCCCGCATGAACCGCAGGTTCGGCGTTGCTGTATACGGCAACGCCGAAAAAGCAGCCCAGTGCGGTGATGCAGATGAAAAATAGAGAAGGCCTGTTTTGCATAAAAGTATCTGTGGTTCTGACAGTTTAAGCCGCCGTAAAGCAGAATGGTCACTTGTGCCCGTTTTTCGGCGGCCGGAATCAAATCGAAAACAGGCAGAGTGCCCGCTGTACTTCCTCAATCCTACCGTACCATTAGTGCAACCTCCCGCACCGTCATCGATCCCGGGGGCGGTGCGTGACTGTGAGCATCTTCACCGTCCAGGGATTGAAAACCGATTTGATTGACGCCTTTGACGAACAGGTCGGGTGGCACTGAATAATCCACAAAATAAAAATCGTCGGTCGCCATTGGCTCGTATTTGTAACCGAGCCGATGCCCCGGACAGGTCGGCGTCGGGGCCGGTGTGCCGTTTACAAGTACCTGCAGTCGGGCGCCGGGTTGCCCGGTCTCGATTGTCACGTGGACATTCGTCGACTCGAACGTCGCGGGATCGTCGACGATTCGGACCGCGAGCGTGTTGTACCATTTCTGCACAATGCCGGAGTTCGGCGGCAGATCGTCTGTATTGAAATTGAGGATCGGCATACGGAGAATATCTTCTTCGCTGTTATTCGCCTTCATGGCGTACCGGTGGTGGTGCGGCAGGGGGGCGCACGCCTGCGGATCCCGCAGCCAGTGAAACCACCCTTCGATGACCTCCTGGGAATTACACATGAGGTTCATTCCGGAAATTCCATGGGCGCCCTGCCCGTAAAAAACGTGAGCCGCGGTTCGCAGCGTATCGCGAGTTTGCAATGTATAAGATTCCCATGGATAGGAGATGCGTGAGTGCACGGTCGGCAGAATGCGGCAGTCCGTGCCCTCGGCCATCTCAACCCAGAGATCGACCGGCATGCCAAGATCCGTGTTGTTGGCCCGAGTCGGCATGACGTAATCCACTGTGCCCTGCTTGATCCAGTCCTCGACGTTGTGGCCGTGGCGACGGCCGTCATTGGGGCGGGCACACACCTGTACGGCAAACCCCAGTCGCTTGCCTTTCGCCTCGCCCACTTCGTCGAGCATGGCCCTGATTTCGGAGATGTAGTCGGTGAGCAAGCCGGCGCATTGCAGATCCCGGTCCGGATGAAACAGCGGGGAATACCGCAGGAAGTTCAGCAGCAGTCCATCGGTGTCGTAGTTCTCGACGACTTCGCGACAGATGGCCATCATGTAGGCGCGCACTTCCGGCAGCTCGTAATTGAGCATCGGCCGGAAGAACCCCCACCAATGCTGTTCGGTCATCAACCAATCCGCATGCGTCTCGTGAAACTTCGAGCGGTAGATCAGGCTGGCGCCCATCCGGACACCGGCCCAGAACTCCACGCCGGCGTCATGCAGGGTCTTTTCCATGATCTTGCCGACATCGATCCCGGCATCCATGTATTGATGAGCTTCACCGGGATGCGGATCGGCGACCTTTGACGGGAACGAACTCATCTGTCCGCCGCAAAAGTCGAAGCTCACGGCGTCGATGCCCTGGTTGGCATAGCCTTGAAAGTAATCCTCTATCTTGTCGACCGGCGGCTTCTCGCCGGGGTCCAGGGGCAACGGGCCGCCGCCCACGATGTTGCCGTCGTCGGTGAGGAAAACCCTGATGTCCTTGCTCATGGTCGTTGTCCTTGTTGATTCCGAGGTTTCGCGGTCGCGCTTTATCGGATCGAACCTACTTTGATATCGATGTCCTCGCGCATACGGATTTTCTCGATGCGGCCGTCGAGCAGGGAGATCACGCGATCGGAGACCGACAGCATTTTGTGATCGTGTGTCGCGGCGATTACTGTAACGCCGCGCTCACGGCAAAGCACACTGAGCTGTTCAATAATCTCTTCACCCGTCTTCGTGTCGAGGTTGCCGGTCGGTTCATCGGCCAGCACGATAACCGGGCTGTTGGCCAGGGCCCTTGCCACCGCCACCCGCTGCTGCTGACCACCCGACATGCGTCCCGGTTTGTGTTTCAGACGATCGCCAAGTCCGACTTTCGTCAGGATATCAACGCCGCGATCGCGCGCTTCATCCGCCTTGGCACCGGCGAAGATCATGGGTAATGTCACGTTTTCGAGCGCTGTCATCACGGGGATGAGGCGAAAGTTTTGAAAGATGTACCCGATCTTTCGGCAGCGCAGCCAGGCCAGCTCGAAGGGGTCGAGCTGGGCGATGTCCACGCCATCGATAAACACCTTGCCGGTGGTCGGTTTGTCGAGCCCGCCGATCATGTTGAACAGGGTGGTCTTGCCGGTGCCGCTGGGCCCCATGAGGGACGTGTACTCACCGCGCTTGACCGTCAGATCGATACCCCGCAACGCGTGAATGACATTCTCACCAAGCTGGAACTGCCGCGTCACATCAACGGTCTGCACAGAATTCTCGGAATGCCGCCGGTCCCGCAATTCCGGGAGCTTAGCGCGGATCGCCTCGAGTTTCGATTGATCAATCGCCATCGACATGGTTACGCTCCTCAAATCTCACTGCGCAGTGCCAGTGCGGGCACCATGCGGGTGGCCACGACTGCGGGGTAAATCGCCGCGACCATGGCAACCACGATACCCACGCAAAGACAAATCACCGCAAATTGAATCACCGGCGGCCAGGGCAGGTTGGACCAGACAACTCCCCAACCGATATTGAATGCGGACGCCGTCAGCGCGATCAACCAGCCGCACACCACCCCGAGCGCCGAGCCGAACAGCCCCTGCAAGGCGCTTTCGATCGTGAACATCTGGACGACGAGCTTGTTCTGCGCGCCGATGCATTTCAGCGTGCCGATCTCACGAAACCGTTCGGTCACCGACATCAACAGTGCGTTGGCGATGCCGATACCGCTGACCAACAGAGAGATCACGATGAGCCAGGTGCGTCTGCCGCTGCCCGCGGCCAGTTTCACACTCGGCATGCCCTCGAGCTCACCGAGGGCGCCGGCGCCGAACAAGTGGCGATAGCGTAAGCCCTGAGCGGCCAGTGTCTCCGGGTCAAACACGCCGGAGAGATCCATGACAACTTGCCCCGGCAATCCGTTGACCGCCGCCGGCAATGTCGCGGCATCATCGACGCCGTCATTGCACACGATCAACGCATCGGCGCCGGCCAAAGCGCCCGCCAGGTCACCGGCGCTGTTGCCGACAGCCTCCGACAGCACGGAGCTCGGCGAATAAATCTGCAATTTCACGTCGCCCAGCTGGTTGATGTTTTCCAGTATCCAAGGTGTTCGACGACTCGGCTTTTCCACCCACACCGCCAGTGTGCGACCATCCAAGGTGCCGAGCTCCGAGAGCACATTGACGGCTGCTGTCGCTGCCGACAACCGATTGGCTTCCTCCTGCGCGAAATGCGCCCGGAGGATATCCCCTGTACCCGCCGCCATCAGAAACGCCGCGCCGAGAACGACGCCGAACAAAGTTACCGCCGAGCGGCCAAGCCGGCTGCGGACGTTGCCGACCACCATCGAAATTACCGTCGAAAACGGCACCGACTGCGTCTGCCCCGGAACGAGATTGTTCTGATCACTCATTCGAAAACCTCAAGATCGGAAAACCAAAACCAGAAACCTAAAAAACCCCTTTCGATACGGCATTTGCGATCAACGCAAAGGCGGCCCCAAGCATTCCGACGAGCCCCATGCCGGTAAAGTATCCGGCCAACAAAACGGGAGCCATCCGCAGGAAATTCTGTTTACCGAAACGCTTGTACAGCACAAACCGCGCAATCAATGCACCGATGATTTCCAATACGAACAGGTGCGGGATACCACCGAGACCGCGGACAAAACCATAGATTGCCATCGTCGGCAACTGCAGCCAGCTCATGGCGCCGAATGCAATGATGCAAAGCAGTGCCCCGGCGGACAGATACCAGACGTTGAACGCCTGTTCGAACATGCTCTGGCCGCCGACCTCGCCAGTCGTCGCAGAAAACATCAGCATGGTGTTGCGCGCGTTGAGCTCCCAGGTTTTTTGGGCAAACGGAAATGTCGAGGAGGGGATCGCGTCAGAGTGCCAGATGTACGACCAAAAGATCAAGCTCACGATGAGCAACAACGGAATCGTCAGCAGATGGGCCTTGGCCAGACTCCAGAACTTTACGCCGAGCAGTTCCATCGTCCGAAACTGTTGGGCCTGCAATCCGTAATTGGCGACCGGCACCGGCGCCGCCCAGATGTCCGCGCCTTTGTAACCGCTCAGGACGAACATGCCTTCCTTGACAAACGGTACGTCGACGGGCTGCCCGGCAATACCCAGAATACGGGCGCTGACATACGAGATCAGCGGATTGTACACGAAAACAATGATCACCATCAGCCACATCATGTGGCGGAAGCCCGGCAGCAGCGCCCAGCAGAGCGCCAGGATGATCAAACTGTTGAACACATAGATCCCGATGGCGTATCGGATCTTGAAATCCCCGCGGCCCTCCGGCAGGTCACTGGAAAACGAGCGCTTGTTGCGCCTTGCCCGCCGCAAGCTGGTCACGGTCTGAAAAATACTGACTGCCGCCAGCCCCAGCATCACACCCATGCCGGCGCTCCACCAAAAGTCCAGGCTGTTCGCGTACATGGTATTCACAGTGTCCATGCCGGGCTGCCAGGTGTGCAGGACACCGATATTGTACAGCAGCGGATTGAGCATCATGGTCAGCAGCACGGCCGCGGCCGTACCCATGACCGCCCAGAACGGCAACACCATGCCGACGAAAACAAGACCCAGCTCAAGCACTGCGCCGAACGCAACCGCCGGCAGCAGCGACTGGGTCAACGGCGTCATCTCCAGCCAGGGCAGCGGCAGCAGCATGATGGGCTCGTCGAACATCGCGCCGGTCACTGTAGGGATGAGGACATTGACGATCCCGAAGCCGACACCGATCATGGCGCCGGTTGTAAACACAGTCCAACGGGAGGTCGATTCCCCGGTCTCCCCTTCACACAGCGCGAGGGTGCCCATCGCATCCACCGGCGCCATGGGATAGGGAAGCTCTTCCACGTCGCTGGTCAGGCGGAAAAAGACATAGCCCATGCAGTAGGCGTTTATCGCACCGATGACGGTCAACACAACCATGATACCCACCGGTACCAGCCAGTGGCTGTGCAGGAAGGTGCGCTCGGCGAGTGCCGGCGAATCCGGCGGGGGAATCCACCAATCCGGGAACTGACCGACCAGCCCGGCATCCTGCGATGCCTGGGACGTCGTCAGATACGCCCGCCACACCAGCTCGCCAAAATAACCGACACCGCCGACCATCGTACCAGCCACCATCAGCAGCACGACAACCTGTGCCTGATCGAATTTCTTCAACGCCCGGCGCCCGACTTCCATGAACAGGATGACGGTTACCCAGGTCGCCGCCGGGCCCATGCTCTGCCCGATGATCAGCTGCAGATATATCGCCCCGGGAACCATGAGAAATCCGCAGAACAACGCGCCGACAACGCTGCTGGTGTCGAAGCCGTCGCGGAACGTCCGCGCCGGTTCCATCAGTGTGCGGTACTCTTCCAGCTCCGCATCGCCGCTGCGGCGCGTGTCCGGGCTCGGTTGGTTGGGATCTGCCATGGTTCAGCTTTCGCTTGTCGTTCCGCCTTCAGGTGGTTGGCCGTTCACTTCGAGTTTTCCTTCGACTGCCCGACCTTGGCCCGAGTCCCGGCTTTCAGAAGCTCATAAAGGGTTCGAATTTCATGTCCCGAAAGCCGATGCCCCGCCTACACAAATTTTTCCAGCGGTATACCGAGCGCGGCCATTCCGCGTACAAGGTATTCATCTCGTTGTTCGTCTTCCAGACCGCGCCAGGCCAGCAGGTGCCGGCGCAGGATCTTCAGAAACAATTGATTGCCGCGGCGCCAGGAACTTACGTCACCGGTCAATCGCCGCAACTGCAAATGACAGCTCCACATCCCCGGTGAATCCGTCTCGTGCACGATGAAGGTCATTTGCTGGCTGACGCCGAGATCGTACGGCTTTAACCAGCAACGCGCTTCTACGCCATACTCCGGCGACGAGTCGAAACTGCCCGCGTGCTGCCCGCTTTCGATCAATGTCGGCAGTTGACAATAAAATTCGCCGGCCGACCCTTCGCCGTGATCTTCAAGAACGTCATACAGATAGGGAACGACGCTGACCGCATCCAGCTCGACATAGGTGAACGGCAGCTCGATCTCCATGACATCCCCAACCGCTTCGGGCACGGTGATGGTTGTGCTTTCCGATGGCATCGCCATGCGCGCCGCCTTGCGCGCGGGATAGAGGGTGGACAAAAATACGGCGACCGCCACGGCCCCTGTCGTGTACACCGTCGACAGCGTCGTGTAGTTGAACGAGAGACCGCCGGCGAGGCCGGCAGCACCCAATACAGCACCCAGGCCATGGGCGAAGAGATAGCCGCCAACAGCGCCGATCGTCGCGTACACGCATGCTTCCGCCAGGAACAGATAATGCACATGAGTCGGCGACAGCCCGACCGCGCTGTACACCCCGATCTCGTCCGCCCTTTCGTACACACTGCCAAGCATGGTGTTGAGCACGATGGCCGCCGCAATCAACAGTGGTACCAGAACATCCCCGAGCCCGCGGATCTGTGTCCCGTGATAAATGCGGCCCATATACGCGACACCGCCGATGCCGTAATAGACAAAGTCCGTCGATCGTTGGACATAGTCCTTGATCTCTGTCATCGCCTGCTCCGGCGGCACGTCGTTCATATTGACCGCCACCCGGTAGACATCGGGCGTCGGGATCAGTCGCGGGCTGACAAAGGCGACCTCGTCGGCCGGGAACCTTGGAAACTGCGCCGGCGCCAGCAGCGCGTCGCCCGCCTCGCCGCCGCGTCTCACGGCGGCGTCGTACGGCAGGAAGCTGTTGCCGTCGAGATCGCGAATCGTATCCATGATCGCGGGGTCGAACACAGCGATGACCGACAGCTGCATCTGACCTTTGGTAAGCCATACCTTGGCCTCGCCGGACTCGACCGATTCCCGGCTGATACCGAGCCGCTGAACGACCCGCAGCGGGACGATACAGGCACGTTCCGAATCGGTCTTGAACCAGCGGCCATACAACAACGCATCCATCACCGGCGTCACTTCGGGCTCCTGCGGATCGAGCCCGACGATCTTTGTCACCTGCGAAACGGGATGCTCGCCGAGCGAGTGCTGCGAGGGGTGCACGACCGAAATTTTCGTCTCCCCTTTCGGTGTATGATAATAGTACTCGTCCCACACCACCCGGCTGGTTGGAAACGACTGGCCGAATCGCTCCAATAACGATGCCGTACCCGGGACCGCAGCACCGTTGTGGCCACGAATCTGCAACCCGGTGTACGCCGAGTTGCCGACGGCAATCTTCTTGAAGGTCGACTGCCGGCCGACCGCGGTAAGCGACAACAGTGCGAAAGTCAGCAGGACCAGTGTGGCACAGGTAAATGCCGTGCGCACCTTGCGCTTGCGCATGTTGTTGATACCCAGCACAAACGCCGTGCCGGCTGCCGACAAGCGGCTCACGTCCGCCGCTTCCGCCGTCTTCTGAAGATGCAGTCGCAGCTGTTTGATGTTGTTTTGAAATCGGACGAACAAAAAGAAGGTCACGAAGATCGACATTGCCAGTGTGACAAAGCCGATCAGAATCATCAACCCGGAGTTCACCAGCTCGAATGCCGGATGCATGATGCGCAGCAGACCGAAAGCAAGGATGAAAATGATCACCACCGTCGTCACTTGCGTGCGGATATCGGCAAAGCCGAACACCAGGCGCTCGAGGAAAATCGAAAACGGGATGAGCAGGAACAGGTACATGATGACGGCGATGACCGCGTCGCGCTCCGTCTCACCGATCCGCGGATAGACCTGCATGGAAATCGCCAGCGAATCCAGCGCGTCGCTGAGTGCCTCCGGATACTCGCCGGCAGCCGCGTGGGCAAGCGCCTTCTTGTTCGTCGCAGTGGCTGTTTCCTGCTGCTGGAGAACGACCGGGTCGGCGACGCGATGGCGTTGCTGACGCGCCAGGCGATGGCTGTTGATTGTCGCCATTGCGTTGGCCGCATGACGCGGCCACATCCGAATGGACTTCGTGTCCGCCGCCAGGTAGCCCGGGCCCCAGATCGTCTTGTCGGCAGGCGGTTCCGCAGGCAGCTCGCCGGCACCCACCAGGAAAGTGCCAAGAGCCTGCAGCGTCGGATCGAGCAGGCTCGCGTCGCGAATCCCGAAGTACAATCGCGTCGCCGGCGGATTGAAAAAGCTGTAGCCCTGGCCAAAAATCCGCACCGTACCCCAGTAATTATCCAGTTCATTACCCCGGCGAACCCCATGGGACAACGGCGTTGTGAGGCTCGCCCGGTCAACTGCAAACGCCGATCCCAGCTCGGTGCCCTGCAGCGGATGGAGCGGGTAAAAAATGTCCGTTTGTGCACAGCGGAACAACACCATGCGCAGGGGATTGTCGAAATTGTTCCAGGCCCGCGTCGTCGGTGAGCTGCCTTCTCCTTTCTCGCCCATGTCATTGACGCCGATGATGCTGCCCGATTCGGCATCGATGCGAAACGCGAGAAACTGGCGTGCCGGCTTGATGCTGTCGCTCGGTGGCAACCGGAAGTACCCGCGGTCGTCGGTGATGGTGACATCTTCCAGGCGCACGCCACCGACAAACATTCGCCTGTACTGCCGCGCCACGACAACGGCCCCGGGCACGCCCCGGGTCGGGATGGCGCTGCTTGCGTCGGCGGCCTGGAGCACCTGGCCGTTGGCTTGTTTGGTACGGGCAATGTGCTCAGCCGGATTGAGTTGTACGTGCCCGGCAGCCACGCGCGTAGTGACAGCTGTTGCCACGCGCGTAGCGACCACCAGGTTGTCGATGTTCAATCGATCGAATGTGTCCTGTGGCGTGCCGATTTGCCGGGCCTGATCGAGGGGTGTACACCAGGTCATCGCATGCCGGCCCTCCGCCAGTATCGCCAGGTACTCGTAATAATAGGTAAACGGAAACTCCATCGAGCCGCCATCGAGTTCGCTCTGCGGGTACTGCGAGCCGGGCTCACTCAATCGATTGATCAACAACCCCCTGGCGTATACCTGGGCGGTTTCATCGCCGGGCGCAACCCCGGCCAGTGTCGGCAGCAGCGGTCGCGCGTCTTCGGCAATCTGGGCGGCAATCTGGCCGAACCAGTTTCGGGCACCGTGACGCATGGCGGTTTCCGGATAATGCGCGACAATACTGGTGCCCGGCGCACCGGAAGTGTAGGAGAGGCTGAACACGAAATGATTGTCCAAACCGTGCAGCACCTGCTGCACCTGCTGTGCCTGCTCAAGGCGCCAGATCTCGGCCTGCAGCCGGTCGTGTTTTGCACTCAGCCGCTCTTTCAACGCCATCCACAGATCGCCTTCGCGGGCCAGTCCGTGATAGACCTTCATTTCCAACAGGGTGGCCGTTGCCGCGATGCGGCGGCGCTCGACCGTTTCCCGCGCGCCCTGATACACCGCCTCGAGCGCCGGGCGCATATCGGATTGTTCCGCCGTGTCCAGGACCATCGCGCGCTTGCGATCGAGATCGCAATTGATCATGGCTTCCTGCGCAGCTTCGATTTGCCGGTCGGTCAAGGCACGGACATCATGGACCATTTCAGATTCGAGTGCACCCGCCTGCTGCTTCCAGAATGCGCGCTCGGCGGCGCGACTTTTTTTGTCGTCGCTGAGGATGGCCCAGTAGCCATCGTCAGTCATCAGCGCCTGCTGCTGCTTGCACAACTCGAATCGGCGCTCGACCGCGAGTAATTCATCCTGTGTCCGATTGGCGGTGGCTGATTCACTTCCGGCGGCACCCCAGAGATGCGCAAACCAGCGGGCGCCGGCGCAGGCCTGGCCGTGTCCGGCCAGGGCCACGAAGAGCATGGGCCGGCGCAGATGCTCGCGTTGACCCGCTGCAAACTCCGCAAGCGCAAGCAGACCCGCCAGGGAGCTTGCCTCCTCCGCACCCGGCGCAACATCCGGAACGCAGCCGATACTGTCGTAGTGGGCGGTCACGATCACGCCTTCGCGAACCGGCGGCGGCTTCGGCGGTTCGAGCACACCGACGATCTGCGGCACATGACAGGTCTGCCAGTCCACCCGGCATCGAATACGAATGCTTTGGCCGTCCAGCTTTTTCGGGTCGCCCTGCAGATAGAAGCGCGGAATGTCCGCCGGGATGTCCAACTCCTTCATGAAGTAGTCCTGCGTCTGCACGGAGGCGTCGTCGAAAAACACGATCGCCTCGAAGCCGGCGTCGGCAAGGCCGATCCATTGCTCTGCATTGCTCGTGCGGATCACCGGAATTGTCTCAGCCGGATCGTACCCTTTGAAGCCGTAGAAAAATGCACTGCCCCGTGGCGGGATAACGGCGGTCCCGCTCAAACCAGGTTCCGGTATCGTGCAGGTTCGCGCCACATTCGGCCAGAACGGATGCAGTGACACACCGGGCACGGGATTGCCGTCGGCATCCAGGATTTCACAGTAGCGGGTGACCGGGACGGTGATTGGAACGGACTGTTCGAGAACCTGCAGGCCGGCGCGATCAAACGTCTCGCGAATGTGGCGGGCGGCATGATCGCTGCCCGGCGTGCCGGCCATGCGGGTCGGGTACTGCGAGAAGGCGTCGAGGTGGCGTTGCAGGGATGCCGACGTGATGCCGACGACAACCTTTTCCGCGGTCAGTGCCGACGTCGCCTCGACCGGCGGCATGCGTTGGCGCACGCCGCTTGTACCCGAGCTCAGCAGGGCGAGTGCGAGGATCGCCGCGGTGCTGAGCAGCAGGCCGATCAGGATTTTGATGATAGTTCGCATGTCGGTTTATATCACGTATCGTCGCCGTCTCACCATGTCACATACACCTTGCCGGTAAAGCCGTTCATGATCTTGAGCACTGCCACGAGATCCCACAACAGCAACGCCAGCACACTGCCCACAATCAGGCCGATCATGTACGGCTGCATTTTTTCCTTCAGGAACCGCACGCCCCCGAGCCGCAGGCCGATGAACCGGGCCAGCCAGGCCAGGAAAATGCTGAACCAGAAGTAGGTCATCACCTGTGTCGTGGCGAGGGCATAACCCACGGGATGAAAGGGAAAGTTCAGAAAGAGCAGGCGCGCACCACCGAGCAGGCACGTGAAGAGCAGCGCCAGGCCGGCTATGCCGCTTTGCTTCTTGATTTGCCAACCGGTTACCTGCTGATGGGTTTTTTGCTCTTCTGAGTTCAACGTTTCACCTGCCGCCAGGCGGTCTGCAAACGCCTCCCGCTTCGACAGCGTATCGCGACTGGTCTGCTGTTCCAGCCGAAAGCGCCAGAGCACGCCTTCTCCGGTGTATGTCCCTGCCACCCCGGCCCAGCCGACTTCGTCCTGCAGGCTGCCACGCATGCTTGTCAATCCTTGCGCATAGCCCCAGTTCAACAGCATGTAACCGCCGGATGCCACGGCAACGACAAACCCGATCATCATGGCAAACAACACAGCGCGCCGCGGAATCGATGTCAGCCTGGCAATCTGAAACGTCTCCATCAGCGCCGGCATGATCATCAGGAAGTAGCCCACGCACATGAAACTGCCGATGAGGACCATGTACGAAATCGGCAGCACGCCGAACTGTACCATGCTGCCCAGCGTGATCAACAAGATCACCGGCGCCGCCGGCACGATCCACATGCCGGGTGCCGCGCACTCCGCCCGGACCCGTGCGGCCATCATCGCAAAAGCCAACATCAGCCCCATGCCCCACACGCCGAACCACCAGCCGGCGCCGGAAATGTGCCCCCAGACGGCAAGCAGCACAAAACTTGTCAGCAGCAGCAATATCGCACCGCGGTAAGGCAGTGGTTCGTTTGCGTCATCGATCTTCGATCGCGGCTGCCAGAGGCTCTGGAGCACGCGCCACAGGTGTTTGCGCGCCAGCCACAACGCGATGAGTACGATACCGATTGCCGAGCCAATCCCTTGCAGATACCACAAGGCCTGTCCGTTGCTCGGCCCGCCCTCCCACGCCCACAGATCGAGGGTACCCCGATAAAACGGGATCAGCATCCACAGCTTGCAGGCCACGAAAAAGAACCAGAGGTTGAACGACATGTTCAAATCCATGAAATAGGCGACGCCGATTCCCAGCAGCACGATGCGCAGCACCAGGCCATTGCCGTCCCCCAATAAGGCGCGCCCGGGCGGCTTGGCGAACAACGGCGCCAGATCCACATTCGTGGGAAAGCCCGGCATGTTGTTGTTGTAGAAGTGCAGGCCGTTGAAGACATAGACAACACAGGCTGTTGCAACGCCGGCCCACAGCGCCCGGCTGCGCAGGATCTTCGGCAGACCGCCGGGCCGGTCGGTATCCGGTTCGGTCAGGGCCAGCGGCAGCACGGTCAACGGGAATGTCAGCTTCTCATGTTCGGACCACTGGCGAAACAGAATCGCGCCCACCGCGTACATCGCAAAAAACATGGCGGTCCAGAGCAGGCCCCAGGACAGCAGCGGACGCCGCCACATATCCCACGGTATGTAACCGGTCAGGGTATGCTTGAGCCGTGGCCAGAAACCGCTTGGCCGTGAGAACAATCGTGCCTTGCCGTCACGCGGCACGGCGTCAAAATAAGCGGCGTCGATTTCCTCGCTGCCCTCCAATAAACGCGCAACACCCTCGTTGCTGATGCAACTGATGTGTGCCAGCGCCAATTGTCCTTCCCCGATCAGCCGCAAGCGCAGCCACAGGCCGTCGCCCATGCCGTAGGGCAGTTTCACCATCGGCGCGATCATCGTCTCCAGGCCGGTGCCATCGACAGTTTCCCGGCTGAGCTGCGAAAGCTGCAGCCAGCTCGGCATGCTGAGCGACGCATCTTTCCAGCGATGGCCGTCGACGCTGATGTCGGCCCGAAATCTGGCACTGGACTTGAGGGTGACCGGGCGAATGCGGGCCTCGATACGCATGACCTGACCGGGACCGAACAGGTCGCTGCCATCGGCAGCGCGGCGCGGGATGAATTGTTTCAGGTCACAGACGGAATCAGGTGAATTGTTGGCGAACAAAACAGCCGGAACCGGGCGGTTGTTTTCGGTGACTTCCGTCGTTTCCAAATCGCCTTCCCAACCTTCGAGGCCATCTTCGAAGGCAGGATTCCGAATCAGATTGTCGGCACCCTGCGGGACCATGTAGCCCGGCATCGGCATGGTGTATGCCGTGAAGGTGCGCGCACTGATCATGGTGCCGACAAATCGTTGCCAGAGCCCCTGCGACGCCAGCGGAAAAAAGGTGATGAGCATGCAGTAGATGAGCAGCAGTTCACGGCGGTCCAGGGCCCATCTGCGCCGGATGACGCCCAGCAGCACGGCAATCGTCAGGACACCGAGAAAAAGACCGACAGCGCCCACCGGCGGCGCGTTGGCGGAGATGTTGCCGGCGTTGAGCAGGATCTCCTGCACCACAACCCAGAAGGCACCGACAACCAGGAGGACTGAGCCGATGCAGATGGCGCGGACGGCGGAGAATGGTTTGGTGGTGTCGGCAGACATGCGTGTAAGGTAGGCAGTCGTCTTGGGCGTTCAAGGGGCCGCGGAACTCGTTGGCAGCCTCGTCACGCCACAAAGACCGTGATCAAGCGCCCCACACATTTACGCTGACAGGAGATCTCTGTACTGTAGGTATCGGGACTCGAGTGAGTGCGCGACGTGTTCCGCAATACACGTGAAGCGGCAACGGGTGGTGCGATATGTCCGGCGAATTCAACGGATCGCGAAGCGGCCTCATGCTGACGAACTGCTGTTGAAATTACCCCATTCTCCCGCCGCACAAAAAAACCCGGCAGTCGCAGGGACCTGCCGGGCTTTTCAAATCGAATTTATTCGGTTTCCGCCTAATTACTCAGACAGTTTTTCTTGAACCAGCGTGGTCAAGCCCGCCATGACTTCGTCGTGACAGTCAGAGGTTGTCCCCTCGCAGGGATTCACGCCGAGCAATGCCAGACTCGCCAGGACGCCACCGCAATCGAGGGCTTCCTGAAGCGAAGTCGGACTGGTCAGCTTGCAGAGCGCGTCGAACACGACGACCGTCACGTCTGCACATGCCGCACACGGCGCGTCTGCACCTGTAGCACCTGCAGCGCCGGCAGCGCC
>DPYP01000150.1:21682-21921 GCA_003545375.1 Lentisphaeria bacterium
CCGGCAGCGCCGTCCGCGCCGGCAACGCCGTCCGCGCCCGGCTTACCCTGCGGCCCCTGCTCGCCATCAGCGCCGGCAGCGCCGTCCGCGCCGGCCGGGCCGGGAGGCAGATCGCCGACGGAGCTGGCGATCTGCGTACCTAGCGGTGTTTCCGCGCCGGACTTCATGCCGACATAGTCCCAAGCCGCTTCGTATCTGCTACTGGCCACGCCCAGGTAGTTTAGATTGCCGCCGTCGCA
>DPYP01000150.1:22262-22612 GCA_003545375.1 Lentisphaeria bacterium
ACTACAGCCCGTCAGTGGCAGCGACAATGCCGGATTCAGGCCGCCATTCATATACAAATCGACCTGGGTGGCGTTGGGCTCACGTACCAAACGGAATACGTTGTAATCCGCCATGGTCAGCAGCAACACTTCCGAGTCGTTCCCCGGTGAGTCATGGTGCATATAGACGCCGCCGTCGCTGCTGGTATAGAGAGTGAACGGACTGACGTCATCGCCCCAGGAACAAATCATTTGCTTCTCAGGTGGGTTGTTGTTGATCCCAATGAAGGCAAACTCCACCGTAGAGCCGGCTGCCGCCGTAATCGGACTCTCGTCTCTCGGCTCGGGGTACCAATACCACGCCCCGCCAG
>DPYP01000150.1:22922-24080 GCA_003545375.1 Lentisphaeria bacterium
ATTACCGTTGGCAGTAGTCCACCCCGGGTATAGGTCGGGATTGGAGAAAATGTCGTCTGAATTGAACATGGCACTGTTCCAGCCACCGGCGGTGAAAAAACTTTGCGTTATGTGGGTGCCGCCTGTGCAGTCCCAGTAGAAGTCCCAGTTCTCCGTCCCGATCGCTGGCGCGACGCTCCTTCCTGCAACAGTAGTGGTGCCCCCTATACCCATGCCGCTCGTCGCCGCTGTGACGGCATTTTCAGCTATGTCCAGTACTTCTTCTTCACTCAGCCCGCCGCCGCCGCCGTCAGATGAAGCGGCGCCTGGCGCGTGACCGCCTTGGGCGAACTGGATGTAATCAACCGCACACTCAAAGGTTGAAGGGGCGAAGAAGATATGGTTAACGTTGCCGCCATCGCAGCACGGCAGCACGCAGGCGTGCGGAGTAAAGTCGATCGCCGGTTCTGTGTTGCCGTCGATATAGAGCTGCACCGTATCCGCTCCCGCATTCCGCACCAGGCGAAAAACGTGATAATCGCGAAGATTCAGCACCGTGGGCTGGCTTCGCTGTGAAGGAAAAGTGCAACCGGCGGCTGGATCAGTCCCGCCCAGCTCAATATAGTCCCGCCCATCGGCAGAGGCCGTGGGATTTGCCCCACCAGTACCACCATCAACACTACCATAGCCAGTCCCGTAAGCCATCCGGATGGCGACGTAGGTGTCGTCATCAGCAAACTGCAAAAACTCCTTGAAATTGCCGCCTGCGCCCGAGTGCCCCATCATTCCGAACTCCACCGTCCAGCCGTCGGCTTTGGTAACAGAGTCGCCTTCAGTAAGAAAGTATCTTGTTAAAAAACCGCCTGGATTACCGGTGAGGGTCATCCAGCCCGGGTGGTCGCCCGGGACGCCGATGGCGTTGTTCTTCTGGAAAGCACCGTGATCCCCGCTTGTAAAGAAACCATCCGTAACCGGACTGCCTGTGCCGTCCCATGCGTGCGTCCACGTTATCGCCGTGGCGTTGACTGTCCACAGCCCCACAAGTGCTACAGCCATTACGGCTATTGTCTGTTTCATCGTGTTCATGGTTGGATTCTCCTTCAGTGTTTTGGGTTTATGCCCATGTTTTATTTTAAATCTTTTTCCCTCAACAACATTCATGGTATACGAAAAAAAAAA
>DPYP01000380.1:0-3905 GCA_003545375.1 Lentisphaeria bacterium
AACATCGGGTCGGTCGCACCTGCCCGGGCCATCAGCTCGCCGACGTCCGGCAGGATCCCCATATCGCCGCCGACAACGAAACGGATGGGCTGGCCGTCGTTCGGAATCGTGCGGAAACTGTGCTCGTCGCTGAAACCGTTTTCGAGATCACCGGCAACGAAATAATAGGGTGTCGCCGGCTTGAGCCCGCTGAGCTCGACGACGTGAATTGTCCGACTGTCGGCGAGGCCCTCGATCTGGTGCCGACCGCCGTGTGCAGTTAAGGCGTAATCATCGATACGCCCGCCACGGGGTTGTTCATCGTAGCGCACGGTGCTGTCATCGGCTGCCGCGTCGGTGTGATAGTAGACGGTGACGGTCGTGCTGGTATCACCTTGCCATGTGAGGTAGACGAAACGCGGCGCACTATCAACAGCCGTACAGCGGAGCAGCGCTGCAGCGACGATGATGAGGATTGTATGTCGTCTGGTCATCCGGTAATCTTCGAGTGGTGAGTGTTGGAGCGGTGGAGGCGGATCCGCCCCTGGCGGCAAGTGTTGGAGTATACCATTAGACCATTACCCTTCCATCATCCGATCGATCGCGGCAACGACTGCTGCGGCACATCGTTGCTGCCCGCGTTCCGACAGGTGCAGCAGGTCTTCCCCCAGATTCTCCCTGACATCGGCTTTCACCACAGTGTGCAGATCGTTCACGGCAACGCCTTCCGCGGTCATTACTGCCAGGGCCGCTGCATTGTAGGTGTCGATTTCTTCATTTGTCCAGTTGAATCCGTACTGATCGGCAATCCGGTCCTCATGGATCGGGGTGATTGTTGCCCAGATGATTGATCGTGTCAGGGCCCGCAAGTCGTCCAGTATCTGGCGGAGCGTCGAGACATACTCATCAAGCGGAATTTGTTTCGGCTCACGTTCCCACCAGTGCCCGCAATCCCAGAGCCCGTTGTTCCAGTGGACGATATCCGGTTGTCCCAGCTCGGCCAGCCATCCCGCGAGCCGGGAGTGGGTGTACGCGGCAAACCGGCCGTTTTCGTCGGGGCCGACAACATCGGCGCGATCGGCCATCAGCTTTGCCACCAGCGGTTGGTAGCTGCCGCAGATTGAATCACCGAGCAGCAATACGCGTGGTCGATTGTGCATTTTACTCTCGTTTTGCACGGGCATAAGCTCGTCCAGGCAGTAGCGAACAACACGGCATGCTGTACTCGCCGCATTGGCTGCCGGCGTCCCGCTGTTGCACGATTCACCCGTATCGTTGCTGCATGTATTTGAAGCTGCGGAGCGATGCCGATACGATTTCGTCCAGCGGTTGCTTCCAGATGTCATGGTTGAAGATCTCGAGCGACCAGTAGCCGTCGTAGCCGGTCGCCTGAATGGCCGGGATGATCGAATGATCGATGCCACGGCCCTCACCGGGGAAGGTGCGATCGTGATCGATCAGGGTCTCCGGCGGTCCTTCGAGCATGTCGTCGACGTGGACGATCAGCAGTTCGTCGGCGGTCAGGTCGGCAATGTCGCTCAGGTCACTGCGATCCATCCACTGATGTGACAGGTCGATCAACAGCCCGAGATTCGGATGGTCGACATCGCGCACAATGCGCTTGGCGGTGTTGAGCGTGCCGCATAGTTTGTTGCCCTGCAGAAATTCCAACGCCAGCTTGACCCCGTAGTCGGCAGCGACTTCGACTGCTTTCTTGAGGTTCTTTTCGCAGGTGCCGTAGACGTTGCGGTCCGGCTCATCCGGATTCTCCGGGATGAACAGCAGGGTAGGGCAGTTCAAGTCGCGGGTGATTGCCAGCCGGCGTTTGAACTCGACGAAATCATCGCCGGCTGCGGTGATGTCGCGGAGCATGATTTGCACGGCGCAGATGGACGAGGCCAGCGTCATGTTTTTCTCGGCCAGGAAATCTGCCGCAACGTCGAGCTCACGTCCGTCGAGAAACGCGTCGAGCCGGTCAATCCAGATCTCCATTGCCGAAATGCCGGCTTGATGATAGGCGTTGACACTGCTCTCGAAATCGTAATTAACGTTAGTGATCGGATTGATCGCGAATTGCATATCGATGTGTTCCTTTACAGGGATCCGACCGCGCCGCGCCGGCAGCTACTGTTCATGCCGATCTGTGGATCGGTGATGTAGGCGAAACTGAATGGTGGCATGTTGAACTCCGGTAGTAGATGTGTGGTCTGGTCGGCGGGCGTGTACTATGATCGCAGGCGACCATAAATTCGACCTGCTCACCGTGATTCCACGAATTCACTGGTGGGATGCTGTTTCCGCCCCGTCATTCTGCAGCGTTTTACTTTGTCCGGGTTATGCTATCTTGGCTTGGATGATTCACAAACTCCTTGCTGTGAGCGCTCACATGACGCAAACTATCGAGGTCTTTGCTTGATTGGCGTTCTCAACGTACCTGCGGGGTCAATAAACGGGAGCCTCGACACGGTCACCTCGGTCATTACGTCCACAACGCTGCAATTGTACAGTCTGCTGCCGTGTAACGTCGATGAATTCGCCGTTGAGCAATGAGAAAGATATGAAACGAACGGAAATCGTTTTACACAGCAAATTCCAGATTGCATCGGTTGATCCCCGGATTTTCGGGGGCTTTCTCGAACACATGGGCCGGGCTATTTACCAAGGCGTATATGACCCTGAGAGCCCGCACGCCGATGCTGATGGATGTCGGTCGGATGTCCTGGATGCCCTGCGGCGACTGGATATGACTTCGATGCGATATCCCGGCGGCAACTTTGTCTCCGGTTACCACTGGCAAGACGGCATTGGTGCTCGCGAGAAACGCCCGACAGTGCGGGAACTGGCGTGGCGGAGCGTCGAGACGAATCAATTCGGAACGGATGAATACATCCACTTGTGCCGGAAGATGGGCTGGATGCCCATGCTGACTGTCAACCTTGGAACCGGCACGCCGGAAGAGGCCCGCAATTGGGTCGAGTACTGCAATTGCCCCACGGGCACACGCTACGCGGACATGCGCGATTCAAACGGCAGCCGGCAGCCACATGCCGTCAAACTCTGGTGCCTGGGCAACGAGATGGACGGCCCCTGGCAGATCGGTCATGTCCCGGCCGACCAGTATGCCATTCGCGCCCGGCAGACCGGCGAGATGATGAAGAAAGTCGACGCGTCTATTGAGCTGGTCGCCGGCGGTTCGTGCGGGATCAACTTGAAGACCTATATGGATTGGGACCAGGAAGTACTGGCGCAGCTTGGCGATCTGGCCGACTACATCAGCTTGCATCGCTTTGTCGATAATCTGAATGATGACACCCCGGACTATCTTGCGGTCACCTCGGCCATTGATGCCCAGATCGAGGAAATGGATGCAGCCTGCCGATGTGCCCAGGCCAGGCACCGAAGCGCGAAACGTGCATACCTATGTTTCGATGAATGGAACGTGTGGTACAAGAACCACGAGACAGACGGCCAGGGCAAGGTTGCGCCGCATCTCCTCGAGGAGGTGTACAATCTTGAGGACGCGCTGGTCGTGGCCGGGTTCCTGCATAGTTTCGTGCGCCATGCGGACGTCGTCAAAATCGCAAACATTGCCCAGATCGTTAATGTGCTGGCGCCGATTCACACCCGCGGCGACGACATGTTGATCCAGAGCATCTTTTATCCGTTCGAGATGTTCTCGAAGCGACGAAACGGCGCTGCACTTCGGCTCACTGTGGATGGCCCAAGCTACGAGGGCGCCACCAATGGCTGCGTTCACTATATCGATGCCAGTGCCATACTCGATGGAAACAGGCTGCACGTGTTCCTCACCAATCGGGCCATGGATGAAAATGCAGAAGTGTGCGTAACTATCGCCGACAAAACTGTTGTCTCCTGCGAAAGCGCGGAGATCCTCACCGGGCCAGATGCTAAAGCGGTTAATTCAC
>DPYP01000380.1:4295-4447 GCA_003545375.1 Lentisphaeria bacterium
GGCCAAGCACACTGCAAGATTCCGGCCTTGTCCTTTGTTGCAATGACGCTTAATCTGGGCTGAAACGATGCTTGACAAGGCCCCGGGTATTCCTGCATCGGGTTCCTGGACACGCAGCTTCACCTGTTATCGCGCGGCCTGGCCCGGACCGA
>DPYP01000278.1:0-15500 GCA_003545375.1 Lentisphaeria bacterium
TCTGGTGTACCAGTTGTTCCGCCACGGAGCAGTGCTGGGTAGCTACGTTGCGAAAGGATAAGCGCTGAAAGCATCTAAGTGCTAAGCCCCCCCGAAGATGAGGTATCCCTTTGTGCTTCGGCACGACTGAAGGCCCCCGGAAGACGACCGGGTTGATAGGCTGGGAGTGTAAGACCTGTAAGGGTTTCAGCGGACCAGTACTAATCGGCCGTGAGGCTTGACCACCTTTTTTTTCCTGGGTCGCCTGTCAAAAGGCGAACCAGGTGAAAAGAGGCAAGCGATTATTGAAGAGATGAAGTTGCATTGACCTTGCAACGCCTTTCTGGCTTGTCGGTTTTCTTTTTTTGAATTTGCCGGTGACATTAGCGAAGAGGCCACACCCGTTCCCATCCCGAACACGGAAGTTAAGCTCTTCAGCGGCGATGGTACTGCAGCGGAAGGCTGTGGGAGAGTAGCACGTCGCCGGCATTTTTTTTTTCAGAAAATAGCGGACGCCCCTCCAAACTTTATCTATAGCTTTAGCTCGCAGCACTGAAAGGAAAAGATGATCGAACGAAAAAGCGTATGCACTTTAGTGATCATGACCTTGGCATCGATGTCCGCAGAGGCCGGCTCGACTGTATTTGACGTGACGGACTACGGGGCCAAAGCCGATGGACAGAGCGATTGCACGGCGGCCATCCGAAAGGCGATTGCAGGGGCAGCCGAAGCTGGGGGCGGCAAGATACTCATCCCACCAGCCGAAAAACCCTACCTCATCAGCGATTCGATCGAGTTGCACGCTGACAATCTTCATCTGATAGGTGCTGGAGCGACGGTATATCTGAAGGACGGTTCGGCAGTGGGGCGAACCGACGCGGAAACGATGCTTCATATTATCAAGATCACCGGCACAAGGGACGATCCGATAGAGAATATCCGCGTGGCTGGTTTGACCATCGATGCCAACTATTGGGGGCAGACCGACGGCACAGCCACCTGGCAGGCCTCGGCCAAGATTGCCGGCGTTACCAGGGGCATACAGGTTGGCCACGCGCAGAAGGTGCTCATCGACAACGTGGCAATCAAACGATCATTTGTGGGCATGACCTTTGGGCTGGGCTCCCATAACTGCGAGGCCAGGGACGTAAAGGTGACACAGTTTCACCATGACGGGTTTGGCGTGACCCCTGAACGCGTTGATGGCGGGGCCAGTAATATCACTTTTCTCCGTTGCCTGGTCGCCGATTCCCGCCACGGCCGAAACGGTGGACTGCCCGGCCACCGCGTAAAGGGATGGGAAATCGAGGAGGGAGCCCACAACGTCAAGGTCATCGACTGCGTTGTTCGCAATACCGATGCACATGGTTTTTTTGTCCGCCCCCATTGGTCCCGGAGGGGGCAATACGATACCAAGAACATTGAGTTGATTCGGTGTCGGGTGGAAAACGCCGGTAAGGCTGCATTTATGATCAAGGGATTCAATCACCAGCAGCGGGTGGTGAATGTGAAATGCATCGATTGTTATAGCGACACTGGCACTTTCCAAATAATGATGAACCCGGACAACGTGCTGATAAGCGGCGGACATTTCGGGTCTATGACTATTGGCTTTTATCTGGACATTGCCGACGATCACCACTTCCCCGACGGTCCATGGGATTGGACCTACAATTTCCTGCCGGTCCGTTCAGTTGTCGTGGAAAACGTAACCGTGGCCGGCGACATTCGCATCAATGCCATCCAGGGCAACGATGCTGCGAATGATTACACCCCCGATATCAGCCTGAACAAGGTGACCGTCAAGGGTGATCTATACACCGTTGGGTTCGAGCCCCTGGTCAAAATGATCGACTGTTCTATCGAAGGTACACACTATCTCAAGACTCCCGAGGATTATCTTGAGAATATTATCAAACCCGCCAAGCCGCAATAACCAGGCGGGTGCCGACAGGTCGTATTTTAGCCTTCTATTTGGGTGCGGGGATTTTTTCCACCAGGGCGACACGGCTTTGGGCGTAGTCTAAGGATCAGGTACGGATGCGGTAGCGGCCGGGTTCGATGTTGAGCTTCTTGATGCGGTAATTGAGTTTGCGCTGAGTGGTATTGAGAGCGCGCGCTGCCCCGGCACAATTTCCCAGGCTGGCTTTGAGGGCGTCTACGAGAATTTCGCGCTCGTAGGAATTGACCAGGATTTCGAGGCTGGCGCCCTCGGTCGGAATCATTTCAGTGTGGGTCTCACGAGCCGTCTGGAGGGAGGGCGGCAGGTTGTAGGCGTGGATGACCTCGTCGTTCGAGGTGAGCACGGCATGCTCGACGCAATTCTCTAACTCTCTGACATTACCCGGCCAATGATAGCTCATCATCATATTGATGGCGGGCGTCGAAATGCGACGGATCTTTTTGTTGTAGGCCTTGTTGTAGACGTCGAGAAAGTGGTCCGCCAGAAGCGTGATGTCCGACCGGCGATCCCGCAACGCCGGCAAGTGGATGGGAAAGACATTGAGGCGATAGAAAAGGTCGTCGCGAAATCGGTTTTCGGCCATTGCAGCTTCGAGGTCGCGGCTGGTGGCCGCCAGGATACGGATGTTGGCGCGAATTTCCTCGGAGCCACCGACGCGCTCAAAGACACGTTCCTGCAGGACGCGCAACAGAAGCACCTGGACATTCGGCGCGATGGCGCCGATTTCATCAAGAAAAAGGGTGCCGCCGCTGGCCAGTTCGAAACGGCCCTTGCGCTGCTGTATGGCGCTGGTGAAAGCACCTTTTTCATGCCCGAAGAGTTCGCTCTCGATGAGGTTCTCTGGCAGGGCGGCGCAATTGACACCGATGAAGGGCCCATCTTTGCGGTTGCTGCCGAAATGAATAGCACGAGCGACCAGCTCCTTGCCGGTCCCGGATTCACCGCGGATAAGAACGCTGGCAGGGCTCTTGGCCACCTGGGCAATCTGGCCGTAGACATGGCGCATGGTCTGGCAGTTGCCGATGATGTTGCTCGGGCGATATTGCTCGGCCAGCTCGGATCGCAGTTTGCGGTTTTCAGCGAGCAGGTTCTCGCGCTCCTCCAACTGAATACGGATATTAAAGACAGCTTCTGCCAGGACATTGGCGACAATGTTGAGGAATGCCAGATCGCTCTGCAGCTTCTCCTCAGGCCCTGTCCGGCGATCGATGCTGATCG
The DNA here is from genome assembly GCA_003545375.1 of Lentisphaeria bacterium. Taxonomy (GTDB): domain Bacteria; phylum Verrucomicrobiota; class Lentisphaeria; order JABSQK01; family CAJWLW01; genus CAJWLW01. The sequence goes on from DPYP01000278.1 coordinate 3,161, forward strand.
TGCCAACGACTTCGTCAGTATGGACGATTGGTACGCACAGAAAAGCGAGTTGTGTATTTCGTCGAGTTTTGGTGCGATCGAGAAAATCAGGTTCGGTACTGACGTCGGGAATAAGGGCGGCCTCGCGGGTCGCGGCGACGCGGCCGGTGATTCCCTCACCGATGCGGTACTGTCCCCGCTTCATTTCCTGCTTCGTCAGGCCTTTGGAAGCCTGGATCTCGAGGATATCGGTGAACGGTCGGCGCAGCGTGAGCGTGCCGCGTTGCATACCCATTTCGAGGTCGAGGATATCGAACACTTTCTGCATCAGGGAATTGACATCGCGATCGTGGATGACAGCCTGGGTGATGCGATAGAGAATTTCCAGTTCAGTTGCAGTTGCAGTTTTCACTATGGTGATCGTCCAAAAGAGGTTATACGAACAGACAATTGGCCTACGGGACATACTTATAAAGTCATACAAAAATGTACTGTAGCACCCACGGGATACAAACATGTTGTTGCGTTTTTGTAACTTGCAAATTCCAAACTATTCATTACTGCTTTAGTTGAAGATAGATAGCGAAAAGATTCTTGTGGTCGGCACCTGATATGCTTTCAATTCAGTCCATAACACTGTCAAGCACCAGCTTGCTGGAAGTGATGGTGCGGTAGCACGCGTTGAAGCCTACATCATGACCAGCAGCCAACCAATTGGAGGACTACGGCAAACTACTCGGTGACAACGCTCCTGTCACAGCGATCCAGGACCGCTTCCCTGAGCAAGCCGATCTGGTCGCGATCACCGGCTGGAGATGCCGGCCTGAAGACGGAGCTTGCAAAAACCAAGACCAACCGTTAAGCATATCCAATCATTGTTTGACGGGTGGGGCAGTTTTGGTGTGCTCGGTGAAAACAGGTGCACGGTTCGTCATCCGACGATTCAAAACACCGTAACGGAGGAGGTATTCGGGGGCGTACTGGAGAAAACGTTTTGTTCGACCGCGCTGCGGTTGGCAGGGCGTCGTCAGTAATTTTTAATTCTTGAACCAACGGAGTGAGATGTGAAATACAAAGCACTTATCGGAATGCTTGCGTTCCTCGTGTTTGCCGGCGTGCAAATGACAATGGCGCAGGAGACGTCCGGCGATACGGCTGTCGCGGAAGCAGTCACGGAAGGAGTCGCTGCGGTTGCTGAAGCGGTCGAGGCGGTCGAGGCGGTCGATCCGGAAGCGAACCTTGACAGCGGTTCGACCGCCTGGATGCTGACAGCCTGTGCGCTGGTGTTGTTCATGACGCCTGGCCTGGCCTTTTTCTACGGAGGACTCGTTCGTCGCAAGAATATTTTGTCGGTGCTTATGCAATGTTTCATGTGCATGTGCCTGATGACAATTCTGTGGGTTCTGGTCGGCTACAGTCTGGCGTTCGGCGACAACGTGTTGGGCGGCTTGGTCGGCAATCCCATGCAGCATCTGTTTTTGAAGGATGTCAATGGCATTGACGGGGGAATTCCGAAACAATTGTTCATGATCTTCCAGGGCATGTTCGCGATCATTACGCCGGCACTGATTCTCGGTGCCTATGCCGAGCGCCTGAAGTTTGGGTCTTTCTGTGTGTTTTCGGGCCTCTGGTTGATCTGTGTCTACTGCCCGGTGTGCCACTGGGTGTGGTCCAATGGCGATGCGAGCAGCTTCTTCGGTCTGCTGGAGCAAGGTGCTTTGGACTTTGCGGGCGGCACGGTCGTCCACATCAATGCCGGTGTCTCGGCGCTGGTGCTGGCGCTGGTGCTGGGGAAACGCCAGGGCTACCCGGACAAACTCTCGCCGCCGCACAATTTGCCTTTTGCAGTTCTCGGCGCCGCGATGTTGTGGTTTGGCTGGTTCGGTTTCAATGCCGGCAGCGCTGTAGCGGCAAACGGTTCTGCGGTGAACGCCTTTACAACGACCCAGATCGCGACGGCTGCAGCGGGTCTGACGTGGGCGCTCATCGATCGTATTCTCACCGGTAAGGCAACGATGCTCGGCATGATCACGGGCGCAGTTGCAGGTCTGGTTGCCATCACTCCAGCCTGCGGTTCGGTCAGTCCGATGGGTGCGCTCGGTGTGGGCGCCGGCGGCAGTATCTGTGCGTATTTCGCAATTGCCGTTATCAAGGCAAAGATGGGCTATGACGACTCGCTGGATGTCTTCGGCGTTCACGGCGTTGCCGGTATGTGGGGGGCGTTGGCTGCGGGACTGTGGGCGACAGACGCAGTGTTAGGTAACGACACGAACGGTCTGTTCTACGGCAATGGCGGGCAGATGTTTGTGCAGATCAAGGCCGTGGTCATGACAATCGTCTGGTCGGGTGTCATTACCTTTATCCTTGCGAAGATCGTTAACGCTATTGTGGGCCTGCGTGCCGACGAAGAAGCGGAGCGTGTGGGTATGGACTTGTCCGACCACGCCGAGCATGCCTATAACACACTGGACTGAGAGGAAACCCTATCATGAAATACATCACTGCCATAATTCAGCAGGATCGCCTGAACGATGTGCTCGACGCGCTCGAGAGCAAAAACGTCCACTTGGTGACGGTCACATCGGTCATGGGCCGCGGCCGTCAGAAAGGCGAAGCCGAGGTGTACCGCGGCCACAAGGAAGTAGGTAGCCTGCTGAGCAAGGTGAAGTTGGAGATTGCCGTCAACGACGAATTTGTCGACCCGGCGGTTAGTGCTATTGCCGAAGCAACCAAGACCGGCAAAATCGGCGACGGCAAGATCTTCGTGCTGCCGCTTGAGCAATGCCATCGCATCCGCACCGGTGAGACCGGCACGGAAGCGATCGGTTGATCGAAGAGGTTTGAAACTCGAAAAGCCCCGGCTGCGAGATGCAGCCGGGGCTTTTTGTTTTTGACGGGAACAGTAGAGGAAGAGTGAGGAATGGCTGGGAGATAGGGGGGGCTGATACAGGGAGTACAGATCAAGATATGGCAAGAACAGTGCCGGACTATTTAAAATCGAGCAGCTCGATTTCAAACACGAGCAGCTGGTTGCCGGGCACCAGCGGCGGTCGGCCTTTGGCGCCATAGGCGAGCTCCGGTGGGACGAAGATCGTGCGGTGCTCGCCGCGCGTCATCGTCGGCAACGTTTCGTCCCAGGCTTTCAGAGTGCGGCCTTTACCAACGACAAATGTGTACGGTTGCTGCTGTTCCCGGGTATTGGCGAACTCCTCGCCGGTGTCGTAGATTCTGGCTCTGTAATGGACGGTCACCCGGGCTCCGACAGCTGGCGATCCCTCGCCCTTCCCAGGCTCGTCGATGAGGTACCCGATGCCCGAATCCGTGAACGCGGCTTTCGGATGCCGGTGCCGGATCTGGGCCTGCTCGAAATCCTTCTGCGTCGCCGTGAACGCCTCGGCTTCGGTACCGATGCGCCGAATACGGACGGTATTCATGGCATCGCCTTTCTTGATCTCGCTGACGACGTCCTGCCCCCTGGCAACCTGACCGAACACGGTGTGCAAGTTGTCGAGATGCTTCGTGGGCCCGTGGGTAATGAAAAACTGCGACCCATTGGTGTTCGGTCCGGAATTCGCCATCGACAGGATACCGGCGCCGGTGTGTTTCAGATCCGCATGAAATTCGTCTTCGAATTGGTAGCCGGGGCCGCCAGTGCCGTTGCCGCGAGGATCGCCGGACTGAATCACGAAGCCATCGACGACGCGATGAAAGGTCATGTCGTCGTAGAACGGCCCGCCCGCCTGTCGGTTCGAGCGTTTCGTTCCCTCCGCCAGGCCGACGAAATTGGTAACCGTGAGCGGGGTACGCTTGTAGTGGAGCCGCAGGACAATTTTGCCGCGGTTCGTGTCGATGACAGCATAGAGCCCGTCGGCAAGCTTGCCGTCAGCCTCGGCGTTGACCGCTTCGACTGGGGCCGGTTCGGGATTACGGGTGTCGGAGGCGGTTGCGGCGGTACTCAAAGCAAATGCCGCGGCCAATGAGATGCCGGTCAGTCGCTTCATGGGGGCTCGTGTGGTTGTGGGCGTCCGGCCGGGTGCTATTACTTGTCCCCGAGCAGTTTATCGAAAGAGGCTTGGTCGGCGATGAATTTTTCGGCGTCCTCGCCGACGCGCTTGATGATAATTTTGTCGAGTTTGTCGCCTTTGGCGATGGCGTCAACGACGTCTTGCCCGTCCACGACCTTGCCAAACACCGTGTGTTTTCCGTCGAGCCATTGGGTTTCCTTGTGGGTGATGAAGAACTGCGAGCCATTGGTGCCGGGGCCGGAGTTGGCCATCGACAGAATGCCGGGGCCGGAGTGTTTCAGGGTCGGGTCGAATTCGTCTTGGAATTTATAGCCTGGGTTGCCGCGCCCGTTGCCGTTCGGGCAGCCGCCCTGGATCATGAAGTCGGCGATGACGCGATGGAATATGAGTCCGTCGTAGTACGGCTGGCCTTCGGGTCGGATCGATTTGATCTTGCCTTCCGCCAGGCCGACGAAATTGGTCACTGTCAGCGGCACTTTCTTGTAATAGAGTTCCAGGACGATGTCGCCTTTTGAGGTGCTCATTGTAGCGTACAGCCCGGGGGTGAGTGCTTCGGCGCTCTCGGCTTCGGTGCTTTCGGCCTCGGCGTTGACTGCTTCGACTGGGGCCGGTTCGGGATTACGGGTGTCGGAGGCGGTTGCGGCGGTATTCAAAGCAAACGCAGCGCAGATGGTGAGAGCGAGAGTTGTGTGTTTCATCGGATGGCTCCTTCTTGTTTGGTTGAATTGTCACAAGGGCAGATCAACAGCCTGCGCTTCGGCGGCGCTGACGGCGACTGCCTCGGTGAATTCCATGTACTTGACGCCGTCTTCGAACGTCGTCAGCCGTATCGGTTCCAGACCCCGTATGGCATTTATGAATTCTTCTTCGACACGCCAATGGCTCTTTTTAGACGCTTCGATACTGATTTCGTTCAATTCTTTGTCGCCGCGACGGCCGCCGTACAGTTTTTCAGCGCCGATATCGAGCAGCAGCGTGCCTTCGCTACCGTAGAGCCATGCGGTGTAGGTGTCCCGGGTGAGTCCGGTGACGCCGCTGAAGACGAAATGCGCCTGAGCGCCGCAGTCCATTGTCGCGAGGATGTCGAGGTGATCGGGTACGCGCACGGTTGCCATCTTGCCGCCGTCCTGATGCTGGCGTTGGGGCACGAAGACGCGGCTCATTGCCATCACCCGGCTGGCGTGTCCGACCCAGCGTGCGAGGGCCTCATACCAGATTCCCATGGCCATCGTGTTGTAGCCGCTCATGTCAAAGTCCTGCCGCCAGTGACGGACTGCGTCGGGGTCGACGAAGGTCTCTGCGGCGCCGCGGATTTCGATCGAGTAGATGTCACCGAGATAGCCGTCGGCGATGAGATCCTGAATGGTCTGATCCCAGGTCAGCGTGAAAGGCGATGGTACGATCTGGCTGATCAGGTGGGGGAATTGGCGCGCTGTATCGAGCATTTCGTGGGCTTCGTCGGCATTCATTGCCATGCGGGCTTCGCACAGCACGTGCTTGTCGTTCTCCAGTCCTGCGCAGCTCAGCGTGGCGTGCATATACGGCCAAGTACCGATGACGATGGCATCGACATCTTCGTCATCGATGATTTCATGCCATTGTCCGCAGACTTGTGGGATGCCGAAGCGGTCGGCGACGCGTTGCCCAGACTCTCGAGTGCGGTTGCAGACGCTGACGATTTCGATCCCGTCGAGCTCCTGCAGTTTCGGGATATGCATGTCGATAGTGTTGGTGCCGGCGCCGATAATGCCGATCCGAATCAGATCCTGTGCCATGGTAGATTGTCCTGTGCGGAATTGAGTTGCCAGGCGGCAAATGAGTGTCTATCGCCTTGTAAGCGTGTTGGAGCGAATAGTTTAGCATGTCATGGGCGATTGTAAATAGGCCCCGAACGGAAACACCCTGTACGCTGAAAGACGACCAGATAGCGTGTCCGCAGGCATTGGCTGAAGCCGATCAGTGTGGTATATTGCCGGGCTCGGGCGATTCTATCCAACCGTCTAACTAATCGCCGCCAACGTTTGTCTGGCGGTGTTGATTGTGGATGAACTGATGCAGGAAAATCACTTAGGCCTGTTGTGCGACGTGGGTGAACTGAGCGCCCTGCTGGGCAGCAGTGCGGACATCGAGACCTTTCTGCAGCGCATCGTCGAGGCTGTGGGCCGGCATATCGATGCCGAGGTCTGTACGATCTACGTCTACGAGGAAGCGGTCGGCGAGCTCGTGTTGAAGGCGACCGTCGGTCTCAACCCGTCGTCTATCGGGAGTATTCGCCTGCGCCTGGGCGAGGGCCTGGTCGGAACTGTTCTGGAGCGCGGGCAGATTGTGTGCGAGAAGGTGGCCAGCCAGAGTCCGGCCTACAAACATTTCGACGACATCAATGAAGAGCCGTTCGAGGCCTTCCTGGCGGTGCCGATTCTCCGTGGAATCGAGAAAATCGGAGTTTTGGTTGTGCAGCGCCGGGTCGGGCGCCCGTTCAGCGAGAACGATGGTATGGCTTTGCGCGCCACGGCATCGCAGCTCGCCAGTGCGATTGAGAATGCTCGGATCCTGATGGCGATGCGGACCCGCCGCAAAGAGCAGCGAGGGACCGATACAATTACCGGCCTGCAGATGATCAAGTGCCAGGTGGCGGCGGAAGGATTCATCGTGGCACCCGCTTTTGTCTTCGATCGGGACAAGACCTTTCGCATCATGCGCGAACACGGTTTTGTGCGAACCTACAACCTGGAAGACTTCGAACGTGCCATGGCCGTGACGGAGCAGCAGATGAAAGCGCTGCAGACGCGCGTCGAAGAGCGCCTGTCGGGTGTGGCGGCATTGATTTTCGACGCGCATCTGATGATGCTGAAGGATTCTGAATTCGCCGGCGCCATGGTTCGCCGTATCAAGCAGGGCGTCAATCCGCCGCGGGCCTTGATGGACGTTGCTGCTGAGTTCGTCGATGTTTTCTCCCACAGCGAAAATGCGTACATGCGCGAAAAGTCGAAGGACGTCGAGGACCTGGCGCTGCGCCTGTGCAACAATCTGGTTGGGGCAGAGCTGCAGTCGTCGACTGACTGTTCGGGGCGCATCGTCATTGCTCGCGAACTTTACCCGTCCGAGATGCTCATGTTATCGACGGAGAACGTCGGCGGTGTGATTCTCGTCAGTGGTGGTGCGACATCGCACATCGCAATCCTGGCGAATTCGCTTGGCATCCCGATGGTCATTGCCGACCGGCCGCGGCTGATGCGTTTGCGTGACAACGTCGAGATCCTTCTGGACGGGCATACCGGCGAGATTTACTTGAACCCGCCAGCCGATCTGGTAGAGCATCACAAGCGCGATGCAACCGTTGACCTGGAAGTGCTTAAAGCCCGTATGCAGCCCGAGACGCGCACTGCGGACGGCACCCGTGTCCACCTCATGTCGAACGTCAATCTCCTGATCGATGCGACGCTTGCCAACGATATGAAATCCGAGGGCGTCGGACTGTATCGCACTGAGTTCCCGTTTCTTGTGCGCGCCGATTTCCCGTCGGAGGAAGAGCAGTTCGCGGTGTACCAGAGGCTATTTCGGAAGGTCGCGGGCCAGCAGGTGAGTCTGCGTACTCTCGATATCGGGGGCGACAAAGTGCTGGCCTATTACGATAATCCGAAGGAAGCCAATCCGGCCCTCGGTATGCGTTCGATTCGCTTTGCGTTGGGACATCGCAACATTTTACAGCAGCAAGTCCGGGCGACGCTGCGAGCTGCGGTCGGCAGTGACATCAAATTGCGCATCATGTTTCCGATGATCGCTGCGGTCGACGACTTTCAGGCGGCGCGGGATGTGGTGCGCGAATGCGCTGCCGCCCTGGAGCACGAGGGGGTGCCGCACTACCAGGATCCGCAGATCGGTATCATGTTGGAGATACCCTCGGTAATCGAGATTATTGAAGAGCTCGCCACGGAAGCGGATTTCATGTGCATCGGCACCAACGATTTCATTCAGTTCATGCTCGCCGTGGATCGCAGTAATGAGAAAGTGGCGCGCTACTTTTTGCCGCATCATCCGTCTGTGTTGCGGGCGCTGAAACGCATTGCCGACGCTGCCCGGCGGCACAACACCGATGTCAGTGTGTGTGGTGAAATGGCGCATGAGATTCGCTATCTCCCGTTTTTCGTGGGCATCGGTATCCGCACGCTCAGTCTGGCACCGCGGTATCTGCCGTCTGTCCAGCGGGCGATCTCGGAGCTTACCGTTGCGCAGGCGGAGGCCGAGGTCGCGGCGATGCTCGCGGAATCGACAGTAAGTGGCGTAGAGGCCCAGATGAAATGCAGTGGCTCGTTGGCTACCACAGTTTAGCGCATGCAAAAAAAATCATTTAACATCCAGTATTTCGCGATTCTCCGAGAGCAGCGCGGGTGCTCGGTGGAGATGCTCGAGAGTGCGGCGGTGACAGCGGCCGATTTGTATGCCGAGCTGCAGGCAGAGCATGGGTTCGAGCTGGGCACGGAATCACTGAAAGTCGCCATCAACGATGCGTTCTGCGATTGGAGCACACCGTTGCAGACGGGTGACGCCATCGTGTTCATCCCGCCGGTTGCCGGAGGCTGACAATGTTTGAACTTTCCGCGACCCCGCTCGAGGCTATTGATCTCAAGTCGAGCTTCGCCGATGTGCGTGCTGGCGGTTATGTCACCTTCGAAGGCTGGGTGCGCAATCACAATGAAGGCCGCGAGGTGCTGCGGCTGGAGTACGAGGCCTACGAGCAGTTGTGCCTGGCGGAAGCGTCGCGGATTATCACTGAAGCCAAAGAACACTTCGACATAATCCAGACGGCATGTGTTCATCGCACGGGTATGCTGGAAATCGGCGACATGGCTGTGTGGGTCGGGGTCAGCGCTGAACATCGCGGTCCAGCCTTCGATGCCTGCCGCTACGTCATAGACAATGTTAAAGTTCGTTTGCCGATCTGGAAGAAAGAGTATTACACCGACGGGGATTCCGACTGGGTCAACTGCGAACAATGCGCAGCGCATGGTCATGCGCACGGGGCTTGAGCCGGTTCCCGTCGTACGCTCCTGTCGCAATCTGACTGATCATCCCATTCGTAATTTTTCACGTCATCATCAGGCGTGAGATTACGGCGCAGAATTCACCCGTACCCTCGTTTTTCGAGCGTCTCCTCGTCCATTCCCATGAAGTGCCCGATCTCGTGAAACAGGGTAATTGCCACCTCACGCTCGAGCTCGCCCGGGGCTGGGAAATCCTGCTCCAGCGGTCCGCGGAAAAGATGGATTATGTTCGGCAGTTCCATGTCCTGGGTCTGGCGATCCGGCAGCGGGATGCCGGTGAACAGGCCGTACAACAGATCTGTTTTGTCGCCGAGCACTTCCTCGACCAGTTGTGGATCCGGCCAGTCGAGCACGACGACGGCAATGTTCTCGCGCTGCATGATCTCGCGGAACTCCGCCGGGATGCGTTTCAGCGCACGTTTGACCAGTTGATCGAAGTCGGTTGCTGCCATCAGGGTCCACGGAAAATTAAACTGCCAAAGATTTGCAACGGGATTTGCTCTCCGAAATCGTTGACGGCTCCGCGCAGATCTTTGAACGTGTCTTCCACTTCGATGTAGAGCGATTCGTCGTTGATCAGACGACTCAGCGTGATCTTGCCGGTTCTCAGTGATGCGCTTAACTTCCGCAGGTTTTTCATCATAGCTGCCGTGTCAGTGTATGGTTCGTTGTCGGTGCTAAGCTTGCCGAGCGGTGATCATTAGCGGCATATCTTCCGCGTAACGGCTGTCCCCGGCGAAGGCACAGGAAGACCCCGTCTACTTTGTCGAGGGTGTCAACGCCATGCCGCCCGTATGCCGTGCGATGCCATCGGGATTCCATTCGAATCCCAGCCCCGGACGATCGGGAATTGGCAGCATACCGTTATCGTCCATGGTCAGCGGTTCCGCGAAGATATCTTCGATATACGGCGCCGGGGTGATGTACTCGACCCATGGCGCATTTGCTGCTGCCGCCACGAGCTGCAGATCGGCCGCCAAGCCGACGGCGGTGTTCCAGCCGTGTGGCACCATCACGATCGCGTGGTCATCGGCGTACTGGCCGATCCGATGTTCCTCGCTCAGCCCGCCGACCTTGGTTACGTCGGGCTGAATATAATCGACAGCACCGCGTTCGATCCATTCGATGAAGGATTGTCGACGTGTCAGCACCTCGCAACTGCTGATCGGCACCGGCGAGTGTTCCCGCAGTTTTACATAGCCGTCGATATCGTCGGGGCGAAGCGCTTCTTCGAACCAGGTCACGTCGTAGTCGGCCAGCATCTTCGAGGTGTTGAGCGCCCACTTGTAGCCGTGCGGCCAGAAGGCATCGGAACCGCCGGCGTCGACCATGAGTTCGCAATCCGGACCTATGGTATCTCGGGCGGCTTTGACAATTGCCTCGTCGGTTCTCCGATCCTTGCGGCCGAACGGTCCCCAGCCAATCTTGAAGGCCCGGAAGCCGCGTGCCATGGCGGCTTGGAGTTGTTCGATCATCTCCGGAGTGTCGGTCATCAGCATCGAACCGTATGGCTTGATGCATTCACGATAACGGCCACCGAGCAGGCGGCTGATTGGCTGTCCCGTGACTTTGCCGAAGATATCCCACAGCGCAATGTCGATGCCGGAGATCGCATGCGTGACCGAACCGCCGCGCCCCTGCCAGAACGTTTGCTGATGCAGCGTTTCACTGACGGCGGCTGGATCCAGGGCTGAGGCACCATAGAGGAATGGACGTACGACGGTCAGAGCCCCTGCCACCAGCGCTTCCGAGGTGTAGGCGCTGCCGAGGCCGGTGATTCCTTCATCAGTGATTATTTCGATCAGCGTCATCAGGTTGCGCTCGCGGTCGCTGAACGCATCGTCCCAGCCGCCGTCGGGGGTTTCGCCGAAGAGCGGTAGTAGACGGATGTCTTTTATTTTCATGAATGGCTCCGGTTTGTGATGTATCCGCAGACTGTCGACGCGGCAACAACGCCACCGCAAAGATCAGGTATTATATTGTCCATCAAATAAAAGACACGGCGCGGACGGCTTATTCTTGACAGTCCATTATCCACTCTTTTGGCGTGGGGCTTTGCCTGACAGTTTCCAGTGCTAATTTAGCGGCTCTTCGTTTTATAGTTACTGATCCGCTACCTCACATGCGCATAACCTACAATTGGCAGAGAGAACCCGGCATCCGGCTCGTGCCTTCCCGTGACCTCGACAGTGGCAAGCTGCAGGGCCCGTGCGTCGTGCGCAAGCCGGACGGCGGCTTTCGCCTGTTCTACACTGCGGTAGGCCCCGGCAAGCCATTTCCGAACTGCCAGGGCTACATCCTGAGCGCGGTCTCCGACGATGGCGTGAATTTCGAGAAGGAGCCGGGCTTTCGGCTGACGCCGCAGCGGGATATTCCGCACATGTCGCGACGGGTGCTGGTCCCGTCGATTATCAGTGTGGGCAATGGCTGGCGCATGTACTTCGAGTCGAGGGGGCCTGCTGACCGGCCGTTCGTGATTTGCAGTGCGTTTTCTATCGATCAATTGGCGTGGGAATTGGAGGACGGCATTCGTTTTCAGGCCACAGGCAGTACCGGAGGGCCGCGATATTTGGAATTGCCCGATGGCCGCGGGCGGTTGTATTGCTGCGGGGCGACGCCCGAAGAGCCGGAAACGGGCGGCGTCGTCAGCGCGATTACGACGGATGGACTCAATTTTGACATGGAGCCTGGCTATCGCATTCGTAACAAGCAGCACGGCTATGACTCGGGTGGCTGTACGGCTGCTCAGGTCGTTGCGACCGGAGACGGCGACTGGAGCATGGTTTTTTCCACGTGGCAGGACGCACCGCCGGGCGCCGACGTGCCGCCGCATCCCAGCATCGATTTGGAGGCGGACGGATCGAGCGCGGACTTCGCAGTTGCTTCGATCGCTTCGGACATGGGCGGATACCGCTCGCGGATATTTATGGCGTATTCGATGGACGGCCTTGTTTGGGAGCACGGCGAGTGCGCTGTCGACGGCGCCGGCTACGGCGGTGACGGGGCCGATGCGGTGCATGCCGAGGACATGTCGGTGATCCGGCTTGAGGACGGCAGGTATCGCATGTACTACGCTGCCTGCGACAAAGACGGAATCTGGTCCGTCACGAGCGCTGTCACAACATGAACGAACTGGAGAGTAGCGTGAATTCCTTTTCTGCTTTAATCGTCCGGCCGTTAGTCTGCCTCCTTGTTTGTGTGACCGCCTGGGCGGACGCCCCTGTGCCCGGCGATTCGGCGCGCGCCTACCTGGCGTTCGTCAATCGCGCCTGCGACCGTGTCGAAGCGGATCTG
>DPYP01000278.1:15900-36909 GCA_003545375.1 Lentisphaeria bacterium
CAGGGGCTGCAGGACGAGCTGTGGGGACGCAGCGGCGGACTGATCCACATCGGAACAGGCAGGCCGCACAAGCGAGATCGCAGCGCCGAGGAAAAGGCTCAGGACGTCGCCATTATCGGTTGGCAGCGAGCCCCAGTGGCGCACAAGCTGAATGAACTGAAGCAGCTGAAATCCGAAGGGATATACATCATCGGGTTCGGCCCGTGGGCGTTGCCGGAGCTGGCCGAGTATGTTGATGTTTGCGATGCCTGGTTCGACAGCGGATTTGGCACCGACGACCGCGTTGTGAAGCTGGCCGACGGCAGCAGGGCAGGGCGCGGTAATATGCTCGTTGACATGCTGTATGGCTGGGCCTTCACAGCCGAGTATATCGCGGCGCTGACGCGCCGCGGCAAGATGCCGCCTGTTTGGCAGGCGTATCTATACGACGAAGGCCTTGCCTGGGGCAACAAATACTTTCGCAAAGTCCAGTTTCACAATGATATCGAAGTGCCGCCGCAGCCGGCCGGGGATTTGGCAAAACGCTACCTCACCCACATCCGGGCACTGGGGGACAAGTTCGGTCGCGAGCAGATGGCGAATACCAACAAAGCCGTCGACCTGATCCTCGCCGAGCGTCGCGAAGGGCGCAAGACCTTCTGCGCTTCCATGGGGCACGCACCGTGGACTTTCGTCTGTGCCGATGAAGGCAAGGCCTGGGGTACCAATGTCGACATCCACAGCAACGTCCCTCGTCAAGTCGCGAGCTATATGAGGGACTCGCCGGACGGTGCGCTGGTGCTGCATGTTGGCTACTACGGCACCGACGCGAAAGCGCTTGAAATCTTCAGCAGCAAGCAGCAGCGTGTCATGTATATCAGTGCCAACACCGAGCGTGCCGGCGAGACCTCCTTGCTGACGGGCTTCGTAATTCGGGCGGTTCCGGAGGACGCGCCGGTCTATATCAATATGGGTATCGCCTTCGGCGACGCGTCCATTGAACTCGAGGGTTACCCGCACCGTATCCTGCCGTCCAGTGGTGTCATGCAACTGGTCGCGTACCAGTGTGTCAATGTCGAAGTCCTCAGTCGCATGGTGCCGGTGCCTGCACCGTAAAGATTCTACAGGTACTGCAAGACCTCACGCAGGTCTTTTTTCTCGATCACCACATCGGCGATCTCGTCGAGACGCGGCGACTTCGAGTTGAAGGCGATACTGAGTCCTGCGATCTCCGCAATATGCACATCATTTTCGTTGTCACCGATGAAAACGCATTCTTCGAGCTGCAGAGATTCTCGTTCGGCGATGACGCGTAAGCCGGTAGCTTTGTGTTCCATGTCGTAGGGCGTTGGTTCGCCACCGGTGATATTTCCGGCGTCGTCGAAGAAAATGCGATTGACGAAGACGTCGTCGAAATGATCGGTACCCAGTAGCGTGTCGATGACGATATCGATGGAGCCGGAGATAATCGCCAGTTTGTAGCCTTGTTGCCGCAGTGTGTCCAGCGTTTCGATGGCGCCGGGCATCAGTGACAGTTGCCTGATGACTGCGAGCAGGTCGTTGCGGCGTTTGCCGCGCTCGTGCCAGGCGTCGATGTCGGCCTCGAACCACTGGGCGTAAGTGATTCGACCGTTCAGGTAGTCTTCATAATGGCGCCGGCGTTGATCCTTCGGTACATCGAACGCGTCATGCAGTGTTTTCCAGATGTACACGGTATCGTCGACTAATGTACCGTCGAGATCGAAGCAGATCAGTTTGTATTGCATGGCAGGTGACAGCCGGCTGCGGCTCATTTTGAGTTATTCAGTGATACAGTAGCGTCTGTAAGTGAGAAATCTGACTGAACATTACTGACGGGGATCCAGGATGGATCGTGTTGCCGGTTTGCTTTGTGCTCTGGTGTACGATCAATTACCCTTTCAGCTTTGAACACTGCACTGATATAAATGACAAATGCGCCTAATTGACGGTATTCGCAGATTCCGCTGGTGTGATTATCCGGCTTGGGCGGTATGGCTGATCCATGCGCTGGCGCTGGTGCCGGTCGCTGCTCTGATCATTTCCTTTCTGGTCTCACCCGGGCAGTTGGAGAGCGGACAAATCCGTTTCCTGCCCGAATGTCTGTTCCGTGCTGTTTTCGACCGGCCGTGTCTGGGCTGCGGCATGACTCGGGCGTTCTGCAGTATCTCGCATGGCGACATCGCGGCCGCCGTCGATTACAACTGGCTGAGCCTGATCTACTACCCGATTTTCGTCATTGTAGCGTTGCTGGGACTAATGTCTTTGATTAGTTATTTGCGTATCGTCCCGGACAAGGGAGGATGCCATGCTGCCTAATCCGTACGAGTCGCCGTCGCAGTACGAGCCGCCTGTGCAAAACGTCGAATATCGGCCGCGCAGTACCGAAGTGTTCGGATTTATTTCGTTTGTTGTTGGCCTGATCTCGTTGGTGGTCTCGCCGTTCAGCTGTTGCTGCAGCATCGGGAACATCATATTTCTGCCGATTCCGATTACCGGTATTGTATTGGGAATCGTGTCTATCTCGAAGTGCCGCGCTGAACCGGAACGCTATTCCAGCACACGCTTTGGCATAGTCGGCGTCATTTTGTCGGCAGTCGCGATCATTGTGATACTCGTCGTGTTCACGCTGATGATCTTCATGTTCAATTCCGATCTGTCTGGAGAGCATTTGATCGAGGCTCTCCAGAAGTTGGAGACGTAACAGTGATCTGCCGACGTGGTCAGGCCTCATCCGTCCCAACTTTTACCGTGACCGCACCATCTGCGACGCCGATCCTGAAAGTCGAGCTATTCGGAAACAGCTCACCGTCGACCTGCACAGGCACCGGACCGTCGACGAGCATCTCGACGTGACGCGCCTGAATCCAGGCGTTGCCGCTGTGGTTGGAAACGAACAGACGTCGCAGGAAACTCGGGAGATGCCGGTAGGCGAAGACAAACCGGTAGACGTACTCGACCCGACTGCGGATCAGCGCAATGTCGAGAAGACCGTCGTCGGTGCGGCACTCTGGGGTCAGATCAAATTCGCCGCCATAGATGCGTGTGTTATTGACTACCACATCCGCTACGCTCCCTTCGTACCAGCGTTTTCCATCAACGAGAATTTCCATCCTGAATCGGCACTTGCTGAACATTGCCCGGACAGTCGCCAGTGCGTAGATGATATAGGCGTGGACCAGGCGCCGCAGTACGTGCTTCTGTAACCGCTCGGACATTTGATTCCGAAAGTGCAGGATACGTGCATCGAGCCCGACACTCAGGGCGTCGGCAAAGTAGTACCCGGACCAGGTGCCCAGGTCGAGTTTTTTGTCGATGCCGTTAGTAAGATTGGCGATCGCTGCTGGCAGATTCCGCGGGCCCAGCTTCAGTCGCAAGGATTTGGCGATGTTGTTACCGGTACCGAACGGGAGAAAAACATAGCGCGGCTGCGGACGCTCAGGATGGGATTTGGCGAAACGCAGCAATGTGTTGACCAGATGGAAATGCGTGCCGTCGCCGCCGATGCCGATGACGGCGTCGAATGTTTCCGACTCGAGCTTTCGACATAAGGTCTCGTTGAAATCGGTATCACAGATTTCCAGCAGTGTTGCATCGACCGAGTGTTCCTCGAGCAGTGCGCGCAGGCGTGGTATTTCCCGCTGGAACCTGCCGCCGCGGGCCCGGGGATTGTAGCAGGCGACAACTTTCACGGATTGACAGGAACCCGGTCGTAGCTGAGGTCGATACGGGTCACGGGTTCGCTGTTGCCGATATGCTCGTCGAGGATGTAGAACAACCGCTGGAAGCTCTTCTCGAGATTTTCCTGGGGAAGAGTGACGACAGCGTTTGCCTGGATCATTGATGCGGCGTTTGGTTGCAGGTACACGCGCAATTGGTCTTTATGCACCTGCACGATATGGACATCGAGATAGTTGCCTTTCGGATGTCCCCTTGCCTGTCTGAGAAACTCGAGTGCCGCCATAGCGCCGGCGTGCGTCAGTTTTTCGCCGGTGGCATACGAGTCGAGATCGGCGATCCCGGCGATTATCGGCAGTTTCGTCGGCGGTGTGCCCTCGGGTGGTACGAAAACCACGCCATTCCCATCGATCAGTCGACCGGTACGTTTGACCAGGCAGGCGACCGGTGTGCGCCCGTAAATGGTCAGCTGCAGTGTGCCGGGCATGATGCGTCGCACATCCGCTTCCTGAATCAGTGGAATCTCCAACAGCCGTTGCCGCAGCTCCGTTGGCTCCGATTCATAGAGATTCATTTCGCCTTCCGTCAACTCCAGATGGCGACGGACGAAATCCTCGGTGACGATTCCCTGTTCGATACGGATGTTGATCTGCTCGATCGTGAAGTGCGGATTGTTCGAATAAAACAGTTGGCCGATACCATAATAAATGCCCCAGATCAGGCCGATAACTGCGCAGACAATAAACCCCCACAACGCCACGCGCGCCAGAATTATCAGGCGAGAATAGGCCGGCTTGTCCGTCTCCCGCGCAGGTTTTCGCGTTTCGACAGTTTCCACGTATGTTGTATGGTGCAAGAGGTGTAACGATCGATTCGATCAGTTATGAAAGTAACGCCCGGACGGCTGAAATGCAACGCAGAACAGATGTTATTCAATGACCGAGGAAGTTAACCCCAACTTTTCGTCACGTCTTTCCTGGACGTCTCGACCGAATGCACTGGCCCGGCTGCAGTGCAGTAAAGCGCATCTCGGTGTCCCGCTCCTTGACCTGACGCAGTCCAACCCGACGACCACCGGCTTGGTGTTCCCGCCGGCCCTGAGTGCCGCCCTTGATCATCCCGACGCCATGTCCTATGAGCCGGCGCCGCGCGGACTTCCTGCCGCACGACAGGCGGTTGCAGATTATTATGCGGCAAAAGGCGCCGCTGTCGCATCGGATGACGTGATCCTGACCTGCAGCAGCAGCGAAGCCTACACCAATCTGTTCCGCCTGCTCACCGATCCCGGCGACGAAGTGCTCGTGCCGCGTCCCGGCTACCCCTTGTTTGATGACCTTGCTGCTCTCGAGAGCGTCGTGCCGGTGACCTACCCGGCGGTCTACGACCAGCGCTGGCGGATCGATGCCGATGCGCTGGCGGCTGCGGTCTCTGCACGCACGCGTGCTGTCATCGCCGTCAATCCCAACAATCCAACGGGTGCCTGGTTGACCCGAGAAGCCTGGGACGCAATCTGTTCGATTTGTGTCACCCACAATCTGGCCGCGATTGTCGACGAGGTTTTTGCGGACTTCGCAATTGACTTGCCGGAGGATGCGCTCACCACGGTTGTCGGGCAGCCGCCGATGCCGACGTTTGTCATCAGCGGTCTCGCGAAAGTGGCGGCACTGCCGCAGATGAAGCTCGGCTGGATCGCCGTATGCGGACCGCCGGCGTTGCGGGGCGCCGCCATCGACGGTCTGGAACTCATCGCCGATACGTTTCTCTCTGTGTCGACTCCGGTGCAGCTTGCACTGCCGTCGTTACTCGAGGCGCGCCACGATTTACAGGCGCAGATCCTGTCACGGCTGCGCTTCAATCTGGCAAGCCTGACTGCGGCTGTGGACGGCAGTGCCGCCGAGGTGCTGACTGTCGAGGGCGGTTGGTATGCCATCGTCCGCATGCCTGATCGGCACAACGACGAGGACTGGGCATTGCGTTTGTTGACCGAACAGGATGTGCTCATGCACCCAGGCTTTCTGTTTGACTTTGCCGAGGATCATTGTCTCGTCTGCAGTCTGCTGACACCGCAATCGGAGTTTGCGGCCGGCGTTGCGCGGCTTATGGATCTGATTGCGGCAGATTGACGCTCTGCGTCTCAGCGGTACGCGAAGAAGGTATAATCGTCATGCAGGTAGCCATGGACGACTTCGGTTCGGTTGATTCCGAGACCGTCGCAGAAGTCGAGGACGTACTCGACAGTTGGGCTGAAGAAGCTCGACTGGCTGGTCTGGTACAGGTTGAAACCGTAGGCAACCTGCGCCAGGGATACGGCACGCTCGACGATGCCCTCGAAGAACGGCTGGTCGCCGAACGCGAAGATGCCGCTGCTGACGATGTAATCGAAACGCTGCGTCGGCGGTGCCAGCAAAATGTTGCGTGACTCAAAGACGGCGGCCGGGCACTTGCGCTGCGCCAACTTGATGGCCTCCGGCACGATATCGTATCCGGTGAAATCGACGTCGATACCGCACGCTTCCAGGTACATCGCGAAGTCGCCGATGCCGCAACCGATGTCGAGGACGCTGCAGCCATCGAGCTCGCCGATCTGCAGAAATGCCTCGAACCGTACCTGCTGCGTCTGGCGCGAGTGCCAGTGCAGTGATTTGTACGAATCACCATGTCTCCGGACCAACTCCGAATAGACCTTGCGCTGCCGATCCTCGTTGTCCAGGAAGGCCGCTTGCGTGGTGTCCATCGTGATCATTTTAACCTGCTGATGCGGTCCATCGCTTCTTCCACGGCATCACGCTGATTGAAGGCGGACAGACGGAAGAAGCCTTCGCCGGCCGCGCCGAATCCGGAGCCGGGGGTGCCGACAACGTGAGCGTTCTGCAGCAGGTGATCGAAGAATCCCCAACTGTCATAGCCCGCTGGCGTGCGCAGCCACAGGTACGGAGCGTTGACACCGCCGAAGATGGTGAAACCGCAGGCTGCGAGACGCTCGTGCATGATTGCAGCGTTCTCGAGATAGAATGCGATGAGGCTGTGCACCGCGGCCTTGCCTTCCGGTGTGTAGCTGGCCTCGGCGGCGCGTTGCACGGGGTAGGAGACGCCATTGAACTTGGTGCTTTGGCGACGGTTCCACAAGCCGTGCAGCGCCACGGGGTCGCCGCTCACGGTGTACCCCGTGAGTTCACGGGGCACCACCGTGAAGGCGCAGCGGGTGCCGGTGAAGCCGGCGCTCTTGGAATAGCTGCGGAACTCGATGGCAACCTCGCGGGCGCCGTCGATCTCGTAGATCGAATGGGGCAGGCCATCCTCGGTGATGTAGCCTTCGTAGGCGGCATCGAAAAGAATGATGGCGTTTGCTGCCCTGGCGTACTCGACCCATTTCGCCAGAACCTCGCGGGACATGACTGCACCGGTCGGGTTGTTCGGGGAGCAGAGATAGATCAGATCGACATGCTGCTCCGGCAGCGCTGGTACGAAGTTGTTGTCCTCGGTGCATGGCAAATAGACCAGGCCATCGTAGCGCCCGTCGCGGCAGGCGCCGGTACGGCCGGCCATGACGTTGCTGTCGCAGTAGACCGGATAGACCGGATCGGTGAGGGCGATGGTACTGTCGGTGGCGAAGATTTCCTGGATGTTGCCGGAATCGCACTTCGACCCGTCAGACACGAAGATCTCATCGTCGCCAATATCGACACCGGCATCCTGGTATTCGTTCTTTGCGATCGCTTCACGCAGAAAGTCGAGACCCTGCTCAGAGGGATAGCCCCGGAACGACTCGTCGTGGGCAAGTTCCTCGGCGGCGCTTTTCATTGCGTCGATGATTGGGCGCGGGATGCCTTTCACGACATCGCCGATACCCATGCGGATGATTTTTGCGTCGCTATTGGCATCGGCGAAGGCGTTGACACGCCGGCCGATTTCCGGGAAGAGATAACCTGCCTGGAGCTTCAGATAGTGTTCGTTGACGTGTGCCATGGATCGCAAGAGTCGGGGTTGAAGTGGAATTGTTGAATCAGCGTTGGGACTATATCATCAGGAGGCCGGAGTGTGCAACCCTTGGCGGCGCCCGGTAGGGGTCAAAAGTGCGGAGTCGCAAAGATCGCGACGGGGTGGGGGAGGCGTAGGGACAATCTACCCTTTGTCCTGATATATGTGACAACGACGAAGACGGTACCGCGAATATGGAATCAATCTTGACCGTGGTTCGGGGTGCAGCATTGCGCCCGGCGTTGTCGAATGATCACCAGGGCCGCGAGTCAGGCTGCGCGGGGTGTAGACAAAGTATTGGCACCGGCGAGATGGTTGGGGCGGCGGCGAATCTTGCAGAGAGGGGGCCAAGTCACCAACTCTCCAGCTGCATTTCCCTGTGAGAAATGCGGATTGTCGCAAAGCAGGTCCGCAGTCCACTGCTGTTGGGACCTGCGATATGATCAGTGATCTTGCTTAGGGCCGGTGCCGTGCGATCAAGTGTGTTTTCGTGGTGAACCTCTCACCGTTCTTCGAAGATCGCCAGGATATCGTTGCACAGCGCGGCGATGTCGGGGTTGCCATCGTTGGTGTTGAGGTGCCAGAGCCGGCCCCACCCGTCATCGGCGATATGCCGTTCCATCATGGTGCGGCGTTCGTCGCTGCTCACCTGTCGCTCGATCTTCGGGCGGGCTTCGCTCGTCTCGATCTGCGACCGGTTCATCAGGCGCTCGAGTCGGACTGCTTCGGAAGCATCGACCAGGATGATGTTGTTATTGACCAACTTGGTCCATTGCGCTTCGACGAGGATGGCACCTTCGAGCACGACAATGCCGCGCGGTGAGGTCTGCGTCTCCTCATACAGCCGGGCCAGCATGGGCTCGCGCATGACCTGGTTCAACTGCGTCAGTGCAGCGGGATTGGCGAAGACAATCTGGCCGAGGGCACGGCGGTCGATGGCGCTGCTCTTGAGCACGAGATGCTGCCCGAACTCGGCAGCGATGCGGTCGCGGGTCTTGCGGTAGATGGCACCGTCGGAATCGCTGAGCACGTAGTGACCGACTTCGTCGAGGCTGATGTAGGTTGCGGTCACCTGCTTCTGCAATTGCTCGACAAGTTGCTGCGCGACGTGTGTCTTGCCGGCAGCAATGCCGCCCGCAATGCCGACCGTGAAGGTGCCGCGTATGCGCCGCTCCAAGGCTTCTTTGACATGCAGAGGGCAGTAATCGCTGACATCTCCGCCATCGGCGACGATTGCCTTCACGACGCTGGAACTGATGTGCGACAACCCCGGACGGGTTGGATAGAAAACGGTGTCGACGTCGGCGTGCAGACTGTCGTTGACGGCGAACTGCACCATCTCGCCTTCGAGGTCGCTGTTGTTGCGGACGCCGCGGACGATGAAGTCAAAGTCATTGCGATAGGCGTATTCGGCGAGCAACCCGGTGAAGCGGACGCAGTTGACGTTATCGAGACCGTTGAAGCACTGCTGCGACAAAGCCAGACGTTCGTCACTGGTGAACAGGTAGTCACCGACCTTCTGTGGATTTTCACCGATTGCGACCACGACTTCGCTGTACGTGCGTGCAGCGCGCTGGGCAATGTCGATATGCCCGTAAGTGATCGGATCACCGGAAAATGCGTAGATAGCTCGCATGCGTTTACCCTGGGTCAGACGTTCACTTTCGGCCGCGACGGATCGATCAGCAGCGGTGCTTCGCCCCGAATGACGCGCTGCAGATCATCGAGACACTCTCGCGCCGTGACATAGCGGTCTTCAGGTTCTCGCGCCATCATGGTCAGCAGGACGTTGGCGACCGTCTCCGGGATATCCGGCTTGACCTTACGGACATCGGGCGCCGGCTCTTTGATGCGGGCGTTGATAACATCGAGCAGCTCGTCATAGCAGAACGGCGGCTCATTGGCGATCAGATGATAGAGGGTGCAGCCGAGCGAGTAGATGTCGGAACGATTGTCCTGGTAGGCATCCTGGGTGACGCTCTCGGGGCTCAGGTAGAACGGCGTGCCTTCGACGGCACTGATGTCGACGGCCGAACGTTCGTGGGCGGTGACCAGGCCGAAGTCGAGCACCTTGACGTAGCCGGCCTTGTCGACCATTACGTTCTGTGGTTTGATGTCCCGGTGAATGGCGAGAAAATCGGACCAGACAAAATCGAGGGCGATGGCAACGTGGGTCGCTACCGTGAACGCGTCCATTGGGTCCATGGCGTCATAGTATTCGAGGTATTGTGCGAGGTTGATGCCGTCGATAAATTCCAGTTCGAGATACCGGTTGCCCTCAATCTCGCCGCCGCTGTACGTGCGGCAGATATTGTTATGGACGACACCGACAGAGAATTCGGTTTCGCGCGTGAACTCGCTGTATGCATGCGAATTCACTGACAGCTCGGCGAAGAAGATTTTAACAGCGCGGATGTTGTCGTCATCACTTTTCGTGGCTTTGCAGACAACGGCATTTGCACCCTGCCCGACTTCCTGAATGACCTCGTACTCGCCGAACCGCAACTTTCCGTCGCTGTCCGGCGCCAGGAAAATATTCAGCCAGCGACAGCTTTCGCAGCGCACGACGATGCCGTCGGGGGGAACGTTGCCCGAAATGGGTTCGTCACATTTACGACATTTTCGGGCGCTGTTCATGCTTGCGGAGTTGTTAATTTTCAGGTGACAACACGACGAACTCGGCACGACGGTTTTTGGCATATGCACGTTCACTCGTGCCGGTTTCAGCGGGTTTGTCTTCGCCGTAAGAATGGGTGTGTATGCGGTTGTGATCGACTCCGAGGTCGACGAGATAATCGCGCACGATGATGGCCCGGCTCTCGCCCAGGGCACGATTATATGCGTCGCTGCCGCGCTCGTCGCAATGCCCTTCGATGACCAATTGGTAGCGGGTGTTCTCGAGCAGGTACTGCCCGAGCAGTTCGAGTTTGCGTCGTTCGGTGTCGCCGATCACATTCCGGTTGTAGGCGAAATAAATCGGCGTCCAACGTTGATCGGGATCCAGGAACACGACCATGGTGCCTTTGTCGCCACCGCTGACCGGCAGTGGGTCGTCGTATGTCGTCCACTTGTCCCAGTCTTCGCGTGGGTTTGTTGGCGGCTCGATCACGCGGAAACCACCATCATGACCGGGCAGACCGGTAATTCCCGAAGCGTCGTTGCCGGTGTTACCGGCGTTGTTGTCGGCGGTATTCTGATCGCTATGGTTTCGCGCAGCGTCCGGCATCGTGTTTGTGAGTACGGTGTACGGCGGCAGTTCCTGCGAGTCGACGACAGGTGGCAGGAGGGCCGGGGTACGGCAACCGACGAGAGTTGCCAGGGCTGCAAAGGTCAAGGCTCGGTACATGTTAGTGAACGTCCTTTATGGCAGGTGGTGACAGATTGTGGTTGGTGCCGCGAAACAGCGCTCCGGGCATACCCACATTACTGGATCGTCCATCAACAGTTGCGTACTGTGCCCGGCGCTATTCTGTAGGTGCCAAGTGGTTATGTCGCAAGCTGTTGCGGCGAGAGGGCAGGGTCGGATATGGGAGCCTCGCGACAACTTGTATGGAATTTCCTCAACCTATATCGCGTATAAGCGGTGTGCAACTGGAAACTTGCGATTATTTCCGGCGTCGCAACAATGCCGTCAATTGTGACGGTTCGTCACATGTTATGGTTTGGGAGGTGGCGACAGGGTCTTGTTTTTCGGCAAGGTACGGGTAGATTTACAGGTTTGTGTGCAACCCTTTGTGTTGACACGGGTTGAGGTTTATCATATATTGACTTTCAATAGTCTCTTCCATCCATTGCAAATATATCCGGAAATCGCTCCGGAGTGAACGGGACCCGACATGGCTACACCGAAACTGGTTGTTTTGTCAGAGCAATTGCGAGGGCAAACCTACGAACTTAGTGAAGAAATGTACTCGATCGGGCGGGGTGAGCAGGAGAGCATCTGTATCCCCGACCCGACGGTAAGCGGTCGTCACTGTGACCTTGTTCGCAACGAGGACGGGACATATTCGGCCCGCGATCTGGGCAGCACCAACGGGACGCGGATCAACGGTGTGCGAATCACCGAGCAGCGTCTGGTGAACAGTGATATTCTGCAGGTCGGCGGCATTGAGATCATGTTCGACTGCGAAGACCAGTCAATCACTTCAGCAATGGCGACGCAGACCGGAATCAACTTGGAAGACACCGCCGGTGGGATGGCCGTCGAGGAGATGTCCAATTTCAGCCCGTTCGCCGGGAAAGGGGCGAAGGGCGCCGATAATCCCAAGATCAAAATGATGGTGACTGGAACCATCGTCGTGCTGTTCCTGGTTGTCTGCGTTCTCGGGTATATTCTGGCTAAACACGTGAGTGCCTGAGGTGATCTTCGGCCGTGGCTTCGAACCGGGTGCCATGAGATTGTTCTGAAGCCGCCGGCTACTTATTCGCCGGTCACCTGCCGGTGTGGCCCGGACCATTCGCCCATGAGCCTGTACCGCCCTGTTTTTTTAGTAATCATGCCGATCCCCCACGAGGATGCCAGTTTATATGCCCGACGATGACAACAATCAGGATCAAGACGGCGGAAATCATCCGAACGACATGAAGCCGCCGCCGCAGTTTCCGACGATGCTGATCTGGATCATTATTCTCTTTGTCCTGCCGCTCGGTCTCATATACATGATGGGCAGCAAGGAGAACGATGAAATGTCGACGTCCGGGTTCCTCTCACTGCTGGCCAATAACCAGATCAAGGAACTAATCATCGAGAAGAACCCAAGCACCGATAGGAGTGTTGCCGTCGGCAAGTATAAGGATGATCAGGGAAACGAAAGGGCCTACGAAGCCGAAATTTTCCTCAGTGATGATTTCCTGGAGATGGTGGAACAGAGCGGCGTCGGCGACTGGAAGATTGAAACCAAAGACCCGATCGGCCGCACCCTGCTGCTGTTCATCGTTCCGCTGCTGATAGTCCTGCTGATCCTGTATTTTCTCTTCGCACGCCAATTGCGCAACGCCGGCAAAGGTGCCATGCAGTTCGGCAAGAGCCGGGCCCGACTCAGTCAGAACCGGCAGAAAATCACATTCTCCGACGTGGCTGGGATCGAGGAGGCGAAGGAGGAGGTCGAGGAGGTCATTGATTACCTCAAAGATCCTGACAAGTTCAAGCGACTTGGCGGCCAGATCCCCAAGGGCGTAATCATGGTTGGTCCGCCCGGCACCGGCAAGACACTGCTGGCGCGCGCTATTGCCGGGGAGGCCGACGTGCCGTTCTTCAACATCAGCGGATCCGATTTCGTCGAGATGTTTGTCGGTGTCGGTGCCAGTCGTGTTCGTGACATGTTTGAGCAAGGCAAGCGCAACGCGCCTTGCATCATTTTCATCGATGAGATCGATGCTGTCGGTCGGTCCCGTTTCAGCGGCTACGGCGGTGGCCACGACGAACGCGAACAGACGTTGAACGCGCTGCTCGTGGAGATGGACGGGTTCGAGGGCAAGTCCGGCGTCATTGTCATGGCTGCTACCAACCGCCCTGACGTCCTCGACCCGGCGCTGCTGCGGCCCGGCCGTTTCGATCGCCAGATCAGCATCGATTTGCCCGACTTCAGAGGGCGCCACGCCATTCTCAATGTGCATGCCAAGAAAGTCAAACTGGCGGACAACGTCGATCTCGAGATCGTTGCCCGCGGCACCCCCGGTTTCAGCGGAGCCGACCTGGCGAATCTGGTCAATGAAAGCGCCTTGCTGGCGGCGCGCGAGGACAAGATGGCCATTTATATGGACGACCTCGAAGAGGCTCGCGACAAAGTTTGCTGGGGCAAGGAGCGACGCAGCCGCGTCATCGACGATCACGAAAAGAAAGTCACTGCGTACCACGAGGCCGGTCATGCCCTCATCGGTCTGCACTGCGACAATACGACGCCGTTGCACAAGGTCACGATCATCCCGCGAGGCAACGCCCTTGGCGCGACCATGCACCTGCCCGAGTACGACAAGTACACACATACCAAGACCGAGCTCATAGATGAGCTCACGGTGCTCATGGGCGGCCGCTGCGCCGAAGAGATTATCTTCAATGAAATCACCAGTGGCGCCTACGTCGACATCAAGCAGGCCTCCGCGATCAGCCGTAAGATGGTTTGTGAATGGGGCATGAGCGAGAGCGTCGGCCTGCTCAACTACGGTGACATCGATGGCTATGGTCAAGAGCCTTATCACGGCGGCTACAGCCCCGAAACCGCCCGCGAGATCGATCTGGAGGTACGGCAGATCATTACCGGCGTCAGCCAGCGTGCCATGGAGATTCTGATGACGCATCGCGACCAACTCGAAAAGCTCGGCGAACAACTGCTTGTCGAAGAGACGATGGACGTCTTCGCGATCAAAGACCTGCTGGACATGCCGATCGGCGAGACCGAGAAGCGCCGCCGCTTCAAAGGGAATGGCAGCTTAAGCTCGGACGAAGACACCCCGGATAGCGGTGATGATGATGATGATGGCACCGAAGGGGTGCCGCTGCTGGTTGAAGCTCCGGCGGACGATGATGTGGAGACGCCGGCTCCCGTTATCCCGGACGCCCTGGCCGACGATGACGCGGAAGTTGACAATGTCGACGTAGACGACAAAGACAAGGGAAAGGTCGTCGATGGGCCGTTGCCGGAAACCGCCGAATCCCGTGCACCCGACCGCTACGACGACGGTACGGACGCCGTCACCGGATGATATTTCCCGGTTGCCCCCGTGTGTATGCCTGGAGCGGCTCAGCCCCGGTCGGTGGTCGCAGATTTACCCGCTACGGTTTGACTCCTTACAGAATGGTGTCATTTAGGTATTCGTCTCGCGAGGTATGTCGTATCCAGACCGCCGCGTGACGTGTACGGGTGCAACCAAATTCCACACCGAAACAGAGAGTGGAATCGCGATGGCGCGACCGGCGTCCAGCCTCCAGCCAAGTTCGAGTGACATGAATGATCACGGTGTTCATACCGTACTTGTGGTCGATGACGTGCCCACCAATGTCAAGATTCTTGTGGCGCATCTGCAAGCCAAAGGGTTTAAGACGCTCGCTGCCTACAACGGCGAGGAAGCCATGACGATGGCGCTCAAGCATATGCCGGATCTGGTCATGCTCGATGTCAACATGCCGGTCAAGAACGGGCTCGAGGCGTGTGAGGAACTCAAGCAGAATCCGGAAACCATGATGCTCCCGATCATTCTGGTGACTGCCAACTCGGACACCAATGAAATCGTCAAGGGCTTCGAAGTAGGTGCCGATGACTACCTGATCAAACCCTACAATTACATGGAGATGCTCGCACGCGTCCGCTCCATGGTGCGGATCAAGGATACGCAGGCGATGCTGCTGGAGGTCAATCGGCATATCGACGACCTCAACCACGATCTCGAAGCCAAAGTCAAGGAGCAGGTCAAGGAACTCGAGCGGGTCAACCGCCTGCGTCGCTTTTTCTCACCGCAGATCGTCGATTCCATCGTCTCCGACGGCGCCGAGGACATTCTCAAAGAGCATCGCCGCGAGATCACCGTGGTTTTTCTGGATTTGCGGCACTTCACCAGTTTTGCGGAGACCGCATCGCCGCAGGAAGTCATTTCGACGATCCGCGAGCTGCAGGCCTGTGTGGGCCCGGTGATCTTCCGGTATCGTGGTACGCTGGAGCGGTTCACCGGTGATGGCATGATGGTGTTCCTTGGTGATCCTGAGCCGATGGATGATCACCCGTTGCAGTCGGTGAAGATGAGTATTGCTATCCAGAAGGAAGTGGATCTCTGCCTGCGCGAGTCCTGGGCCGCCAAGGGATATGACCTTGCGCTCGGTATCGGTATGGCAACTGGCGTCGCCTCGTTGGGCACGATCGGGTTCGAGGGTCGTCTTGATTACGCCGCCATCGGCAGTGTCACCAATCTCGCCGCCCGCCTTTCCAGCCGTGCCGAGGGCGGGCAGATTCTGTTATCCGCGAGAACCAATGAAATGGTCGAGAGCGCTTGTCCGACCAATGCCGTCGGTGAAGTCGAATTGAAGGGCTTCTCGCATTCGCAGGCGGTGTACGAGGTTTCTTCCGACGTCCAGCTCGAGGCTATCGGGTAAACGGTGGGCTTTTTCCCAACGTGGATTCTCGCGATCTCCACTCGCAGAGCCAGCACCGGACTTTGCGTCGGCGGCGAGGAATGGGGCCTGGTTGAAGCTCAGCCGGATGCCCCCGAGGCAATTCTTGCCGACGGTGAGCTGTGACTTTTTATTTCTCGCGAACCACCGGTTGAATTTTTATCAGTCGCTGAGGTCGACGACCCAGTCGTCCGCCTTGGCCAGGCGATTGGCGAGGATACAGGCGATGCTGCGTACAACTTTGAAGGCGCTGAGATCGTCGGCATCGAGCTTGGCGTTGAATGCTGCCGCCGGCAAATGGGTGACGCGACCGGGTTCGGTACAGCGGACTGTTGCAGCGCAGGATGCCTTGCCGATCAGGGACATTTCCCCGAAGAAAGACAGCTCGCCGAGATGCGCCAGCACGGTTTCCGAGTCGCCATCGGATTTGATCACGTCGAAGGCACCTTTGCCGATGATGTAAAGCCCGTCACCAGTCGCGCCTTCTTTGACAATATCGTCGCCGACCTCTGTCGGTATGCCTTTGCTGATCTCGAGCAGTTCGGCTATTTGCATGCCCTCTAGATCATCGAATAGCGGCACTGTCCCGAAGCGTTCCGTATCTGTGTCCATGAATTTCTCCTGTGCTGGTTGGTCGTACGTGATCAATGTAAACACACCCGTCCGAATGTCTAACTCGAACCGCGCCGGTTTGCGACGATGTCGGTATCTGACCGACCGGTTGGCAGGCACCCGCCGGCCATTCCGTCATGTTCTGGCGACAACAGCCTGGTCATGCCGGTGCCTGCCAATACATGTATTGTCCGAGGTTCCTGCGGGAAACGACTCTCGGGTGGCCGAGACGGGGAGCAATCGCCCAGGCAGTGAGATGACATTGCGGCGAAAACTCAACAACCGGAGCCAATACCAAGATTCGCGTAAGCGTGTCAGTCGATTGCCATGCTTCCGTAAAGCGGCACTCCCGACTTCTCCGACAGCGTATCGAGGTATGCCCGCACCTTCGACGGATATTCGAGACCACCGACGATGGTAATGCCGCGCAGATGGCCGAACAGCAGAATGTCGTCGTACGACAACGTGCCGTTGACTGCCCCCGGTGATTCGATGATTGCGGCGAGCGTGACCAACTTGATGTTCAGTTCCTCTTTCAGTTCGGCACTGTTCGCCAGATGTGCGGCGAACGGCCCGATCAATTCTTCCTTCTTCGCGGTGAAATAGGCGAGCCCGCCGGCAGTCGCGAACTCCGCCAGTGGCGCCTGGACCCAGCGCGGCATGGTCAGCGGATTCAGCGCTGCGTTTGCCAGCCAGTCGATCAGTTCCGGCCGATTAGCGGACGGGGCCAGCACCGGCTCACCAAAGTTCTGATCGATAAACGTAACGATATCCAGGCTCTCCGGCATGTGCGTGCCGTCGTCCTTTGCCAGGATCGGCACCATCTTCGTACCGATCAAAGCCGTCGGGCCGTCGTCGTCGTCGTTAAGGAAGAATTCCAGTTGAAAGTCGATGCCCTTGAGTCCGAAAGGCATGCGGGCGCGGACGCAGTAAGGGCAGTGATCGTAAACGTAGAGTTTCATAAGTGTTCAAGTCTCAGGTTTCGGTGTCTGGTGGCCACCATGGAACATAGTCCATGGTCAATAGTCTATTTCCCCGCTCAACGCATCAATAGCTTCTGCGGAACCGCGATAGACAAATGTTGTTGTCACATCTTCAACTTCGTTCTGGTCGCCATCGAGAGCCGGCGAGTGGTGTTCAAGTTCGCCGAAGCCGCCGAAGCCCCCGTCGTCAATATAGACCTGCACGATGTAGCCGCGCTTGCCCGCGTCCGAACTGGGCACATCCGAGTAGACCGCGCCGTCGACGAGATTGAATCGACGAACAATAAGATCTGACGTGGCGCCATCGTCTCGACGATAGAGCAGGGAACCGGGTGAATCGAGATGGTGCAGCGCCAGTTTGTAATTGCTTTCCGTTTCAACTGCACATGTCACGGAACCGTCATCGCTCGTCTCATACTGCGGTTCGCCGAACAATGGCAGCAGCCGTCGTTCGCCCTGCACGGGGATGACGACCCTGCCGCCGCCAATCACCTGCAGCAGCCGCCACAGGGCAGGCTGTGCGGGCGCGTAATCTGTTGACTTTAACCTTGTCCGCGTCTCGTACCCGGCGAAGCTGACGCCGTCGGGCAGGGAATCTGGAGCGTCGAGGCGTCTGACCGTATTCGTCCACTGCAACGTGACGTCGCGATCCGAGCGGAAGAATCGTGATGTGCCGGCACTGGCGATCGTTACACTGTCCGCGCTGATGTCGACAGTCTCGTAGTTTCCCGGATCGATCGCCTTTGGTACGGTGTAAGAACCCCAGAAATCATTCGCAACGGGGACATGCGTCTCCATTTCCGGCGAGATCCAGATACGGTCACCGCCGTGATTCTGCCAGCCGTCGTCGGCCAGCAGTGACTTGGCCGTATCACCGCTGTCGAAGGCGCTGTTGTGCCAGATTGCGTTGTCATTGCCGTCGGGCGCAACGGCAAGCACACGGCCGCAGAACGGCGCCACGAGTATGTCATTGCCGAGCAGAACGGTTTCGCAGCCTGCTGCAGTGAGGGCATCGGCAATTTGAACAGGGGTAGCCATAGTGATCGTCTCCCAGTCTTTAGTCAAACCAACATGATTCACATCGACAGCCAGCGTGGAATGTACACGCACCCATGGCTTTTTTCCGCCGATGACACGCGATCGTTCCGTTCTTCAAGGAGTCAAATGTGGACCAGGCAATTATTGTTGTCTCTTCACCGCTTTGATAACCTCGTAGCCACGGCGCCGGATGACCTCGGCGTTGCCGAATATCTCGGCCATGAATTCTCGATGCCACTTGGCTGTTTTCGCGACGACCCAGGCGTGGCCGCCAGGCTGCAGGACGCGGTAGCCTGTGCGGATAAAAAGCTCGGAGATCTTGTGGTTCGAGAAGTACGGGGGGTTTGCGACAAACACCGAGAATTGCCCCTTTTCATTCAGCCCCTGGTCATTTTGCAGCACCCGATAATCCGTCAGTCCGTTGGCCTTGCAGTTGAGCTCGGTGACCATAGTGGCACGGACGTGCGAGTCGACGAAAGTCACATGTGCGTCCCCGGCCTTGGCAGCCAGAGAAATTCCGACAACACCGCAGCCGCAGCCGAGATCGAGGATACGGTCGCCCGCCTGGACCTCGGCGACTTCGGCCAGGGCCTGGGCGCCTGCGTCGACCCGCCGATGTGAAAAAACGCCAGGCACTGTTCGCAACTGGATGGTTTCACGGCCTGGTACCATCATGTCGAATTCAGCATCGAATTTCTTGATTTTTTTCAGCGGTTTATTCTTGGTCGCGATCAGCAGGGCTGGGGCGTTTTTGCGCGCAGCGTGTACGGAGCAGTTGCCGAAGAGCTTCTTCAACTGCTGTTGCTGCCAGGCGTGATCGCTGTCGACCGCGGTGAGGCATTTGCCGCCGGGTTTGAGGGCCAGGTGGATTTGCTGCAGGCTGTCCTGCATCAGTTCATTCGACATGGCGCCCTTTGAAACCTGCAGCAGCGCCGCGTCGAAATAGTCGCGCTCGGAGATATCGGGAGTACAAAGAACCGTGACGGCTGTATTATCGTTGCGCTCGAGGTTTTTTTTGACCTTGCGTTGGTGGTAGCAGTCCAGTGTATGGACAACGACTTCGGCGCCGAGCAGACCTTGCGCCGCCATGGCTGCCGCGCCCGTGCGATTGCCGCACACCAGCAGCCGGCATTTGTCGGGCAGCCGGGCAATCGCCTCGATCAGCAAGGCCTCCGCGATGTTGATGCCGGACCGTGATGTTACGAAGCACTGGTCGTCGAGAAACGATTCTTCGGTGACCACGAGTGCCCGACTGTTGTCTGTAATCGAAATGTTCATAGTTGAAATCGTCTTAAACTTCGATAGGATAGGCGGCTGAACATTGAACACGAGCACCAAAACACCTAAGGTAACCCCATGTCTCTCCGGAATCTCAGTCCCCAGGCGATGTTTCGTAGTTTTGCTGCCGAGCACACGCCGACTTGCAAATTCACTGCCGATTCAGCTGATGCATGCAGCGCCTGGCAGGATGAGGCGCTGCCGCAGGTGCTCGCAACACTTGGTGATCATCCCGAACGTGTCGACCTAAATCCGCAGCTTATCGCCGAGTGGGCGCATGACGGGTTGATCAAGCAGCGCTGGCTCATCGATGTTCAGAAACACTTGTCTGCGTCGCTGCTCATTGCGAAGCCCGCAGATATGCGGGACGGGGACGACCGGCCGGCGATCCTGTGTTGCCACGGCCACGGCGCCCACGGAAAGGAACCCGTAATGGGCAACGACAGCAGCCCGGACCTGCGCGCCAACATCGAGCTTCACGGCTACAACTACGGTCATGCCATGGCGAAGCATGGGTTCGTGACCTATGCCATCGACTGGATCGGGTTTGGTGAGCGCAACGACGAGAACAGGCCAAACTCGAATGACATCGCCCGCGGTCGCGACTGGTGCAACGTCTACTACCTGCATGCCACCATGCTGGGCATGACTTCTTTGTCGATCAATGTCACCCATGGCAAGGCCGCCACCGATTTCGTCGCCTCACAGCCGGGGGTCGACGCCAATCGCTTAGGCGTCATGGGACTCAGCGGTGGCGGCACGATGACATTGTGGATGGCACTTTGCGATGAGCGCTTCAAGGCGGCCGAGATCATCTGCTACAGCGATCTGTGGGAGCACTTCGGTATCCGCGACGCCAACTACTGCGGCATGCAGGTTGCGCCTGGTCTGTTCAAACTGGTTGACCTGCCGGACCTGCAGGGGCTTCTCGTGCCGCGGCCGCTTATGCTGACGCTCGGCGTCAACGACTCCTGTTTCCGTATCGACACGGCGATGGAATGTGCGAAGCAGACGAAACACATCTACGACGTCGCCGGCGCCAGTGACAAGTTCGAAATTGACCTGCACGGCGGTGAACACGGGTGGCCGGACAACAAGTCGGAAGCTTTCTTCAAACAACACCTGAACTTTGGTTGATAGATGACCGCAGTTGCATTGACCAAGGGCGAAGAACTGCCGGATCGCAGCAGTACCTATAGCGATCCGGATACTGGTGCGACAGTTCATCAGTTGACCAGTGACGACTCGATCAACCACAGCTTCTTTTTCCTGAACCCGTCGTTTCGTCCCGGTCACGAAGATCAACTTGGTTTCGTCACCCACCGCGGTGACAAACCACAGATC
>DPYP01000450.1:0-5671 GCA_003545375.1 Lentisphaeria bacterium
TTGCTGGCGGTCGGTGCGGCTATCGGGATGCCATGCGGGTACTGGTTGCTGGAGACGTTCAAGGATCAGATGGCATTTCGCATCGTCCTCGGAGTGGTCATCGTCTGCTTCGGTCTGCACGGGCTGTTGCCTCGACGACCGGTCAAACTGCGGCGTATCTGGGGGCTGCCTCTGGGTATCATGAGCGGCTGTATTGGTGGCGCCACGGTCTCCGGCGGTCCGCCGATCATCTACTTTTTGTACAGCCAGACGGACGACCAGCGAACGATGAAACCGACGGTCCAGATGATTTTCATTTTAGTGACCGGCCTGCGCATTGTCGTGGCGACAGTTCAGGGCTCGGTGATGGACACACAGCTGCTGGTAGCCACTGCGATGCTGGCGCCTCTGTCGATCGTTGTGCTGCTTTGCGGCCATGCATTGTCGAAACGCGTTTCATCCGACAGCTTCCGACGCATAACGTTTGGGTTCCTGATCGCCATTGGTCTCGTCGGTGTCGTGCGAGCGACGGTCGTGCTGCTGCAGAATGGAGCCGACATGTAACAGCGGATTGGCACCGAGCATTGACGGGGCTACGGCAGCGTTCGGCGTTGTTTGCCCGGGGCCGGAGGGGCTGGTAGCGTCTGAGCTGTTGCTTCACCAGCGGATCGTGTCGGCGGGGACAAAGCGCGTCACTTTTTTTCGGGGCGCTTCGTTATTCCGGTAATGCTCGCGTTGATACAGCGGATAGATGGTGCCTTCGGGATCGATGTTGATGACGGTGTTGCCCTTGACCGTCAATTTGTAGGTGCGTTCACCGATTTCTTTGAACACCGTGAATTCGCGCATCGGGAATTCCACGGTGATCTCATCCCCCTGCGTCAGCCCCTCCACACGGATATAATTGTCGGCCCACAGCAGGTCTCGTTTTTCGCCGTTTACCTGGCAGGTCACCTGGTCGCGTTCGGTCCAGGCGGGTATGCGCACGGCAACCAGCGGTGCGTCTTTTATTTTGAGCACGACCTTGCCTTTGTACGGCAGGTGGCTGTCCACATCCAGCCATTTCGAGGCGCGGTTCAGGTGCAGGTTCACTTGCACCTCATCGCCGGTTCTGGTCACGATGCTGTCCCATGCGTAGTACATGCTGCGTCCGGCGTTGCCGGCACAGCACTGCATCAGAGATTGTGGATGGGCATCATTGGCCAGGGCCCAACCGGCCCAGGAACCGAGGGCGCGTTCTACCGCATCCTGCTCTTCTTCCCAGAGCTGCAGCGGGCCATTCAGGCTCCGGTACGGACTGTCTTCAGAGTCAGCGGCAAAGCGCTCGACCCAGTCGGGACGGGTAATCTGGTTTTCGACGAACTGGTTGCGGATGCATCGATCCACATCTTCCCAGTAATCACCGGCTCCGGCCCTGGTCAGCTTGACACCGAGGACCAGCATATCCGCCACCTCACAGGTTTCACAGGTCGTGTGTCTGTTGTCCAGTTCGAAGCCGTCTGTATCGGCATGGCCGGGTATGTGTTCGGCATAGTATCCGACCAGCGGTTCACCGGCGGCCTTGCCGAATTCGTAACTGTTTTTTACGAAGGCTACCAGATCGGTGTCGTTGATCGTCACAGCGTAATCAAGGATACCGATCAAGCTGCCTGTGTTCGTATGAAAATGATGGGTCATCCAACGCCCGTCTTTGCCAAATGCCATGGGGTCCTGCATCGCTCGATTGACGAGTCCCGCGGCCAGCTCGAGTGCCGGCTCGTGGCCCGTCAGCCGGTAGTACAGTGACATGCCGTGGATGCCGAACATCGCGTCGAAGAGGGCCCATTGTCCTTTGGGCTGCGGTCCCTCGACCGGGCCCTTGTCGCCGATCACATAGAAGCGTCGTGCGAAGTAGCAATAGTTGTCCCGCCACACGGCCAGTTCCGACAGGCGTTTGATTTTTTTTTCGATAAGTTCCTGCCACATCGGATTCCCGGACTGCTGGAACCACATCGAGAGCGCGAGGACTTGCCGTTCCTCCTCCCAGATGCTGGTGAAGGGCTGCTGCGTCGCCGAGACGATGTCTTGTCCGGGCGGTGCGCCGCCGATGTAGTCCGGGTTCCAGGCCGCTTTGCTATAGGGCGAGTAAAAGAATCCATCCTTCGCCGTCAAGTGCGTCATCGACCCCATGAACTTGTTGTCGATGGGGGCGTTGTACATGCTGCCGGTCATGACACGCATCAACACCAGGGACTCGAGCTGTTTGGCGGTGCACTCGAGGCCGCCGCCGGTGATCAGCAGCGGCGGTTTCCGCACGAAATTGGCATTGCCCATGAACCGATAATCCTGCGCCGGGTCGATCATTCTGGTGTAAGCGTTGATCGCGTACAAGGCGTTGTCGGTCAGGTCGAGCGTATCGGGGACGTCCGCTTCATAGCGTTCGCCGTCGACATGCGGCGCCGGCAGTTCGGCTTCGGAGATACGCTCGTCGAGGTAGCCGAGTTCTCGCTCGATCCGGGCAATCGAGGCCAGCGCTTTCATCCGTTCGTCACTGGTTGTTGGCAGGTTGTCTGTGGTGAAGTCGATCATTTGTCCAATTTCCGGGGTGGCTTTTTCTGTCAGTTCGGACGGGCTGTCACGGAACATCCATGGCTACGGACAGCATGGTATTGACCTTGGTGGTGACGGTTTGCTTGCCCTTGATATAGGGCCAGGAGATTTCGAGCTCGACGTTTTCGCTGTAACCGCCGAGGCCGAAGTGCAGCGTCATGTCGTTCATATTCCCCCTGCCGGTGCTGCTTTCGACCTGGCGGCTGAGCGTCTTGTCTCCGAGCTTGATGCGTACCTGAGCGCCGATGGCGGCACGATTGATTCTGATGTCGCTGCCGCGCAGCTTCACTTTCAGCCAATTGCCGGCAGCACCCTTGTTGCGCCACAACTGCCCGCCACTGATCAGGTCCAGGTCGCCATCGTTGTCGAAATCGCCCCAGGCAGCCTGCGTTGTGCTGCGGATTCCCCGCAGTCCGGCCTCGCCGGTGACGTTGGTGAAGTTCCAGTCGCCGTCGTTACGATAGAGCACGGCGGCATCGTTCTCGTAAATCGTTGTCAGGAAAAGGTCCAAATCCCCGTCATTGTCGTAGTCGCCGAGTGCCGGCGAGCCGTAGGATGCCTGATAGTGCAGACCGCATTGGCCCATGTTCTTGAACCGATGCCCGTGTTCCGGACCGTAGTTCTTGAGAAAACGCGATTGCGGCTGACCATGCTTTGCAAAGTTGCTGGCGAACAAATCGAAGAGACCGTCGTTGTCGAGATCGCCCCATGCTGAACCGATACCGTTACCGTTGCCACCGGTGACACCTTGCGCGACTGCACCATCGCTGAACTGACCAGCCCGCTCAGAGCCTTTCTGGCCGACCCCGCCATTGATCAGCAGCGCGTTCGGCTGCAGCCGATATTGGGTTATGTAGATATCCGTGTCGCCGTCGTTGTCGAAATCGCAGGTGGTGATGCCGCGCGCTGCCTGCGAAGGGCCCTTCGTGTGCCAGACTTTGACGATTCGGCTGCCGTTGTCGAGGTTTAGGTAGAGTGAATCCGGCTGATTGTTACCGTTGAATTCGTAACCGCCCCAATAAATATCCACCAGGCCGTTGCCGTCGAAGTCCACGCAGGCGGCGCCATCGCTGACCTTGTTCATCCGATCCGACAGCCTGGTGACCGTGTACGTGCCATCGGCATTCTGGAAACTGATGATGCCGGTGCCGGCACTGAAAAAATCGATAAATCCGTCGTTGTTAAAATCGGCCCAGGCATTGTGCCGACCGCCCGGACCGTCCTTTACAAACGTCTTGCCGCTGTCATTGCCCCAGATTGCCTCGGCGGTCTGCAGATCCGTCCAGCCGTCGTCGTTGTAGTCGATCCAGGCAGCCTGCCCTTTGTCGACACCGGTGAGACCCGTTGCATCCGTCGCCAGTTCGAATGTGACAACCTGCGCACCGACAAATCCGGATAGTGCGGCGGATAGGACGACTGCGATTACAGTCTGTAATTTCACGGATTCTCGTTTTTGTGGATGTAATCGAAGGGGTGGACGCGGCGCTACTATAGACCGCTGGAGGCGATCCCGCCGCTGCTTTCTTGAATCTTTCAGGGTGTACCCTCGGTTATACACAAATCGGGCGCAGCCCACTTGTGGAGCCGTCGCGCAGGTGTTTCCAGCTGAAGCGTCTGCTGCACTGATGCTGTCACGTATTCGAGACTCGCCTTCATCTCAGGCATTCTGCCCTGACGCCAGAGGTACCGAAGCACCGGGGCTAATCGGACGCGATGCGGGCTGTCGTTTCATGGCTTTTTCGGTGAACCGGTATATCGTAGGCGAACCGTGGCACAGCGATTCCCGAGCGGGCTCAGTGTGTCCCTCAAGACAGATCATAGGAACCGCTGTTTTACGCTTATAGAACTTATTGGTTGTCATCGCCATGCTTGCGTCGATGTCGCATCCTCCGTGGCCGGATCCCACACAACGGTACATAGTTCAATGCCTGCGACGACAACCAGCGCAGCCCGTCCGAGCCTCATACCGTAGCTGCCTGGCAAAAGGGGGTTGAAGTGGATGAAGAGTTAGCTTCTCTACGCTCAAGAGGTTGGATTGACCGCTGCTGATCAACCGTTAAAATTCCTTGCCGTCGACGAACGTTGGATCGCCGAGACCGCCTGCATCCGGCGACGCATCCATCCGCCGCGGATCCATCCGCAGCCGGTGCTGATCGTTGACCGTCCCTGGGAGGCGCTTGGTGTTATCCTTTACGGCACGGTGCATCGCGAAGCCTCTGACGGTGCCTTGCGAATGTGGTACCTGGCCATTGACGCCGACGATCATCCCCGCCTGTGCTACGCCACCAGCAGCAACGGTGTGGATTGGCAGAAGCCGGAGCTCGGCCTCTGCGAATTCCGTGACAGCATGGCGAACAACATCGTCTTTGATCCGCCCGGCAGGATGGACGGCGCCAACATCATCATCGACTCCGACGACAGTACAGCTCCATACAAGCTGGTGTGCCATCTGGTGACAGATGGCAAGGAAGCGTTATGGGGAGCGGTTTCGCGCGACGGCCTGACATGGGAGATGCAGCCCGAGCCGATCGGCGGCGGGTTCAGTGATCGGCAGCAAGCGATGACCTTCCCGGACAATGGCGAGCTTGTTGTCCTGTGCCGGGCGCCGGGAATGTTCGACACCTATGCCGAACGCGCCGTTTACCGGATAACCAGCCGGGACTTCAAGACCTGGTCGACGCCGGAGCTGGTGTTCAAGTCCGCACTGGATGATCCGCTGCACATGGAATGCTACAGCATGACCGGCTTCCGCTGGGCGTCCGTGTATTTGGGCGTCTGCGAGCGCATGCATGTGGCGCCGGATGTGGTTGACTGCGAGCTGGTCGTCAGTTATGACGGTCAGCAATGGCAGCGAATCCAGCCGCGCACCACTTTTCTGGAGCTCGGTCCGCCGGGGTCATGGTACAGCGACTGGATCTGCACATCGTCGAATCCACCGATTTCCCAGGATGGTGTGCTCTGGTGGTTTCTGTCCGGGCGCACGGGTTGCCACGACACGTCGGCGCCGCTCAATCTCCGGGCGATCGGCGTTGCCACCAGCCGTATCGACGGGTTTGCTTCGCTGACGGCTACCGAGCAGGGCGGCTGGATTCGCACCCGTGCG
>DPYP01000450.1:6054-16394 GCA_003545375.1 Lentisphaeria bacterium
CACGTTTTTTTTCCGGCAGCATCCGCGTTGAAGTCCTGGACGAAGCGGGTGTGCCGACAGCGGGTTTTAGTCGCGACGATTGCGAGCCGTTCACCGGCGACACCAACGGTGAATGCCGGGTGGTGAAGTGGCGCGGCGGCAAGCGTCTGTCTGAGTTGGCGGGCCGCTCCGTTTCATTCGTCTTCATCCTCGAGAGCGCCAACCTCTATGCTTTTGAGTCCATGCAGTAGAGCGGATTTCTACGTCAGTTTGTTTATATTCACCGTTTTTATCGTGGCTTTAATCAGATGATGGCTTTTGGAATGGTCTTGTTTCTGAACGACAGGTAGATTATACGGCTCAAGGATGAACCCATAGTGAAAGACGTCAAATCACCAAGCCACCATTCGAATTGCATGACTGCCATCCCGCCAGACCTGCTCAAGCGCTTGTTGCGCCGGCATGATTTGATTTACGAACGCGTCCCGCTCGAGTGGACGGACGGTCTGCCGCTTGCCAATGGCAACATGGGCGCAGTCATCTGGGGCGATGGCCGGCCACTGTGCCTGACGCTGGATCACTATGGTGTATGGGAGACCCGCACACCATGGCCGGGTGATGATCCGGAGTTCAATTATCGCAACCTTCGCCGTCTTTTCGAGGCGGGGCGTATCGAGGAAATGGAAGCGATCGCGCTGCGCCGCCGGAACCAGCGCTTTACTGATGAGCCACCGCCGCATCCGTCACGCTTGTCGCTCGGTCGACTCGAACTGCAGTGGCCGCAGCCGACGAAAGCGTACGACGCCCGCCTCGATCTCCTGCGCGCACGAGCCTCGGGTACTCTGAAGTTTGGCGCCGGCAAGGCGACGTTTTCATGCATCGTCGATTCCACGAGCGATATGCTGCAGCTCGATATTCGCTGCGATTCGAGCGTACCGCTGCCGGAGGTCAGGCTGCGGCCGGCGGCGACCGACGCGTTCAGCCGCAAGCATTTTCGCTCGTGGAAATACCCGGCACCGAAAATCACCCAGACCGAGGGGCGGCAGGTTTTGACCCGGCGCTATTCCGTTGGCAAAGCGTACAGCATCGTTGCCGAGGAACGCCGCAGCGCCGGACGCTTGAGGGTGTCACTGACGATTGTCACCGGCACTGACGTTGAGGCCACCACCGAGGAAGCGTTTCAGTTCCTTGCCGAGAGGCGACAACGGGGCGTCGGGAAAAGACGTCGCGAACATGAGGCGGACTGGCACCGGTTCTGGTCACGTTCAGCGATCAGCTTGCCCGAGAGCCATCTCGAAAATCTCTACTACGTGGAGATGTACAAGCACTATTGTTCGTCGCGCCCCGGTCCCGGTCATATTCCGGTGACGCTGCAAGGCCTGTGGACCACCGATGGCGCCTGGCCGCCGTGGCGCGGTTCCTACACTACCGACATGAACACGCAGCAGAGCTATTGGCCGGTCTACACCTCGAACCATCTCGAGAGTGCTGAGCCGCTGTACGAGATGTACTGGCGAAACCTGCCGATGCATCGGCAGATAGGCAGCTATTTTTACGGCAAGGAAATCGCGATCATAACCGGTGAGCACGGACCCGGCGGCGAGCCGTTTCCGGGTTTTTTCACGGACGAACACTCGCCCGGTGCCGGTGCGTGGACAGCACACCATTTCTGGCTGCACTGGCGGTATTCCCAGGACCGCAGGTTCCTGCGCGAACGTGCTTATCCATTCATGAAGGACATGGTGCAGGCGTACCTGCACATCATCGAGAAACGTTCCGACGGCAAATACCACATTCCGTTTACCGACAGTCCGGAATTCTATTGCGGCCGACCGAACAGCATGGGTGATGACAACAATTACGACCTGGCGCTTTTGCGCTTCCTGCTTGAGGCGCTGCTCGAGGCGCGGCAGGAGCTCAAGCTGCGCGAACCCGAGCGGGCGCACTGGGCGGAGGTGCTGCGTAACCTGACGTCCTGCGCCATCGTGCCGACCGGGCTGCATGAATACGAAGTGCAGG
The DNA here is from genome assembly GCA_003545375.1 of Lentisphaeria bacterium. Classification (GTDB taxonomy): domain Bacteria; phylum Verrucomicrobiota; class Lentisphaeria; order JABSQK01; family CAJWLW01; genus CAJWLW01. The sequence goes on from DPYP01000450.1 coordinate 8,053, forward strand.
GACTGTCGGTGCATGAGCCGGCGCCCGACTGGCGGCAGCGCCCTTGCCTGGCCATTCGTCCGGGCTTGCCGCTGCCGCACACCCACCGGCATCACAGTCATCTTATCGGTATTTACCCGCTGGGCGTGATCGATCCGGAGCGGTCGGCGGCGGAGCGCCGTCTGGTTGAGGGCTGCCTGGATGACCTGGTGTTCAAGGGGCCGGGCGAGTGGGGGGCGTTCTCGTTTCCCTGGGCTGCGATGATTGCTGGTCGCGCCGGCAACGCCAGGATGGCGCATCGGTTTCTGCAAGCCTATCTCGATGGCTTTGTCATGCCGAATTCGTTCAACACCAACACCGACTATCAAAATATTGGCCTGGGTCCTCCGCGCGGCGTTGCGATGACGCTCGAGACCGGGTTTGCTGCTGCTGCTGCGGTGTTGGAGATGCTGTTGCAAAGCCACCACGATCTGATCCGTGTCTTTCCCACCATTCCCCCCACCTGGGGGGCGGCGCAGTTTTCGAACCTGCGCGCCGAAGGCGCCTTCATTGTCTCGGCGCGCCTGGTTGACTACCGGGTGTTGTTTGTCGAGATCGTCAGCGAAGCGGGCGGCATCTGCAGAGTCCGCAATCCTTTCGACGGCGACGTCACCCTTGCTGACCTGGATACCGGCAAGAGCCGTCCTTTGACCGGTGACCTTTTGACTTTTCGCACCCGTCGCGGCGGGCGCTACCGGCTGTCGGACAGGAAAGTCCAGAAAAAGGATCTGGACTTTGCAGTTGCTGCGCTGCCGGCGCCGCAACGCAATTGGTTCGGACTCAAGAAGCGTGTACGTTTCTGAGGTTTCTTGCGGCACTCGATTTTCACGGAGACGACGATGACAGTTTGCGAAACCAGCAAGACCATGATTCACGAATCATTCTGCTATGACGACGCGGCACATGCTCAATTCGAGAAGCGGGGCTACGTCATTTTCGATCATTTCCTGACCGATGCGGCGATACAGGAGCTGTTGGGGCATGCCACGCGGATTGTCGAGGAAACCGCCGACTGCATTCCCGATGACGAGCGGCAAATGTGGCTTAATCCCCATCAGCTGGGGGAACGGTGGTTCTGGGATTTTGTGACCGAGCCCAAATTGCTGGACATGATCGAGCGTCAGATTGGCCCCGACATTCTGTTCTGGTCTGGCGGCGGCATGTCGAAACCGCCGCATACGGGCATGGAGATCAAGTGGCATCAGGATGCGCCGTATTGGAACGTCACGGGCAACCACGCCGGTGGCGTCTGGATCGCACTGGACGACGTGGACGAAGAAAACGGCACGATGTCGGTGTTGCCGGAGTGGCACAACAAGGGTGTTCTGCCGCGTGGGAAGGATGAGGATAACGATCTGTTCGATGAAGAAATCGAGTCGTCGGCTTTGCCGGATAACATTGAAGAGTTGAAGGTGAGCTACACGCTGAAGGCCGGGCAAATGGCAACTCACAATGTCATGCTGCCCCACGGCTCATCGCCGAACCGGTCGGATCGCTGGCGTCGCAACATTGGTCTGCGTTACATTGCCGCCGCCGCTGTGCTCGGGGACAAGACCTACACCAGCTTCAAGGATGGCACACCGTATCCGCGGGAGTTTTTCCTGGTCCGCGGCGAGGACGTGAACGGACACGGATTGCGGCGCAGTCCGTTTGAGTGAGCGGCCGGGGCTGATTCACCCGCGAGTCGAGTTGGCAGGGGTGCTTGCGGTTCGGGGCGTCGGTTGTTGCTGCCTTACTCGGCCCACACTTCCGCTTCGATCAGGCTCAACTTCTCGCCGGGTTGGCGTGCTGCGAAGTTGGCCCGCAGGTAGCGGTTGGCCTGCTTGCCGGGGAGGTCGACTACGAGGTCATGGATGTCCACACCGGCAGCGATGCCTTCGGCCCGGCCTAACTTGCGCCACTGCCTGCCGTCGGTGCTGCCTTCCACTGTGACCGCCGGCAGGGTGTCGCGAAACCACAACTTGAGTTCCCGCAGGTTTCTACCTGCTTGCAGATCGAAGGTGATCGACACGGGATCTGTCGTTGCCCAGCTGACCATCCAGGTGCTGTCCGGCTTGGCATAATCTTCATAGTTCGTCGGGGCCCGTTTCTCGGCGAATATTGATTTTCGCCGGTCCGTAAGCCGCCCGTCTGCGAATGCGACTTCAGCGTTGCTGGTGTCCGGCATGGCATCCGGCGCTACGCTGCAGGTGTAGGTGCCGTGAACGTCGAAGTTCTGCGGATACGACGGCTGCTCTTCCTGCCAGAGTACCCGGTTGTTGGTCAGGCATACGCCCAGCTGCTCGGGCTCCTGCCAGATCAGGTGGTCGGGCAGCTTGAACCGCCATATGTCCAGTCCTGTCGGTGCTCCCATGGCCTTGACCCAGGCGGTGAAGAAATCGCGCCAGCCCTCGTTCGGAACATGTTCTGCGACAAAGGGATTGGCACCGAAAAGGATGGCGCGTCCCTTGCCAACCGCGTGCGAGGTGACCGCTGGAGAACCGTCGCTGTAGGCGATCAGGACCTCTGTGCCCGCGTCCGGTGTTAGGCGAAAAGCGTTGCTGTCGAGGGGCAGGGTCGCGTTGGAAGCCGGATCCAATGTCATCAACTCGGCGCCTTCAAACTCGTCGCCGACGGTCACACCGAAAATCTCCTTGCGGGCTGCTGTTGTCGGGTTTCCCAGGTGATCCGTTTCGAAGACGGCGGGATCGCTGCAGATGAGCGTGCCGCCGGCCTCGACAAAGTTACGAAGCTGTTCGACGATCTCCGGCCGCTGATATCGTGCGACCGGCAGATAGATGGTGTCGAAGCGGTCGTTCAGCGAAGGAATCGAAAGCACCTGCGGGCAATCGATGAATTTGAACCATGATCGGGCCACCGGCCCCAGCATTGTGTAACAGGCCTGGATTGTCTCGGGCGTGGTCATCGGGCCATCGTGCGGCCGTGCCCCGAGGGTGTCGTCATTGTAGAGGATAGCGGTGCGCTCGTAGTCGGGCAGTTTCAGTTTCGGCATCGTCCGGATGAACCGGGTGGCCGCCATGATCGTGTGGTAGCGTCGCGGTGAGCCGAACCAGGTTGTGCGCGTGTCGCCGACGAGTTTGCCGCCGCCTCTGATGTCCGGGAGAAACAGGTGCAGGCCGGTGCCGCCGTTACGGAAGACCTGGCTGAACTCTTCGAGGACCTCAGCGGGCTTGGCATCGGGATAGTTGTAGTGCTCGATGTGGGCGCATGGCCAGAACTCTTTGCCGGTAAGGTCGGTCATGATTTTGCTCAAACAGCCGACCCCGGCGCGCCAGCGGTGGGAGCCGTTGGGGTAGCCGACCTGATGTGTAAAGACGTCGGCGTACGGCGCAATCAGGCTGTACTCGGAAGGATACAGGCCGCCGGAGGGATCGACCGACACCACGACCAGGCGTGGTGCTTTTTCCTGTATGAGCTCATACAGGCGGCGTTGCCGGTCGCGCAGCCCGGCGTTGGTCCAGCGATACAGGGCGATCCATTTGTACGGATTGGGATCGTGATTACGATTACCCTTCGGCAATCCCCACTTGCCGCCGCCATAGGTTTCCCGCACCAGCTTGTCCACTTCGTGGATGTAGGTGTATCCCTCCGGATTCCGCATCAGCCTGGCGGCGTTATAGACGCACCCGTCATCATGCTCGTCACCCGAGTAGATGCCCCACATGTTATCGGCGGCGTCGCTGACGAGGTACGACTCGATGCTCGTGAAATAAAGGTGGAGGGCGTCCGGGTCGAGCGGCCACGGCCAGGGCTCACCGGGCGGTGGTCGCGGCAGCGGCCCTTCCGGGACATCGGTGAGGTTCCAGCGCTTGACCGCCTCGGGATCGTCGGCGCGGCCCGGTTCACTGGAGACTAGCCGGAACCCGCTGAGACTGTGATCCCGGTGCATCTCGTCGCTGACGTAACGGGTGGCGAAGCGCACGGCGGCGGGGCGTCCCATCGGCAGATCCAGGAGATGCGCCCAGACCAGTGAGCCCTGGCTGCGCAGACCGGGCGGCTCATCGGTCAGCAGCTCTTCGTACAGCGGGTCGGGGACGATCCAGGAACGGAACTTGGCTTTTTTCGGAATCGGCTTGACTGCCTGCAGCCGGCTTTGGTAGGACACGACTCCGTCGATCGCGACTTTGAATTCGAAAGTCGGCTGGCCTTCGGCGGGAACCGTGTAAGGCAAAACCAGTTTTGGTGTTTCGCCGGCTGCGACCTTGATCTCCTTGCCGGCAACCAAGGTGCCGTCCATGCGCACCTCGGCCTGCAGTTTCGTCGGCAGATCCCGAGCCGTAGTCAGGGAAAGCGAGAAGGCATTCAACCCCTTGTCGTTGACGTCGGCGCAGACAGCGCCGCGCGAGTCAATGCGCAGCCACGGCGATGCGAAGTGTGCATTGCCGTACAGCAACGGGTCGTGAAAGCCCTGGTCGTTTATTGACCAGGCGCTGAGCTGCAGGTCACCGGTGGCCCGTCGCTCGCGGGCGAAATTCAGGCCCAGGACATCACCCGGCTGCGGCCCATCTATGGCGTTGAGTGGAATGGCGAGTGCGCAGACCCAGCGATCCTCCAGTACGACGCATTTTGCGACTGCTTTTGAATCATAGCCGGCGTCGGTTCCTGCGGGCGAATGCAAGCCGTCCCAGATCTGTCCCTTGGCGTTGACAATCCAGTGATAGAACCAGGCCTTGCCGTTTGACGGATCGATGAAGAGCTCGGCACAGTCCTCGACCCACAATGCCCCGTCCCGTCCGGCCCCGGTGACGACCAGTTTTTGAATCAGCGGTTCATGACAGACGAAGCGGACGTACAGCCAATCTTCATCGCGGACAACACGGACCTCGGTCGATACTTCCGGCTTACTGCCGTCCATCGTCACAAAATCATCAATCGGTGCGGCCTGTTCCCATGCCGGGCTGGCAAGGTCGTCGAGCATCGCGCGGCCGGATTTGACCACCGGCATGGTGAACTGCTTCGCGGATACCGGTTGTACAGTGGCGTCCTGGCGGATTTCCTCAGCGTCGCGGGCGCGGCTGTACAGCTTCACTTCGTCCATGATACCGTCCATGCTGTAGACGTCGCCGCCGAACGAACCGAGAAACATGGAATCACGGCCGTTACTCATGAACTGGCCCGGTTTACTGACGGCCAGTTCTTCGCCGTCGAGATACGCGCGGTACACCGAGCCGTCATAGGTTCCGGCGAGATGATACCAGACGCCGGGTTCGAACTGTTTGGCGGCCTGTATTTCGCCTTCCTGTTCCGTGTTGTAGCCTGCTCCGGAAAAAAGCATGAACCGGTTCGCGGGGTAGCACCCGAATCGCCAACCCGGACCGCGCCCGGTTTCTGCGGTGTTGGCAAGTTCGAAATACTGGTCCGCCCCGCACTGGGCGAACTTCACCCACATCTGAATCGTCAGTCCTTTCGTAAAGTCGTATTTACGGAGGCCCGGCACCGCCACACATCCCGCCGCATCGCGTTGCTCCGGCGGCAGTCCCTCGAATTTAATTGCCGCCCCGCTGACCCCGGCAACCCGTTTGGTCGATCTGCCGCCATTGAGGATCTGCCCGTGGCGGCTGTTGCCGCTGCTGTCTTTCACGAGCACGCCGTCGGTGGCGTCGAACCGCCAGTGTCCGACAAGCCCCGGGTCCGGCGTGGGTGCCGGTGTTTTTGTCACCTTCGGGGCGGCGATGCTGTGGACGGTGACTATGCGGTTTGTCTCGGTTTGCACTTCCTGTCTGACGCCGTTCGGCCAGGTGATGTCGAGGACGACGGGGCCCTCGTGTGCACCGAGCCCGAAGTGCAGGGTCATGTCGTTCTGGTTCGAATCACCCGTAGAACCTTCGACCTGGCGGCTGAGTGTTTTTCCATTGAGTTTCAAGCGTACCTGGGCCCCGATCGCCGCCCGATTGACGCCGTGTTCACCGATCAGCCTGACCTTGAGCCATCGGTTATTATTGCCCTTGTTGCGAAACAGTTTGCCGGAGGTCAGCAGGTCGAGGTCGCCGTCGTTGTCGTAGTCGCTCCAGGTTGCCTGGTGCGTATGATTGAGATCGATATCTGCGGGCTTGTCGAAGCCTGATGCCGCCGTCACATCGGTGAACGTCCAGTTGCCGTCGTTTCGATACAGGACCGAGGTGTCGCTGTAGCAGGTTGCGAGGAAGAAGTCGAGGTCGCTGTCGTTGTCGTAATCGCCGAATGTAATCGTCGCTGCCGATTCGCGATAGACGAGACCGACCGAGTCGCTTTTGTCGTCGAAAAGCCAGGCACCGTTCGGGCCGGTGTTGCGATAGAATTTCGTGCGGTCCTGATACGCCGCGGGGTGTGCCAGGTTCACCGCGACCAGGTCGAAATGTCCGTCATCGTCCAGGTCAGCCCAGGCGACGCCGATCGTATGTCCCCAGGCGCCCTGTCCGCCGTCGCCGGCGACTCCGTAGGTTTCTGCCAGGTCTTCGAATTCGCTCATTCCGTCATTGATCCACAGGTAGTTGCGGAGAAGGCGGTAGTTGCCGACGTATATATCCTGATCGCCGTCCTCGTCGAAGTCGCAGGCCGCGGCGCCTCGTGAGAGGTGGCTGTCCGGGTTTTTCCACGCGACCGCGAAGGTCCCGTTGCCGTTGTTCATCCACACTTCATCATGCTCACCCTCATGCCCGTCTTTGTCCGAGTCACCGGGGACATACATGTCGATGTGTCCGTCGTTGTTAAAGTCGCCGATCGTGGCGTTCACAGACCGGCCCGTCATGCGGTCTGCAGGCAAGCGGTCGGATGCATCTTTGAAGATGTCGTCGGCGCCGGTGTTCTCAAAGAGCCTGAAGGCGTACGAGTCGAAGGTGACCCCGTACAGGTCGAGGTCGCCGTCGTTGTCATAGTCCAGCCAGATACTGCTCCTGCCGTTTGCCTTGTCATGGCCGAAGTCGTCGTTGAAACGGGTGGTGACGAATGTTCCCTGGTCGTTGCGGTACAGGTGGCCGCCTACCGCCAGGTCGACCCAGCCGTCGTTGTTATAGTCGCCCCAGCCGGCGTGCGCAGCGGGATTCAGTGCGGGGAGACCGATTTCGCTCGACACATCGACGAATGTCTGTGCCGGCGCGTTCACCGACAGGCAGACAAGGAAGATGAATGGCAGGTACGCACGGGAACAGATGCTGCTTTCGGCTTTCGTCATAATTCCCCTCAAGCAAGAAGAAAGTGACCGTCGCGGATAGCGACCGTCTCCGATCCGTCCGGCTGTGTCAGTGTCAGGCTGGGTTGGTGGACGACGTAATCGCAATGGAACGGCACCTTGACAGCGCCGCCGAAACCGGCGTTGTCGCCGAGTGCGAAATGGACGGTGCCGAGCATTTTTTCGGCCTCGAGGACGTTGTCGTAGCGAGTTGCTTTTTCATTGGTGCCGATGCCAAGCTCGCATAGCTGGCGTGCATCCGGCAAGCGCTCCAATGTTTGTTCGAGTTCCTTTTGGAACGGCGGGTTCCCGATAATCTCGGCCAGGCGCCCGGCGTCGAAGCGGAAGGCCCATCCGTCGGGTGCGTCCGGATAACCGATCGACACCTCACCGGCAGCTGTGCCTTCTATCGGTGCGATGTAACTTTCCCCGCCGGGCAGATTGCCGAAGGCGCCGGGCTTGGTCAGGTCGCCCGAGCACGCGAACCCGGGGCGTCCGTCGAGTGACATTGTAAGTTTGCGCCCGCCCGGAGAACAGATCTCGGCGGAGACTGCCTGGTCCAGCGCTTCTTTCACGGCGTCGCCGCGCCTGGCTACGGCGGTCCAGTCGGCGGTCATCACGCCCTCGAAGATAAAGGGCTCGCTCGTCGGCATCGTGGCGAGGCGGGTGCCGGTGCCGTTGAGCAGTTGGCGGAAGCGCGTGTGGCTGGTGGAGAAGTATGAGACGATCAGCGTCGCATAGGTAGCCTGCGGTTTGCCGTCGAGAAACGAACGCAGGCGTTCGAGCCCGGCTTCGTCGATCGTTTTTTCCTGCAGCGGTTCCCATAGCCCTGAGTCGACCGCGAAGTCGGTAAATCCTTCGGGGAAGACTGCATCGAACACCGATTTCGGTGGTTCCCGGCCGTGCCCTTTGGTCGACGGATAGCTGACAGTCTGCGTGTCCAGCCCTGCTTCACGGCCGGCCGCTGCAATCACCTCGGCGAGCGTTGTGCGATCCGGAAAGTCTTCGGTTGGTTCGAGATACGGCATGTCGTCAGTTGCGATGACGACGCGGTCGCCGGTCTTACATCCGAAATTGACTTTGAGGGTTTGGTGAAGTGTATCGAGGTTCAAAACGTGACCTATCCGGGGATGATATCGGTGTTTGCACTGCTCGAAGGAGACTACATTGGCAACAT
>DPYP01000084.1:0-6991 GCA_003545375.1 Lentisphaeria bacterium
AGTGGGGTGTTTCCAGGTGTTCCTGGAAGGCAGCTTCGTCGCGGTAGACTTCATAGAGATAGAAACGCGTCGGTATTTCTTCATCCTGATTGATGGCAAACGCAAAGCATCCCGGTTCGTCGCGCACGGCGCCTTGGGCATCTCCCAGACTCACCTCCTTGAACCGGTCGACGTACAAAGGTTCGATGTCGAGCGTAACGAAAATCGAATACATGATACCCCCTTTTTTGTGTTGGCAGTGAATTGGCTTAAATCAGTTTAGTTTGGGTTGACACACAGTCAAGGCGGAGAATTCGAACGTCGTTGCCGGCCTGCCAAAAATCGTTCACTGCCATGGGACCACCGATCATTCAAATGGATTATCCACCCACGGAAATTTTCGGAGATCGACCCTGGTGTACGGGATCTCGGTGAAGTGCGGCGGGACGGCGCCGGGCGCAGACATGTAGATGATCCGGGCAGCAATCGGCTCGAAGCCGGCATAAAAGTGCTGGGTCGATTTCACGACCAACAACTGCCTTTGCATCGGATCGATGCCGCACTTGCTGAACACCTGTGGGCTGAAGACCTGACTGCGCCTGCTGTTGACAACAATGTCGATGCCCTGGCAATGCAGAGCTACGGCATTTCCCACCGGACACTGCATCGGGGGCGCGTTCCCCTGGGGCCACTCCTGGATCATGTCCGGAACGATCGCCGTGACCGTTACGGACAGGTCCAGCGGGTCCCCCGACATCGGTCCCATCTTGCCGCCCAGACGCAGGTCCAATGTGGCGCCTTCTCCCGCCGCAGTCGCCGTCTGCACGGCAATAGGATCCCAGATCATTCCCAGTGCCGCATTCCCGGCTTTGCGGTGGATCAGTTCACGCAGGACGAACGTCGAATCGCTCGGCGCACCGCCGCCCGCATTGTCTGCCTGATCGGCGACCACCACCGGACCGTCCGGACTCGACAGCGCCTTGTCCAGAGCGGTGTGCATATCCAGCGAGTCAACCTGCAACTCATGGCGCAGGTCGAAAAACTTGCGCCCCAGTTCTTCCGCGATCCGGTTCGCGAGTTCGTGATCATCATCGGTGACCGCCAGAATCTGCGTGCCCGTCGTGGGGACGTCGCCCCACGGGAAGCAATGAACGACGGACAGGGACAGAACACCGTTCTGTCCTTCCATTGCGGTCATGTCATCGACGAACGACCGCATCGGCTCGAACGGCGTCAGGTACATGCCGATCATGCGGCAATCGAACAGCGCCATGACGGGGCGAACCTTGCCCTTTGCGCAGTCTGCAATGATTCGAAAGAGATCGAACGCGCGCTCACCAATATCCGTGTGCGGGTATTCCTTGAACAGCACAATCGCGTCCGTCTGCTCGATCATCTGCGCTGTGACGTCGCAGTGCAGATCCAGCTCGACCCCGATCGTTGCGGCAGGTCCGACGATGTCACGGACCCGCGCGATGATATCGGTTTCGCAGTCGTCGTAGCCGTCGGCGACCATGGCACCGTGCAGGCAGAGCAGGACGATGTCGACAGGCATCGCAGATTCGAGGGCAGCCAGCAACTCGTCTCGCAGGCTTTCGTACACCGCCCGCCGCGTAACACCTGCAGGTTGCGCAAAGGCAAACAGGCCGAAGACGAATTCCCACCCGCATTCAGCTGATTCCGCGTTCCAGATTCTGATCGTCTGCTCGAAACCCGCTACCGTACTGCCGGTCTCCAGGTCGGCCGGGCGAATGACATCGTAGTCGGCCATGCCGGTAGGAAACGGGGCAAACGTATTGGTCTCGGTGGCGATGCCGCCGGCAAATACTTTCATGACGTCGATGGGGCGAGGTTCACGGGCTCGATGAGGGCGCCGGCAAGCAGGTCGCGGAATTGCGCGTACGCGTGGTTACATCCGATCAGGTAGCACGGGCCTTCGTCGGGCAGCATTCGCAGCCCGGAGAGCACGGGCACGCGCAGGCGATCGTCCGTCATCGTGACGACTGAGCCGGCGGCGGGCCACAGCACCTTGTCGGCAATGTCCACTGCCTCTATCACCGTGTCTCCGGGTGCGAAGTTCGCGAAATAATGCGGCTCGTGCAGGCGGCCACGGCATCGGGCGTAGAATCCGAGCCACAGGTTGTTCGGTTTTTCCCACAGGAACAAGCGGATATCGTGGTCGAGATCGAGGCGTTCCCGGAATTGTGCGTCGAACAGGCATGGTGCCCCACTGACCGAGAGCTGGAAATCGTTCTCGATCGGTCGCGCCCAGCCGAGATAGTCGCCGACCATCGCCTTCCACGCCATGGCGCACTGTTCGAAACCTTCCCCGAATGCTACGGACTCGACGGTGTTCGGGTCGATCTCCCAACCGAGCCGGGTTGATTCACGGGCGATCTCGTCGGCATAGATGCGATTGCCGGCGAGCACTTTCAAGGCACGTGGTGCCCAGTCCTGTCCGTGTGCGGCTATGGCGCGGCGGAGGTCGTCATGTATCTCCGCGTGCAGATGTTCGGGGATCACGCCCCAAAACTCGTCACGGCCCTCGAGCACTTTGTCCTCGAGGAAATGGCGGATCGGCTCGGTCATGTCGTGCAGCGCCGCCGGCTCCACGTTGATGGAGGCCTGTTGCACGATGCAGCGATCACCGAGGTGCGTGCGCGCGGTTTCGATGAGGCTGAGCATCGGCGGCGTGTCACCGATCGGGTAGATGACCATCGCGTCGCACTGGCCCAGGGATCCGATAAATGTCTTCTGCAGTTCGATCACGCGTTGTTCCCAGTGCTCGGCTGCGAAGAACGAAGCGCGTCGTGTACCCAGCTGCTGCAGCTCTGCCAGGTCCGGACGTCCGTTGCTCAAGGCCCAGCACGCCGGGTGGATCAGGAAGAAGACACGGTCAATTTTCATGAGGCACAAATTCGAAGAGGAGGTGAATGATCAAATGAATATAGAGGAAGCATTCGCAATATCTTCCCCTCTTCATAGATTCTGACAACAGTCTTTTAGTTGAACCGATCGATGGACGTCAACAATATGCAGACCGAAGCCGCAACGAAACTTTATGTTGCTCCGGCAGGCGACGATGCTGCGCCGGGCACAATTGACGAACCGCTGGCGACAATGTTCGGCGCCCGTAACCGGTTGCGTAAACTGCGGTACGACGGCGAGGTGAACGGTGCCGCCGAAATCAACCTGCGCCAGGGCGCCCATGTCCTCAGTGAGCCTTTGCAATTGACCGCTGGTGACTCGGGCAGCAGCGGCGCACCGGTTGTCTATCGCTCGTATCCGGGTGAGCAGGCCACCATCACCTCCGGTCGTCGCATCACGAATTGGCAGCCGCACACGGACGGTATTTTTGTGGCCGATATCCCTGATGTGCGCAACGGTCTCTGGAGTTTCAAGCAGTTGTTCTGCGGCGGCAAGCGCATGGTGCGCAGCCGTCGCCCGAAGTACAATCCGGACGATCCGCTCTACGACGGCTGGGCATTCATCGATGAGCTGGTCGACACCAGCGGCGCACTGGACGGTGTCGACGTCTGTCGGCTCGGGCCCTGGCGTTTTCGCACCGACCCTGACAGTGTCGGGCAGAGGCAGCAGTGGGCCAGTGCCGCGACGGATACCGGGGACTGGGCCGACATCGGCCTGCAGACGGATTGGGTCCGGCAGGGCTACGAATATCTTGGGACGGCGTGGTACCGCACGACCGTGACCTTGACCGCGGATTTCGATTCGCGCGAGAACCTCTGGCTGTGCTTCGGTGCCGTTGACAAGGAAGCCTATGTCTACCTCGACGGTGAGTTGATTTTCGAACACAGTTATGCTTCCACCGGACTCTCGGGCGACGAACTCTGGGACCGTCCATTCAAGATGGACATCCGCGGCCACCTGAAGGCTGGACAGACTCATGAGCTTGCAGTCAGGATCAACTGCGACAGCGGCGGCGGCGGTATGCGTCATCCGGTTTCACTGGTCAGCGCCGATGGCGAACCGGACCTGATCTCGGTGCGCGGCAGCGTCCGTAGTCCCGCGGCCTTCTCCTGGCAGGACGATCCGTTCCCGGCCGAATACGCGAAGGCGCACCAGTCAGAGGTTTTTGTGGTGCCGGGCAAATCGTGGGTCAGCGACATGATCCCGGTGCGTGCGGTTGATGCGGCGACCCGGACGATCTATCTGCGCCGTCCGGTGGGAATGTCGGCCCATACATTGGGCAGTGCCACGCACCTTATGCCGGGCAATCGATTTCGTATCGAGAACAACCTCGAAGATTTGACGGACGCAGGCGAATGGTGCCTTGATGCGGAAGCGGGGAAAGTGTATTTCCGACCGCCGTCGGGTATCGATATCGAGCGGGCAGTCGTGACGGCGCCGCAACTGGAGGGGTTGGTCGAGTTGCGCGGCGGACCGGAAACTGGTGCATTCGTCAGTTTCGTGCGCTTTGAAAATTTGCGATTGACGCAGAACCAGATCGGCTGGCCGAAACCGGACTCGTACTACAAGACGCCCAATGCCAGCGTTGCGTTTCTCTTCGAGTACACCGACAACTGTGCAATCACCGATTGCGAGTTCGACGCTGTCGGTGGTGATGCGATCCGCATTTCGGGTATGAACAACTGTGTGACGGCTATGCGCAATCACATCCACGGGGCCGGTGCTTACGGCATCTTCATTGCCCACAAGCAGACGGGTTTCTCGCGTCACGACGTGTGTTCCAGCGATCTGCCGGGCCCGTCGGAGTGGCATATGATGCCGGAGGATCGGGCCGCGGCGGTGGCGGTTTGGCCGCGCAGCCTTGGTCATGTGATCAGCGATAACCACATTCATCATTTCGGGGTCTACGAGAAGCATGCCAACGGGGTCGCTTTCTTCGGCGTCGCCACGGCGGACGTCACGGTCAGCCACAACCATATCCACCACGGCCCGCGCTTCGGCATCGGCCTGATGAGTGGCTTGGGCCCACTGGTGATCGAGTACAACGATCTGCACGACCTTTGTCTGGAAACGTGCGATGCGGGCGGCATTACGGCCAACCGATGGTACACTACGGATTTGGACCCGCAGTTGACTTCCGGCGCCGTCATTCGCTACAACCGTGTCGTAGATATCATCGGTTGCGGCGCTTACGGTATCAAGGCGGAACCGGGTGGCATCGACTATTGCGATGGACGGTTGTGGACGCACTACTACAGTTGGGGCATCTACTTCGACAACGCGCCGATGAATATTCAGGTATACGGCAACGTCGTTGCGCGCAATACGCTTGGCGGCATGATGATCAGTTGGTATTGTCACAACACCGTTGTCGAGAACAACATCTTTGTCGACTCTTCGAAGTCGCAGGTTTACCTGCTGCTCGGCGGCGAAATGAGCGGTCAGCGTTTCTGTCGCAATATCATCACTTACACCGCCGAGGACGCTGACTACATGCGCCTGAACTTCATCGGAAAGTTCGACATAGCCCCAGTGTTCGACGAGCTCAACGCCAACCTAATCATGACTCCGGGAGGTGCCGCGACAACGTTCAGCGGGGTGCCCGGAGAGGCGATCGAGCGGATGGGCGAGGGGTCTCGGATCGATGACCCGTCGATGAGCTGGTGGCACTCGCTGGGCTTCGATACCACGACTGTCTATGCCGATCCGAAATTCGTCGACCCGGACAACGACGACTACACGCTGGCGCCGGACTCGCCCGCCTTCGACATCGGCTTCGAACCAATCGACACATCGCAGATCGGCATTCGCCCGACCCAGTGATCCGGCAACAGATGCAACTGCACCTCACAACCAGAACCAAGGCCTGAAAAATCCAATGAGAACACCTGCCGACGAAGAATTCTTTGAGCGCGAGCTCGCCACCTTCCTGCCTGACAAAATCTTCGACGCCCACTGCCACCTGTGGCGCGGGCAGTACATGCCGGCCTGGTCGTTAGACGGCACCCCCGGCGATGCCGGCTATGCCGAATACATGAATGCTATAAGCGACTTGCACGGAGACCGCACGGACGGTGCACTGTTTCTCTCGTATGCCGAGCCGGGCGACGAGGAGGCGCAGCATGGGAGCAATGCCTGGCATGCAGAACAGACGGCGCTTGGCAAAAACTGCCGCGGCCTTTTCTTCGTCACCCCCAAGGACGATCCCGAATGGGTGCGCCAGGAGGTTCGACGCCTCGGCATGCATGGTCTCAAGTGCTATCACTCCTTTGCCGATGTGACGCCGACGTGGGAGGCGAGCATCCCGGATTTCCTGCCCGAGCCGTTGGTCGCCGTCGCCAATGAGGAGGGCTGGGCGATCACCCTGCATATGGTGAAGTCCCGCGCCGTGGCCGATCCCGACAACATTCACTGGATCCGCAAATACTGCGAAACCTATCCGGATATGCGGCTGATCCTGGCGCATTCGGCGCGCGGTTTTCAGCCGGTCCACAATCTCGAGGGTCTGCCGCACCTCACCGGGCTCGACAACCTGTACTTCGACACCAGTGCCAATTGCGAGCCGATTGCGCATCAGGCCATCATCCGGATCATCGGCCACGACAAGTTGATGTACGGCTCGGACCTGCCGGTGTCTAACTTGCGCGGCCGGTCCCTCTCCGCTGCGGACACCTTCCTCTGGCTCTATGAGGAGTCCCCGGTGTGGGGGGAAAAACACCTGAAGATCGATCCAGTCCTGATCGGGCTCGAACACCTGCGCTCAGTCAAACACGCCTGCTGGTCTGAACGGCTCGACGACAACGCGGTCGAGGATATTTTCTGGAACAACGCAGCTCGACTGTTCGGTCTGTAGGCGAACGAGCACTATTCGACCAGGCCCTATCCCGAGGACCGTATGACAACCGATGAAAAAGCGTTTCTCGATGAGAACGGCTATGTTGTGTTGCCGCAGGCGATCGGCACGGACGCAGCCGATGAGCTGCGTGAACGGACCCTGGAATTGGCAGTACAGGAACGCACGGCCGGCGGCGAATCGGCTCTCTACCTTGACGGCACGTCACAGCGCGTATGGAATCTGGTCAAC
>DPYP01000284.1:0-4512 GCA_003545375.1 Lentisphaeria bacterium
GCGGTTCATCGCGATTGCCAGAGTTTCGTGCGCCTCCTTGCTGATCGAGCCGTAGGACATGGCGCCGGTCTTGAAACGCTTGACGATCTCCGTCCATGGTTCGACTTCATCCAGCGGGATCGGCTCGGGCAACGTCTTGAACTTGAACAGGCCGCGCAGCGTGCCGAGCTGTTCGCTCTGATCGTTGATCAGTCGCGCGTATTCCTCGTAGGTTTGAAAATTCTCGGTGCGCGTCGCTTCCTGCAGCTTGGCAATAGTCATCGGGTTAAGCAGATGAAATTCGCCGTCGCGCCGCCACTGGTAAAGTCCGCCGACGTCCAGGTCGAGTTTGGTATCGACCTCAGTTGCCGGGTAGGCCCGGTCGTAACGCATCTTCACTTCCCGCGCGATACCGTCGATGCCGATACCTTCGACACACTGATTGGTCCAGGTAAAATGCTTGTCGATGACCTCGCTGCTGAGGCCGACACTATCGAAAATCTGCGCGCCTCGATAGCTATGCAGCGTTGAGATGCCCATCTTCGACATCACTTTGATGACGCCTTTCTCGATCGACTTGATGTAGTTGGCGATGGCTTTCTCGATGTCGGTGTCCGGCAGCAGATCTTCGAGGATCATCTGGTCAAGTGTCTCGAACGCCAGGTACGGATTTACTGCACACGCTCCGTAGCCGAAGAGCAGGCAAAAATGATGGACTTCCCGTGGCTCGCCGGACTCGACGAGGATGCCGCAGCGTGTGCGCAGTCCGTCGCGGATGAGATGGTGGTGCAAACCTGCGGTCGCCAGCAGTGCAGGAATCGGTGCGTACTCGGCAGTTGCCGAGCGATCGGAGATGATCAGGATAGCCACGCCTTCGGAGATTGACTTCGAGGCGGCAATACAAAGTTCGTCCATGGCCGCTTCGAGGCCGGTGCCGCCGTCGGCGACTTTGTAGATCATTGGTAACGTGACGGACCGGATGCCGTTGACGTCCATCTCGCGGATGCGTTCGAGCTCCTCGTTGACGAGGACGGGGTGCTCGAGCTTGAGCATGCGGCAGTGTTCCTCGGTCTCCTGGAAGAGGTCACGCTCGGTGCCGATGTTGGTGATGTTCGAAGTGACCAGCTCTTCGCGGATGGCGTCCAGCGGCGGGTTGGTAACTTGCGCGAACAACTGTTTGAAGTAGCCGTAGAGCAATTGCGGCCGATCCGAAAGCGCGGCGATTGGGCTGTCCGCACCCATCGAGCCCAGGGCTTCCTTGCCGCCCTGCGCCATTGGCTTCATGAGGATTCGCAAATCCTCCAGGGTATAGCCGAACAGTTGCTGGCGCTTGCGTACGGTGCTGAAGTCGGTAGCAGTCGCGTTGGCCGAAGCGGGCAGGTCGCCGAGGCTGATCAGGTTCTTCTTGAGCCACTTGCGATACGGTTTGCGCGCCGCCATATCGTCTTTGATCTCGTCGTCGTCGACGATACGGCCCTGATCCGTGTCAATCAGGAAAATCCGGCCGGGCTCGAGGCGCCCGAGATAGTCGATATTGGCCGGGTCAATTTCCAATACGCCCGTTTCGGATGCCATGATGACGAGGCCGTCCTTGGTGACGGTGTATCGCGACGGGCGCAGACCGTTGCGGTCGAGCACTGCGCCCAGGCAGCGCCCGTCGGTGAACGGGATCGATGCCGGTCCGTCCCAGGGCTCCATTATGCACGAGTGGTACTCCAGGAAAGCCTTTCGCGAGTCGCTCATCGTATTGTGATTCTGCCAGGCCTCCGGGATCGTCATCAAGACGGAATGCGGCAGGGATCGGCCGGTGTGGTAAAGCAGCTCGATGGCATTGTCGAGAATCGCAGAATCACTGGCGCCCGGCGTCAGGATCGGCAGCAACTTCTTGATGTCGCTGCCGAATTTGTCGGACTCGAAAAGGTTCTGGCGCGCCTGCATCCAGTTGACGTTGCCGCGCAGCGTGTTGATCTCGCCGTTGTGGCAGAGGAAGCGGAAGGGCTGTGCCAGGTCCCAGGTCGGAAAGGTATTGGTGCTGTAGCGCTGATGTACCAGGGCCAGAGCAGTGGCCATGTCGGGATCGCGCAGGTCAGTGTAATAGCGCTCGACCTGGTCTGCCAGCAGCAGGCCTTTGTAGGCGACGGTGCGGCACGAAAGGCTTGGAATATAAAAGGCCTGCTTGTCCGGCAGCTCGGAGTTCGCAATAGCGTTTTCCATGACGCGGCGAATGACATACAGCTTGCGCTCGAACGCCGCATCGTCGGCGAGTCCGGTGCTGCGGCCGATAAAGATCTGTCGCAGCCGTGGCTCGGCCAGGCGCGCCACGTCGCCGATGACGCTGCTGTCCGGCGCAATGTCGCGCCAGCCCAGAAATTCCTGTCCCTCGGTCCTGACGATCTGCTCGAACTGTTCGACGCAGTACTGGCGTTGCTGGTCATCCTGCGGCAGAAAAACAAAGCCCATGCCGTATTCGCCGACGTCCGGAAGTTGAATGCCGATACCGCCGCACACGTTCTGCAGGAACCGATGCGGCAGCTGCATCAGAATGCCGGCGCCGTCGCCCGTTGTCGCGTCGCAACCGCAAGCACCGCGATGGGTGAGGTTGACCAGAATCTCGAGCGCTTTCTCTATGATACCGTGGGACTTGTCGCCCTTCAGATTGCAGATGAAGCCGACCCCACAGGCGTCATGTTCGTTGGCTGGCGAGTACATGCCCTGTGGCGGGGGAAAATGCTTATATTTCATGATCTTTTTGTCCTTGCCGTTTTTCTCGGAGGAAAAAAAAACACAGAGCGCCGTCACTCCATGTTTCCGAACAAGATCCTGTTTTACGCGGTCAATTCAGATTCGAGCGGCAATTCCTTTCGCCAGGGTCGACAGTTCTGCGGACCAACAGCGCGTTATTCGCAAACACACGTCACCACCGTTAATTCTGGCGGGGGGAATATTATAGCGATGGAACAGGCTGATACAACAACTTTCGTAGATAATCAGCTGCCGTTGAGTGCTTTCAACGCCAGGATCAGCGCCTGCGTGCCGTCGCGCCCATGACCCTGGGCCTTGACGGCCGTATACAACTGGTGCACCAACGCCAGGCCCGGCAGAGCCAAGTCCAGCGCCGCTGCTTCCTCCAGCGCGATGCTCATGTCCTTGATGAAATGCTCGACATAGAAACCAGGGTCGTAGTCCTCCTGCACAATGCGCGGGCCGAGATTGTTGATTGTCCATGAGCTCGCAGCGCCGCTGCCGATGATGTCAATCACTGCCTGCTGGTCGAGCCCGACCGTGCTCGCGTACATCAGTGATTCGCAGGCCCCGATCATTGTCCCGGAAATGAGAATCTGGTTGCACATTTTCGTGTGCTGTCCGGCCCCGCAGCCGCCCATCAGGGCAATATTCTTGCCCATCAGTTCGAACAGCGGCCGGATCTCATCAAAAAACGTCTGCTCCCCGCCCACCATGATTGCCAGCGCGGCGTTCCTGGCGCCGATGTCACCGCCGGAAACCGGGGCGTCCAGGCTGCCGATGTTCTTCGCTGCTGCGGATTCCCCAATCTTCACCGCCAGGCTCGGCTGGCTGGTTGTCATGTCGATGACGATTCGGCACGCGCCGTCCGCCGCCAGGACACCGTCGTCACCCAGGTAGGTGGACTCGACGTCGCGTGGGAACCCGACAATACTGAAGACGATTTCGCTGTTGGCAGCGACGGCTGCCGGGGTGTCGCACCAGGCAGCGCCGCCGGCGAGCAGGGCGTCCGCCTTGGCCCGCGTTCGGTTAAAAACTGCAAGCTCGTGGCCCGCTGCTTGTAAGTGGCCAGCCATCGATGCACCCATCACGCCGGTGCCGATCCATCCGATTTTCATGAGATCACCTCGTAGGAGTGTTCAGGGTTCGACGGCTACCCTATTCGCGGGATGCGAGTTGTCAATGTTCCGCAGCGTGAAGCTCTTCGCGGCGCAAGTTTTCTGCGCGGGCGTTCGGCCGCCGTATCAGGAACGCTTATCCGGAAAGCTGTTGCGCTATCGCGGAAAGCCATGGCACAGTGGGACAGCCTGTCGCATGGCGTTGGCACGCCGTGTCACAGGTGTGGGACATTGGCGACATCGAAGAACGAGATATACAATTACAATTATCTGTAAATAAGAAAGTTAACTATCCATTTCCGATATTGGCGCGGAGTTTGCTTTAACACCACTTCCACACATTTTGCGAACGCGACCAACCGAACAACTCCCAAACCACAACGGAGGCCAACATGAAAATCAAACCCCTCGGCGATCGTGTCCTCATCGAAGCCATCGAGGAAACAGAGCAGCTGAAAGGCGGTATCTTCATTCCTGACAGTGCCAAGGAAAAGCCCCAGGAAGCCAAGATCGTGGCGCTCGGCACCGGCGGTGTCGATGACAACGGCAAAAAGATCAAGTTCGATGTCAAGGTCGGCGATCTCGTACTTACATCCAAGTACGGCGGCACCGACGTCAAATGCGACGACAACGAGTACAAAATCCTCACCGCCAGCGACATTCTGGCGATCGT
>DPYP01000284.1:4522-4696 GCA_003545375.1 Lentisphaeria bacterium
ACCGGTACTGAAAACCATTTGTCCTGCCGTGGCCGCAAGGCAAAGGCGGGGCACCTGATCCCAACCAACACCACAGGATATTCCTAACTATGGCAGCTAAACAGCTCATTTTTGAAGAAGAAGCGCGTCGCGAACTCCTCAACGGCATCGAAAGCCTCAGCCGTGCCGTCAAGG
>DPYP01000284.1:4713-7089 GCA_003545375.1 Lentisphaeria bacterium
CAAAAAGATCAAGTTCGATGTCAAACTCGGCGATCTCGTACTTGCAGCCAAATATGGCGGCACCGACGTCAGATGCGGTGACAGCGAGTACAAAATCCTCAACGCCAGCGACATTCTGGCGATCGTCAACTGACACCTGATTACCAAATCCCGCGTGTCCTGCCATTGCCGCAAGGCGAGGCTGGACACCTGATCCCAACCACCACCCCAGGATATTCCCATTATGGCAGCTAAACAGCTACTCTTTGACGAAGAAGCGCGTCGCGCACTTCTCAGCGGCGTCGAAAGCCTCAGCCGTGCCGTCCAGGCGACACTCGGCCCCAAAGGGCGTAATGTCGTGCTCGACAAGAAATTCGGCTCACCCACGGTCACCAAGGACGGCGTCACCGTTGCCAAGGAGATCGAACTCGAAGGGCCGTACCAGAATATGGGCGCCCAAATGTTGCGCGAAGTTGCCAGCAAAACTTCAGACATCGCCGGCGATGGTACCACCACTGCCACGGTACTCGCGGAAGCCATCTTCCGCGAAGGCCTGAAGAATGTCACGGCCGGTTCCAATCCGATGAGCCTCAAGCGCGGTATTGACAAAGCCGTCGAAGCCATCGTCGCGAGGCTCCACAGGTCCAGCAAGAAGGTCGAGGATCGCGAGCAGATTGCGCAGGTTGCGAAAATCTCCGCCAACGGCGACGCCACGATCGGTGAGATCATTGCCGACGCGATGGACAAGGTTGGCAAGGACGGTACGATCACGGTCGAGGAAGCCAAGAGTATTGAGACGTCCCTCGACGTCGTCGAAGGCATGCAGTTTGACAAGGGCTATCTGTCGCCGTACTTCGTCACCGACCAGGCCGGCATGGAAGTCTCGCTCGAGGACTGCCTGATTCTCATCCACGAGAAGAAGATCAGCAGTCTGCAGGACTTGCTGCCGCTGCTGCAGAATGTTTCGAAGCAGGGCAAGCCGCTACTGATCATCGCTGAAGACGTCGAAGGCGAGGCCCTGGCCACGCTCGTCGTCAACAAGTTGCGTGGCACGCTCAACATCTGTGCTGTCAAGGCTCCTGGTTTCGGCGATCGTCGCAAGGCTATGCTTGAGGACATCGCCGTGCTGACCGGCGGCACCTGCATCACCGAAGATCTCGGTATCAAGCTCGAGAATGTCACGGTCGACCAGCTCGGTCACGTCAAGCGTCTGACGGTAGACAAGGATACCACAACGATCGTTGAAGGCAGTGGTTCTCAGAAAACGATCGCCGGCCGGGTCACTCAGATCCGCCGTCAGATCGAAGAGACCACTTCCGACTACGATCGCGAGAAGCTCCAGGAACGTCTCGCCAAGCTCGCCGGCGGTGTCGCCGTCATCAACGTTGGTGCCGCGACCGAGACCGAGATGAAAGAGAAAAAGGCCCGCGTCGAAGATGCCCTCCACGCCACCCGCGCGGCGGTCGAAGAAGGCATTGTCGCTGGCGGCGGTGTGGCGCTCATCCGCGCCGCGGCCGCCCTTGACAAAGTGGACGCCGAAGGCGACGAGGCAACGGGCGTGAACATCGTCGCACGCGCTATCAGTGCGCCGTTGCGTCAGCTTGCCGCCAACGCTGGGCTCGAAGGCTCGGTGATCGTCAAGGGAGTTGCCGACAGGAAAGGCAACCAGGGCTACAACATCGATAATGACGAG
Source organism: Lentisphaeria bacterium (assembly GCA_003545375.1). Taxonomy (GTDB): domain Bacteria; phylum Verrucomicrobiota; class Lentisphaeria; order JABSQK01; family CAJWLW01; genus CAJWLW01. Next base: position 6,386 of record DPYP01000284.1, read on the forward strand.
TACGTCGACATGCTCGAGGCGGGTATTCTCGATCCGACCAAGGTGACGCGTTCAGCGTTGCAGCACGCTGCCTCGATCTCGGGGCTGTTGCTGACCACCGAATGCCTGATCACGGAGCTTCCGGAAGAGACGCCGGCAGCACCGCCGGCCGGTCCTCCGGGCGGCGGCATGTACTAAGCCGCACGAAGACCGAATGAATAAGCGCCCCGGTGTTACTACGCCGGGGCGTTTTTTATTGTTTCGCTGATGCGATCAATTCATCCAGGAAAGTCGCGTACGCATCGGCGTCGAGCGGCAGTTCTATTGGCCGCTCCTGCAGGCCTGACATCAGCATGGCGTTCTGCAGTATCACCTGATTGATCGCTTCGCTGCCCGGTGCGACAATCGCAACTTCGGGGTCGCGGATTGCCGCGGCAAAGTTCGTGAGAATGTCGATGTGCGAGCCGCCGTCGGCCGGAATGGGCACATCCACTTCTTCGATGTCTACCTTGGCGAATGACTTGTCGGCCGTTGCAATGTGCTCCCGCACCGACATCGCTGCCCGGAGATAACGCGCCTCGTCGTTTTCAACAATGATCGTACCCAGGTCGCCGACGATCTCGAAGCGGTCGGTGCCCGGCGCTTCGCCCGTAGACGTCACGAAAACTCCGGTAGCGCCGTTGGCGTATTCGAGGAACGCCGTGACGTCGTCCTCAACCTCGATG
>DPYP01000501.1:0-3945 GCA_003545375.1 Lentisphaeria bacterium
TGCGCGCCCTCAACAGGAAACGGTGTAAGTTTCCGCTCCGATGCCTTGACGATGTGAATCATGCCCACTCCTTTTGTTGCTCAAATGTAGCACAGGCAGCTGCCGGTGCCCTGGGAAATGTGAAATTATCCGCGACCGCTCCATTGACAACGCTGAAAAAGACATTATTTGAACTGCTTCAACTTCCACAAAGCACCTGCCCTATGAAATTAAAAACCGACAGCAACCTGGCAAACGCATGATATCGAAGATCATCTACACGCATACCGATGAAGCACCGGCATTGGCCACCTACTCCCTGCTGCCGATCATCCGTGCAGCTACGGAAGCTGCGGGTATCGACGTTGAAACGAAAGACATCTCTCTGGCCGGGCGGATCATCGCCAATTTCCCCGATAATCTGACCGATAGTCAGAAGCAGAACGACGCGCTGGCCGAACTCGGTGAGCTGGCCAAAACGCCGGCAGCCAATATCATCAAGCTGCCGAATATAAGTGCTTCCATTCCCCAGCTCGCGGCGGCGATCAGGGAACTGCAGAACAACGGCTACGACATCCCGGACTACCCGGAAGAACCCGAGAACGAAGCCGAGATGGCGATCAAGACGCGCTACGCGAAAGTTCTCGGCAGCGCCGTGAACCCGGTGCTGCGTGAAGGCAACTCCGATCGCCGCGTCGCCGCACCGGTCAAGGCCTACGCCAAAAAGCATCCCCACCCGATGGGCATCTGGAGCGCCGACTCGAAGTCACACGTCGCGCACATGAGCGACGGCGATTTCTTCGGCAGCGAGCAGTCCCGCGTCGTCGACGCGGCCGGCGAAGTGCGCATCGAGCTCGAAAGCGTCGACGGCAGCACCACCGTCCTCAAAGAAGGCTTGGCGCTGCAGGCCGGCGAAGTGATCGATGCCGCCGTGATGAGCAAGCGCGCCCTGCGCGAGTTTTTCGCGCAGGAGATCGAGGACGCCAAAGCACAAGGCGTGCTGCTGTCGCTGCATCTCAAGGCAACGATGATGAAGGTTTCCGACCCGATCATTTTCGGTCATGCCGTGACCGTTTTCTACAAGGACGTCTTCGAGAAACATGCGGCGCTTTTCGACGAGCTCGGTGTCGAGCCCAGTAACGGCTTGGGTGATGTCTACGCCAAGATCGCCGAACTGCCCGATGATCAGCGAGCTGCCGTCGAGGCGGATATTCAGGCAGTCTACGCCGAGCGCCCGGCTCTGGCCATGGTCGATTCCGATCGCGGCATCACCAATCTGCATGTGCCCAGTGACATCATCATCGACGCGTCGATGCCGGCAGCCATTCGGCTTTCAGGTCAGATATGGGGACCGGACGGCGAGTTGCATGACACCAAATCGATTATTCCGGATCGCTGCTACGCCGGCGTCTATCAGGAAGTCATCGCTTTCTGCAAGGCACACGGCGCTTTCGATGTCACCACCATGGGCAACGTCTCCAACGTCGGGCTGATGGCGCAGAAAGCCGAAGAGTACGGCTCACACGACAAGACCTTCGAAATCCCGGTGGACGGCACCGTGCGCGTCATCGACAGCACCGGCAGCACCCTGCTCGAACACGCCGTGGAAACCGGCGATATCTGGCGCATGTGCCAGACCAAGGACGCCCCGATCCGCGACTGGGTGAAACTGGCAGTCAGCCGGGCTCGCGCCACCGGCGTGACCGCTGTGTTCTGGCTCGACAAAGACCGCGCCCACGACGCCAGCCTGATCGCCAAGGTCGACGAGTATCTGCCGGAGCACGACACCGACGGCCTCGACATACGCATCATGCCGCCGGTCGAGGCGACGCGTTTCACCTGCGAACGGGCACGCGACGGCAAGGACACCGTCTCAGTGACCGGCAATGTCCTGCGCGATTACCTGACCGACCTGTTTCCGATTCTCGAGCTCGGCACCAGCGCCAAGATGCTGTCGATCGTCCCGCTGCTGTCCGGCGGCGGGCTGTTCGAAACCGGCGCCGGCGGCTCGGCACCAAAGCACGTCCAGCAGTTTGTCAAGGAAGGCCATCTGCGCTGGGACTCGCTCGGTGAATTCCTGGCGCTGGCGGTTTCGATCGAGGATCTCGGCACCAAGACGAACAACGAAAAAGCGCTGGTTCTCGCCGACACGCTCAACGACGCGATTGGCGAGTTCCTCGACACCAACAAGTCGCCGTCGCGCAAGGTCCACGAGCTCGACAACCGCGGCAGCCACTTCTACCTGGCATTGTACTGGGCGCAGGCCCTGGCCGAGCAGACCCGCGACCAGGACTTGCAGAACCGCTTCAAAGATCTCGCCGTCCAGCTCACCGACAACGAGCAGACAATCGTCGACGAGCTGATTGCGGTGCAGGGGCCGTCCGTGGATATCGGCGGGTACTATCAGCCTGATCCGAAGCTGATGGAACAGGCAATGCGCCCCAGCGCGACATTCAACGCCGCACTGGCGGCGCTGACGTCGGCATAGCCGCAAGTCGGTAACGAACGGACACAGGAAGCCGTTCTACCTTGGTTGCATCTCTATCCCCAATCGCTCGTACTGCTCCGACGGCGCATCCGTCTCGGCCATCATCTCGACCATCGCCGCCAGCAGGCGTTGCTCCTGCTCCACGTCGTCGATCGGATTCTGCTGCTGCGGGTCGGCAACGACATCGTACAGCAGTGTACCGAAACGATTCATCACATCCGCCGCACCCGACCCGGCTTCGTAGCACATCACCCCGACGTCTTTGGTCGCGGCAAACGTCTGCGGTCCGGACATTGACCGCAACTGTTCCAGCTCGTAGGCCACACGCATATCAAACGGACTGAGCGTGTAGGTGCGAAGCGGGCTGTTGTTGTCGGTCGCCGCAGGGCGCATGTACACGAATCGGCCGTCAGTGACATTGACATAGTGCCCGTGGTATCCGAAGATGGCGTAGTCACGGACCGGGCTGTTGTCTTCGAGACAGGGCCGCAGCGAACGGCCGAGCATGTCGGGCGGCGGTTGCTGGCCGAAGTAATCGAGGATCGTCGGCGCCCAGTCGATGGTCGACGTCAGGCAGTCGCAGCGCTCGCCCCGGCGGCCGGCTCGCGGATCCCAGACGAACAACGGCGTGTTTGCCAGTTCCTGCCACAACGGCATGACGTTTTTCGCTGCGTGATTGTGTTCGCCGAGCAGGAAGCCGTGATCGGTGTTGACGATGAGCATCGTGTCCGACCACAGATCGAGCGCGTCCATCTTGTCGAGCACGCGTCCGAGACTGGCATCACATTGCGCCAGCAGCGATGCATAGGTATTGCGCCAGTGATCGATCATGTGCGCACAGGAGTTCTCATCCACGTCCCCGTATGGCGGCCAATCGGATAGGGCACCGGTGTAATCGTCCGGGAAGAGGTCTCGAAAGCGCTCCGCCGCGAAAAACGGCTCGTGCGGATCGAAACTTTCGATCTGCAGGAACCAGTCGTCGGTGCTGTGATTGTCGTCGAGGAATTCGAGTCCGCGATCGAAGGTGCGTGTCTGATAGTGCCTGGCTTCGTCCGGCATGTACAAGCGGTTGACAATATCCTGGCGTTGCCACTGCCCGGCATAGTCCGGGTCGGGTCCGGAAAGGTCGAGGTCGGGCCGGCCTTTCCAGGGATCGCCTTCCTGGCCGCGGACGAACTCCCACGTCGCGTACTGCGTGTGGTAGTTGGCACCGCCGCACTCGAAGTAGTGGTAATGATCGGTGACCAGATGGCTGTGCACGTCGTTATCCTTCAGGATAGCCGGCATCGAGTCGTCGAACGGCTCGAGCGGGCCCCAGCCGCGATGCAGAAAACCGGGGCGCCCGGTGTGCAGATCACGACGGGCCGGCATGCAGGGCATGCTGCAGATGTAGTTGCGGTCAAAGACGACGGTGTGTTGTGCAAGCCGCTGGAAGTTCGGGGTATGCGTCCAGTCACAGCCATATGGCGCCAGCATGT
>DPYP01000501.1:4323-8420 GCA_003545375.1 Lentisphaeria bacterium
CAATGGGTTAAGTATTCTCGCACCGACATTCGGCCGCTCTACCGTGGCTGCAGCCACGGTCGTTTTCATCCTTCTAAGATTTAGACTGGAGCGTCGATTCGTCGCGCCATGGCAGAATATCCTTTTCCAGCTCCTGCGTCTCCCTGGCGAGGCCTGAACAGTTGCTGGCAAGGATTTCAAACACTTTGTTGGCAACGACGCGGTGGCCAAGGTCGTTGGCATGACAACCGTCGTGGTGCACGAGCCAGTCGGCATCGCGATAGGACTCGAGCAGGTCGACGAACAGACAGTCCGTTTCTTCGGCGACAGCGCGAATCGCCTCGTTGTACTGATAGAAGAGATCGAGGTCGGCGTGGCTCCAGTATCCGCCGCCAATTTGGAAATCGTTCATGTAATACGGTCCCATCAGGACAATCAGCGGCTGGATACGTTCGCGCACACGCCGGATAATGTCTTTCATGCAGTCGCAGAAAAGGTCGATCGGCGTGCCGCCGCGAGCATCGTTGAGCCCGTACGAAATGACCAGCAGATCGGGAGGACGCCCGTTGGCCTCATTGTCGAGCACGTGGGCATCGAGCCGCTCGTCCGCGGCCGGCTTGCCGCTATTCTCGTATGGCGGGCTTTTCGTGGAGATCACATTGGCGCCGATCCCCATGTTGAGGAACTGTACGGGCACACGCTGAAATTCGTTGATCAACCCTGCCAGCTGCGAGCTCCAGCAACGCTCTCGACAGCTCGACCAACCGCCGGCAGTCGTGCTTTCGCCGAGCGTCAACAGGGTTCGAAACTCCTTGTCCCACCAGTCACGCTTTGCCACTGTTATACTCCTTGCAGTCGTGTGAATCGAAATGCTCCAGCCCATCATGGCGGCGCCGTGCAAACATAGCTGAGTTTCACATGTGTTACGAGTCGACAATACTTCTCGAACCGGCAATTCAGACAAACAGGCTTTGTCGGCGACTGTAAGACGGTCTGGCGCTCGGCGAGCATCAAGCTGCCAAAGGTCATCTGGCCATGGCGAGTTTTCAAAAAATCACGGCGCAACTTCCTCCGACGCGTATATTGCCTGTACCCATGAACGCCAAAGTCGTACGTCTGAATTCGGAGTTGTTTCCGATCTGTGAATTCGAAGCCGCACTGCATCAGCAGCAGGGCTACGAATTGCTCGCGGTCGAGGCCAACACACCGGCAGCGATCGTGGAGCACACCGCCGATTGCGATGTGCTCTATGTCATATCGACATCGCTGCCGACCGCGGTGATCGAGAGCCTGTCGAAGTGCCGGGTGATCTCACGCATCGGTGCCGGCACCGACAAGATCGACGTAGCGAAAGCAACCGAGATGGGCATACTGGTGACCAACGTGCCGGACTTCTGCGTCCCCGAACAGGCCGATCACACGATGATGCTGATGCTGGCGCTGGCGAGGAATCTGCCGCTGATGAGCCGGGCGTTTCAACGCGAAGGGCGGTTCATGGACTTGCTCGAGCAGTATGAGTGCAATCAGCGACTCTCATCGAGCGTACTGGGATTGATCGGGTTCGGGCAAAGCGCAAAGGAAGTTGCGAAGCGCGCAAACGCATTCGGCATGACGGTGATCGCAACCCGTCGCAGGCGCGAGGCGCAGGACCCGGAGGCCGACAGCCTCGGTGTCGAGCTGGTGGATCTGGACACGCTCCTGACGCAATCGGATTACATCTCCCTGCACCTGCCGTTGACCGAAGCGACACATCACCTGCTGGACGGCAAAGCGATTGGCAAGATGAAGAAGACGGCATTCCTGATCAACACAGCGCGCGGCGCGATCGTCGATGAAAAGGCTTTGATCGAGGCGTTGCGCGAACGACGTATCGGCGGCGCCGGTCTCGACGTTTTCGAGTCGTTCAACGTCTTCGCAGACGTCGAACAATGTCCGCTCCAGCACCCCCTGCTCGACCTGGACAACGTCATCGTGACACCGCACAGCGCGTCATACTCCCAGCAGTCCCGGGAGGATGTGTCGATCACCGCGGTGGCAAACGCCGCAGCCGTACTGGCCGGGAGAATGCCGCCCGAGAAAAACATCGTCAATGCCAGTGTCGTGCCGCGAAATCCCCTGGCCTGAAGACAGGCACCCGCCTGCCGCCTTCAAAAAATCAAAACCTGGCGTTACTCCGCCAGGTCGAGCCAGGCCATTTCCTCCGCCGTCAGTTCGACGGCGAGGCTGCCCAGTGACGAACGCAGTTCCGACAACTGCCGCGGTCCGAACAGCGCGAACGTCGGAAACGGCTGCTGCAGAACCCAGGCACCGGCAATGTTGATCGGCAGGACGCCCTTCTTCTCTGCCAGCTCGATGGCGCGTCGCTGCCGCTCGAAGTTGTCGTCGCTGTACCAGCATCGCACCATCTCCACGTCATCGCGCTTGTCCGGCGTCGCCCGATCCGGCACAAAAAAGCCGCGAGCCTGGCTTGACCACGGCAGCAGCGACATCTGGCTTTCCTGCAGAAAGGCGGACCATGCTTCGCCCCTGGCAGAGATACAGCCCTCCCACACCGGACCGTTCATCTCCGCCAGGCTGAGCTGATTGCTGACGACGGAAAAGCCGCGCTTGCCGTTGGCCGCGGCATACTCATTGGCGGCACGCAATCGATCTATCGTCCAGTTGGAACCGCCAAAAATGCCGATGCGGCCGGCGTCGGCATGTTCATTGAGGACATCGACAAATTCACCGATCGGCACGTCCGGGTTGTCACGGTGCAAAATGTAGATGTCGGCGTAGTCGATCTGCATGTGTTCGAGCGATTGCGCCAGCTGCTCGGTCATTGTATCCGGGAAACAGTTCGGCGAGTGGGCGCCCTTGGCGATTATGACGAGGTCGTCACGCACACCACGCATCTTCATCCACTGGCCCAGCAACTCCCCCCTGAGCGCGCCGTAGTGGAAGGATGTGTCAATGGTCGTGCCGCCGGCTTCGAAGTAGGCATCGAAGATAACTTCCAGGTGCGGATAGTTGTTCTGGGTGTCGCAGCCTATGACCAGGCGGGACACCGGCTTATCCAGGCCGGCAATCGTGCCGTACTGCATCGGGGCGTCGGGCGCCTTCTGCAACGATCGACCGCTGACGGTCCGCGGCCGGCCCGCCGGCAGGTCATCGTTGTAGGTCAGGCCGACGCAGCGGCGCCAGGCGTCGAGCGTTCTCATGTTGCCCATCGTGTCGGCCCAGCTCATCGCTGGCGACGGCGACTGGCGGTTTTCGATGTTGCGCGCCACAACATCGGCCTCGAGGCCGTAGAGCCAGCCGTCACAGGACAACTCTTCGATGCGCGGCGCTTCGCCGGTGAGGTTGATCTCGATCGTGCTGCTGCCGCCTTCGCGACCGGCGCAGAACCATGGCGACGGAAGGTGTATCATGCCGTCGCTGCCGAAAATCGTCAACACGTTGTCGAGGGTCAGGCGTACGCCGGTACTGACCTCCGCAACGATGCCGTTCGGAAACTCGAGGACAGCGGCGGCCCATTCATCGGTCGCAGCCAGACCGAGATGGCCGATCGCCTGGACATCGACCGGATCGAGAAAGTCCAGGCCACTTACCGTACCGGCGATCAGCCGGCTCATACTCACGGGGTAACAGCCAACGTCGAGGATGCCACCGCCGCCATGCTCGTAAGCAACCGCTCGGCCTTCGTAGTTGTCCCCGACATTGAACCCGAAGGACGCACGGATCATCCGCACCTCACCGATCGATTTTTCCCGCAGCAACTCGACCAGCCGGGCCGTCTGTGGATTGCAGCGGTACATGAAAGCTTCCATGAGAAAAACATCGTGACGCTGTGCCGCGTCGATGATCGCCGCAGCATCGGCCGCGTTCATGGCCAACGGTTTCTCGCACAGCATGTGCTTTCCCGCTTCCGCCGTCTTGATCGCCCATTCGGCATGCTGCGGATGCAGCGTGGAGATGTAGACAGCGTCGACATCGGGGTCGGCGAGAAGCTCGTCGTAGCTGCCGTAGCGTTGCGGAATGTCGAACTCGTCGGCAAACGCATTCGAGCGGTCCAGGTCACGGCTGCCGATCGCGTGCAGGACACCCAGCTCGCAGTGTTGTACGCCGGCCGCGAAAGC
>DPYP01000173.1:0-14775 GCA_003545375.1 Lentisphaeria bacterium
ACGGGTAGAAGTATGACAGGAACGTAAGCAGTCGAAATCCCCGCCAGTGGCTATTGCCGCTATCTTGGAAATTTATGTCGTGATCGACGTATTGCACACCCACAGCCATGACTACAACCAATCATCGTAACGTCATTATATTCGACACCGAGTATACCTCCTGGGAGGGATCGCTGCAACGTGACTGGTCCGAACCGTGGGAACATCGGGAGTTGGTGCAGATCGCCGCTGTCCGTACAGTCGAAACAGCCGCGGGGTTCGAGGCGGTCGATACTCTCGAGCTGGTCGTGCAGCCACAGGTAAACCGGGAAGTCAGCGACTATTTTGTCGCACTGACCGGCCTCGACCGCGAACGGATCGCCGCCGAAGGCGTAAGTTTCCAGACGGCACTGGAAGCCTTCACGCGATTCGGTCATGCGGGCCGCCTGTGTTCGTACGGTGACGACATGCTGATTCTCGAAGAGAACTGCAGGCTGTACGGCTGTGCGGATCCGGGACTCAGAAATCGTTATTGCAATCTGCATGCAGTCGTGACTGACCGCGGAGTCGATGTGACGCAATATACGAGTGGGACGCTGTTTCAACACTTCGGCCTGCCGCTCGACAAAGACAAGGCCCACAATGCGATGTGGGATGTGCGGAGCCTGCTGGCCAGCATGAATGCGATGAACCTGGGTTTCGACGACCTGCAATGCGGTGTCGGATCATAGCCAAACGCCGAACGTCGAACACCGATGGGAAGCAAGAATCTGTCGCTTCGCGCGTATCCCTCGCCGCCAGACAGTACCTTTTCACTTCAGCGTTTTGAGTTCGAAGTTCGACATTCATTTCTTCACGGGTGCGGGCCTCGTCACGTAAAAGGAGCTATAACATGTGGATTTATCGCACCGCAACGACTGTGATCGTTTCCGACGGCAGCCGCGTCGCCGACTTGGGCAACGTCGACTGGGATGAACTCCTGCACCGGCCGGGATTACGCGCCTGGCTGGTAGAGCAAATGCCCGGATTGCCCACCGGCGATGCCGTCAGGGACGACAATCTGCTGGCGCCAGTCGGCAGCCAGGAAGTGTGGTGCGCCGGCGTAACCTATTACCGCAGTCGCGCCGCGCGCATGGAGGAATCCATCGACGGCGGTGACGTCTACGACCGGGTCTACGAGGCCGAGCGTCCGGAACTCTTTTTCAAAGCGACAGCACAGCGAGTGGTGGCACATCAACAGCAGATTCGTGTGCGACGTGATTCGACCTGGAGTGTGCCGGAAGCCGAACTGGTGCTGGTGATTGACCGCGATGCCAACATCATCGGGTACACCGTCGGCAACGACGTCAGTGCGCGAGACATCGAAGGCGCGAATCCATTGTACCTGCCGCAGGCGAAGGTCTATGACCAGGCGTGCGCCGTCGGTCCCGGCATTTATCTGCCGGAGGGTGCGCTGGCGGGCGACACAACGATCCGGTTGCGGATCAGCCGCGGCGACACGGTCGTGTTCGAAGGCGAATCAAGCGTCGCCCAGATCAAGCGGCCGTTCGAATCGCTGGTGGAATACCTGTATCGCGACAACAGCTTCCCAGCCGGCTGCCTGTTGATGACTGGCACCGGGATCATTCCCCCGGATGATTTCAGCCTTGAAGACGGGGACATGGTGCGCATCACTATCGATGAGGTCGGCAGGCTCGAAAACCCAGTGGTGAAAGCATCGAGCGAATGATTCAAGACGGCGCACCGGCGACGCGGCGAGGAGAAGGACCGGACACTCGTCGCATTGTCGGCTGCCGGCCGGTCGGCATTGCCGTGACCGGCACAAATCGGGCGCTTTACAGGACTCCATCGAGCTTGAACATCTGCCGATTTGCCTTGATTACGTCCCGCAGGTTGTCCTCGGTGACCATGATATAACGAGAGTTGAAGGCGCCGTCGGGATCTTCTGCCAAGGTTTCCAGCGTTTCGGTGTACTGAAAACGATACTGTGGAATGATGCAGACAGTGATCTCTCCGGTCTCAATCGCTTTGTCGAGGAGATACGGATCGTCCGCCAGCACACCGAAAACCATCGCTTTGCGGCCGACTTTCCGGCGAGTCGCACTGTTGTGCGACGAGCGAAAGTCGTGTTTCGAATCGTGAAACAGGTCCGGCGGAACGTCCACGAACGAAACCAGAACATTCGTACGGTCATGGTCGAGGACAGCCGCATCGAGCAGCGCCGCAGTAAACAGCTGCCGTGCCGGTGGAACTGGTGGCAATTGGTTCACGGTGTCTTCATCAATAAACACTTTGACAACTTCATCGACTGCTCTGAGCCCACTGAGCAGGCCTTCCAGCATGGCGTCGTGGACATCGCTGTTGAGCTCATGGCTCGACACCACGAGGACGTGGGCCTCACCCTTGACCATCGGCCGCAGGGCAGCGCCGAGCTTTGTCGCCATGATCCTGCGCAGACTGAGTTCGATTTCCGATTTTTTCTCCTTCTGTCCACGGCTGCCGGAACTGTCGACAAGGACAAAACCGTTGACCACACACAGTACAACGACGGCACCGAAAACCACTGTCGTCCGGCTCGCCACCAGCCTGCTTCTGCTGTCGCCGTTGTTGGTGCTCAGACAATACAGAATGACCATCAGACAAATTGTCGCGAAAATGGCTGTGTACCAGACCATGACAGCATCTCAACGGGTATCCGACCACCAAACCAATGCGGTCGTGTGTGTGTGTGTGCGGATTAACCTACGGACCGGACCTGCAAAATCAACTGTACCGGCCACCGCTTCACAGCAGTTGACGCACCGCATTTCTTCAACCGGAAGGTTGCTATGAAGCCGCAAGGAAATATCGGGCTCCGCGGTCGGCGCGCGTATACTGTAATTGCAGCAAAGCCCTTGTGTCTGACGTGGCCGGGAGTATTTGTATAGCCGGCCATCAAATTGGCCAACGAAACTAGGAAATTCCGCCGGCATGAAGCACATTGTACTTTCCCTCGTCCTCGCACTGGCAGTAACCAACTCGCGTGCGGATATGGTCCGTATCGACGACGGTTCCGTGATGCATGGTACGGTCGTTGGCGTCGACGGCACAGCCGTGCATATCGACACGTCGTTCGGCGGTGTCATCAAGGTCAGTGCCAGCCAGGTTGTCGGCATGACGATCAGCAAGGAGCGGTTTTATAGCTTGCAGAGCGGCAGCACCTTGCTGGGGCGCCTCGAGAAGAACCCCGACCGTACGACGATCGAAACATCGAATGGCAAGGTCGTCATCTCCGGCGACACGATCACCGGTTCCTGGGGTAAGGACGAGGAATCGCCGAAAGTCCAGGCGATGAAGGCTGAACTATCCGGCAAACTGCGCCAATGGAAATTCGATGTCGGCATAGACATTGCCGGTAAGACCGGCAACACCGAACGTATTTTGACCGGGGGCTCGGTCAATGCCATACTGCAAGGCCCCACCGACAAGCTGCACCTGTCCGGCAGCGGCAACCGCACCAAGGAAAACGACGTGCTTTCGACCAAGGAAGCCTACGGCAGCATCGACTACGAAACACTGTTCAAGGGCAACAATTCGTGGTACGTGCGTATGGGCATGGAGTACGATGTAATCGAACTGCTCGACCTCCGCACGACAGCTGCCCTGGGCTGGGGCTATTATTTTCACAACCAACCGGACCGGCATTTGCGCGGGCGTCTTGGCCTGCAGTATAAGCACGAGTCGTTCAACGACGGCCGCACCGAGAGCTCACCGGGCCTCGACATCGGTCTGTCCCACAAGGCCAAGATCGGAACAACGACGCTGACCACCGACGTCACAGCGACTCCGGCCTTCGAAGATTTCAACCGTTACCAGATCAAGCATGCAACCAACTGGGACATTCCCCTGTCTCAGGAAAACTGGAAGCTTCAGCTCGGCATCAGCAACGATTACAACAGCATGCCGGTGCCCAGCATCAAGCGCCTGGACATCGCCTATTTTGCCAAGCTGGTGATGGCTTGGCAATAACCTGACAGCCCATGCGATACATCTGCCGCAACTCGCCAGGCAACTGATCGAGCCGGCAAATAGTAAGCGTACGTGCCGGCTGCGCATGATCTTCGCGCTACTGCAGATTTTCGGGCCGTCGTTTTCGGCGAGGCACCTCACGATTTCACCGTCACAGGGACGCTGGTACCGATAATTGCTCTGGCCGGGCTATCCTGGCTGATGCTGGTCCTACCCCGGCTGTTTTTGTTCTCGCAACAGTCGGCCACTACCGGATACTGACATCACGGGACCGCTTGCGGACAAATTGTCGACCGGCGACCGCCAAACTATAAACCACCGTTGCCGTCAGAATGATCGTGGCGCCGGCGGGGAATTCCGGTTCATAGCTGATCACCAGCCCAATGACCGTACACAAGATGCTGAGTGCCACCGCGGCAATCATCATGCTGACCAACCGGCGGGTGAACTGACCGGCAGCAGCAGCCGGCAGCGCCAGCATGGCGATGACCATGATGATGCCGACAACCTGCGTCAGCAGCACGACCGTTACCGCCGTCAGGCACAGCAGCAGCATGTCGTAGGCCCGCACATTGATACCGCGCAGCCAGGCGAATTCCTCATCGAAACACAGCGCCAGAAACCGGTTGTAGCAAAGTACACAGATCAGCAGGATAACGACGTCCAGGGCGGCGACCAGATAGAGATCATGCAGTGATACCATGAGGATGTTGCCGAACAGGTAGCTCATCAGGTCCTCATTGTACCCTGGCGTGCGGCTGATGAATACCAGGCCGATTGCCATGCCGACAGACCACACAGCGCTGAGCACGGTGTCAACGCGCTCTTCGGCGTAGGCGGTCACCAATCCGATGACAACAGCCGCCAGCAGCGCCGCAATTGTGGCACCCAACAGCGGGGACATCCAGCCGATGCCCACGACCTTCTGCAGGTACCGGGCCGCCCCCATGCCGCCCAGTGTACAGTGAGCAATGGCGCCGGCAATGTAGGTGATGTGCCGTATCGAGACAAGCGTACCGACCACCCCGCACGCGACCGATGCCAGAACACCCGTCGCCAAAGCGTACAACAGCAGGTTGCTCGATTGCAGATCTTGCCAGAAAAGAGACATGTCGAAATTCCAGGATTGAAGCGACAAAGTCGCCCCGCATTTAGAGCGAATCGGTTGCTGGCTAGCAATTCAGGCAGCACGGAAGTGATACCTCGGCCCATAGCCGAGATATCCAGAAACAGATTTGTCAATGGTCGTGATGCACCATATGCATATGCTCGTGACCATACAGTTCGGTGATGATGTCACCGGTCAGTTCGGAACTCTGGTGGCTTGCCACCGTGCGGTTGACGCAGATCACCCGCGACAGAATATGCGGGACCACGCCGATATCGTGTGACACAAGTACCACAGCCATGCGCTCGTTGAACTGCTGCAGCAGTTGATACAGTTGGTTCTCTGACGGCGTGTCGATGTTGGCCGTCGGTTCGTCCATCAGCAACAGTTCCGGGCTCGCAGTAATGGCACGGGCAATCAGTACCCGCTGCCGCTGGCCACCTGAAAGCTCGCCGAACGACCGGTGCTTGTGGCCGCTGAGACCAACGTCGTGCAACGCCGCCGCCGCGGCCTCACGGTCGGCACCGGAATAGCGCGGTGCATGGCCCCGGCCGAGCCGGCCCATCAGCACCACGTCCATCACATCAGCCGGAAATTTCGAGTCATAGCGAGCATGTTGGGGGACGTAGGCGATCCGATGCCGGACCTTGCGCGGCATGGCGCCGAATACCCGCACCTTGCCTGCATTCGGCCGAATGAGGCCCAGGATAAGACGCAGCACCGTGGTTTTGCCTCCGCCGTTGGGACCGACCAGAGCGACCATGTCGCGGCTGTTGATTTCAAATGATGCGTTCTTCAGCACCGGCACCAGATCATAGGCGAACGTTACGTCAGTGAAACAAACGACGGAATCCATGTGCACGCCTCCGAAGGTTACTGCAGTGCAGCTGCGATTTTCTCGGCGACAGCGTCGAGATCGGCAATGTAATCGGCCACTAGCGGATCGAGCGGCACCACCGCACCCTCGATCGCCTTGGCGATGGTCGTTGCGGCCTGCTGTGAAAACTGCGGCTGCACAAAAACTGCTCTGACACTTTCCCGCCGTGCTTGCTCGATCAGCTTGGTCAAGTGCTTGGCAGACGGTTGGTTACCGCCGTATTCGACTGCAACCTGCTGCAGTCCGTAGGCGTCAGTAAAGTAGCCGTAAGCCGGATGAAAGACGTAAATCTTGCGGTCGCGCACTGGTGCCAGAAGGGTCGTGAGCCGGTCGTGCAGCTCGTTCAGACGTTCGGCAAAGCGGTCGAAATTGGCTTTGTATACGGTCGCGCCGTTGGGGTCGAGACGGATAAGCTCGTCACGGATGCCGGCACTGATCCTCTTGGCATTCATCGGGTCGAGCCAGACATGCGGATCGTCGCCGACATGGTCATGGCCGTACCCTTCCGATTCGCTCAGGCGTCGCATCTCAATGCCCTGGCGGCAGTCAACGATGCTGAGGTCTGGAAAGCGCTCCGAAAGTCTTGGCAACATCGTGTGCTCGAAGGGCATGCCAATGTGAAAGAAGGCAGCAGCGGCACCGATCGAGTTCATCTGCCGTAGCGTTGGCGCGTAGGTTTCGGGGCTGCGCCCGGCCTGGACCAAGGCTTCGACAGTGAAGCGATCGCCGGCTATTTCACTGACGAATGACTGTTGCGGCAGGATACTGACGATGATGTGGCGCCCGGGCGTGGGGGAAACCGGTTTAGCGCAGCCGCAGGCGAGAGCGAATCCTATGATGCCCCACGTCGCGCCCACCGACCACCTTCTCTTCAATTGATGTTCAGTATTCGTTTTCATTAACATGGCTTTTCCCCCACTAAACTCCAGAATATTGGGCCTTATTGGTAATCTATTCTCAAAAGTGTGCCGGCGCAAGGCGTCTGACATACATGCGTACAAAACAATTTCATGCGACCCGATGGATAATTCAGGCTTCGCGAATTCAGCTCATCGCGTTTGTAATTCCAGCAGCCCGCAGCCATAGTAAACGCTATATTTATCTACCGGGGTACCGTTGGTCTTAAATGCCGAGTATCGCTTCCCAGGCTAACTGGTTCTGACAGCGGTGAAATCCCTCTGGCTGTGTTGGTTTTTAATGGCCGCACCCAGCCGGGACGATTATCCAGTTAACAACGGACAGTACGTCCGCTTCCCAAAACAGGATGCGTCAATGGAGAATGGCACGCAATTACCGAAGCCGCCAGACATCCGCGCCAAAGAGCCGGAAAACGCTGCAACAGCACTCGACGCCGAAGCTGCCGAAGTCACTGATTCCGATTCCGGCATCATGCCGATCGACGAAGACACCATGCTCGAGGCGCACGGTAGCCTGGGCGAGAAAACTACTGTCGATGCAGGTCTGGAGGACACCGAGCCGGACAAGATCGACAAACTCCCCACGACGCCTGCCCTGACCGCGGAAGCAAGGCCCCTGAAGCCACGGCCGAAGAATTTCGAACCGTGTGTCTATAATGTTACCACTTCCGGTTTTCGTCGTATCCCGATCAACGTGGATCAGCCTGTCACCACGATCGGCAATGACCGTGAAAACGTAGATATCCACATCGCCGAACCTAACATCAGCCAGACGCAGGTTGTCCTCGTCCTGATCGGCGATCAATGGCTGATCATGGACTGTGGCTCCAACGACAATCTCAGGGTCAACGGTGTCGCAACACGGCAGTTCGTCGCCGAACAGAACGCCCGCTGTATACTGACTATCGGCCAGTCACTGCTTATTTTCTGCGGCAATGAAGCAGAGAAGTCACCGCATCCCGAAACGGCGATGCTCAATGACCCGTTCACGCCCGATCTCGTGCGCGAGAATCTGGCGGTCGGCGAACTGACCCTGAAAAAAGAGCAGGATCAGGTCGTGTCGAAGGGCGCGCCGATCATCCTTGGCAACCACGAGGCGTGTGACTATTTTCTGCAGGGCGACAGCGTGCAGCCCTTCCACGCACTCATTTACTGGGATCGCGACGGCATCTATCTCGACCCGCTGAACAACAAGGGTGTCTTTCTCAACAGCAAGCCGATCAACCGTTCCTCCCCGGTGGAGAATGGTGTCACGATCACTATTGCCAACGTTAAAATAGGTGTCCGAATCACCCCGGATCACAAGGACCGCTGTGCCCAGCTTTATCCGGTTGAAAGTCTGGCATTCGATTATTTCGGCTTTACCGCCGTCGGTGACACACCATCGGAATCGTTCACTGTGTCGATGGTTGGCCAAGGGGTCACGTTGGGGCGGAGGAATACCTGTGACATCATTCTCGCCGACAGCTTTTCATCACGAGAACATGCGCAGCTCATTCCCAGCGGCAAGAGCCTGACGCTCTTCGATACATACAGTTCGAACGGTGTTTTCGTGAACGGCGAGCGCGTCAAGAAATCACGTGTGCATGTCGGCGATATCATTGAGATCGGACATAGCCATTTCCTGGTCCATTATGTCTGACCCACGCACGCTGCCTGCACTAAAGTAGCTGTTCACAGCTATCATTAGTTCTGAAAGGCTACGCTGCACGCTGATTTTTCGTACCGTTCATCCCGCTTAGCAGCGACCCGGCCTCGGCGCGGCCTGTCAACCGTTGCTCCAACACCTCCCGCACTTCGTCCGGATTGTGTGTGGCGTAGTACCAGTCGATCGTGGTTTTCAAACCCTCGGTAAACTTGACCTGGGGCTCCCAACCGGTCAGTGATTTCACCAGGCTGTTGTCTGCTACACGATTCAGCGGCCCGGTCGGCATGTCCGGCTGCAGTTCGATCGGAAGATCTTTGCCAGTGTACTCGAGGACTTGATCGACTGCCTGGATGACCTGTGTCGGCTCCATCGTGCCGATGTTGACCGGAGTCGCGTCATCGATAGCTTCGGCAGCGCGGATCGTACCCTCGACGATATCGCTCACATGCGTCCAATTGCGGATCTGGCGGCCATCACCCCACACCAAGAATGGGCTCTGGTCGATGAACGATCGTGCGATCATCGCCATAATCGCATGATTCTCATGGTCGCGTGGGCCGTATGCTGTGAAATGCCTGCAGATGGCAGATTTCATTCCATGTTCTTTGTGATACGCCTGTAGTGTCAACTCCGCCATCAGCTTGGACCAGCCGTAAATGTTATCGGCGCTATAGGGTGGCGCCACCATCGACTCAACCAGCCGTACCTCGGCGTCCGGGTCCTGTTGGAGCTCGGTCGGGTAAACGCATCCGGTTGAGGCGAATACTACCTTTTCGACCCCATTCTCATGACACGCGCGAAACACCAGGGCGTCCAGTGCGAGATTTGTCGCGCACTCCGCCTGATGGAGCTCAATGAAACCGCGTCCACCATATGCCGCCGCCAAATGAAATACGATATCGATGTCGTAAGTCATAGCCTGCGCCACGCCGTTTTCCAGTAAGTTCGCCTCGATGAATTCGATACCGCCGTTGATCAGCGCATCCGTAAGGTTTTCACCCCTGCCGCTGCTGAGGTCGTCCACGGCTCGGACATCCGCACCGCGCGCGACCAGAGCGTCAACCAGATGTGACCCGATGAACGATGCACCCCCCGTGACAAGAACTGATTTTTCGTTCCATTCCATGAGCAACCTCCCTGTATTTTCTCGTTTCAAATGACCAATCATCCACCACAAAGGGTGTACGGGCACCCGCAATTGAACTGATGGAATTGGGTGGGTTTTTTCAGGCACGCAATTCGATCGCAGAAACTGTTCCAACTGCGCCACCCCGCCGGCTCCTGCCATAGATCACGGGTGCAAAGGCGACGAAATGCATACTCTTGTGGTGTTGCCAAAACAACTTTCGCGGTGCCAAACGCGCGGCTTGGTTGCAGACCCGGCGGCACCGGTGTGACTGTGAGACTATATAACAGTCAGCACGCCTCGCCCCAGCGCCAACCAAAGGGCGCTTTCTGCCAGACGGCTTGGCTCGGGGTCCACCAGGAAGTGTGCGGGAAATTCACAAAAATTCCTTGGTAGTCGCGTTCGATGACGCGCAAGGCACCGTTGACTCTCTGCTCGGGATCGTTGTCGCCCTGGAGCGGATAGGTGTTGTCGAACAGCACGACACTGTCGTTGGTCAGCTTCGGATAGACGAGCGTGAACTCGCGAAGGACATCGTCCTGCAGATGGCTGCCATCCAAAAATGCGAACCGGATAGAGCCATCCAGCTCAGCCACAAACCGGCCGAGCCCCTCGGCAACGGAACCATGGTAGAGCGTGACATGCGAAGCGACGCCGGCAGACTCGATGTTGTCACAGGCGCGCTGGTGGTTGGCGGCGTCGATCTCCCAGGAATACACATGGCCGCGCAGCCCGCTGTCGATCAAAGCCTGCGCCATGGTGATCGTGGAGGAGGCGCAATTCGTGCCGGTCTCGACGACGATGTTCTCGGCCTCTCGATCGAGACAGCAGAACAGAGAGTGGTACAGGAAATTCCAGCCGGGGCACCCGATGCCCTGGCCAGTGCGTTCTTGCGTGATATCGATGTCGGACACGTCAGTATCCATTGGGGCTATGACTCTATTCGGCGGTCGGAATTTCGGGTATGTAGAAATAGCGGGGAATGGTTGGCTTTCGGGGCATGATGACATCCCTTTCATCAAGTGCCGGTTGGTGGCACTTACCTCGTTTGCGGAGAGGAGTTGGAAGGCCGGAGGGCACTAAGGCTCGCCTCCGACCTTCCATCAACCCAACCCAAGTGCTTATGCCGCAGGAAGTGGACCGGATTGTGATATTCGCAAAAGTTTTTCGAAAGATTTCTTTCCTCAGGCAGCGCTGTCTTCGACAATCCCCTTGCCGTGAGACTGCAGCAGCATCGTGGTGCCACCCTGGCCGACAGCACGCCACGCCACGGGCAGCTCGGCAAGGATCGCATAGACGGTGGGCCTTATTTCCGATAACGAGCTGTCACCGAAGTCGTCAAACAACACAAAACTGCCCGGGGTTGGTCGCGATGCGGCCTGCCCCGAGTCAATGACGCTACGATCTCTGCCCCACCAGAAGATTCGCCGCCACGTGCATGGCAACGGTTGCAGTTTATGCCAAGCCCATATAAGATAAATGAACTGGAAAGGAACCCGATCATGACTGTTGCTGAGACATTCGCTGACATGCAGGCGGTGCTGGGCCACCTGGTGCCGGAGTTCGAGTTGCTCGCCAAAGCCGAGCTTGCCGCCGAAATCAACCAGCTCAAGGCTGAACTCAACGCCGTCATCCTAGGCCATAACTATATGGAACCGACGCTCTTCTATAGCGTGCCGGATTTCAAAGGAGACTCGCTCGAGCTCAGCCGAAAGGCGGCCGAAACCGACAAGGACATCATCGTCTTCTGCGGCGTCCGGTTCATGGCCGAGACCGCCAAGATCCTGAGCCCCGAAAAAACCGTCCTGCTGCCCGCCAAGGTCGCTGGCTGCTCGCTGGCTGCCAGCATTACCGCCGACGACGTGCGCCAACTCAAGGCCCGCTACCCCGGTGTGCCTGTCGTCACGTACATCAATACGTACGCCGATGTCAAAGCAGAAACCGACATCTGCTGCACCTCGAGCAATGCCAAGGCAGTTGTCGAATCGCTCAACACGGACAGCATTATCTTCCTGCCTGACGAGTTCCTGGCGAAAAACGTCGCGAGAGAGACGGGCAAGCATATCATTTTCCCGACCAAAACCCCGAAAGCCGACGACGAGATCGAGTACGAGCTCATCGGCTGGCATGGGCGCTGTGAAGTTCACGAGAAATTCACCGTCGAAGATATCGACAACGCGCGCCGCCAATTCCCTGACGTGCTTGTGCTGGCTCATCCCGAATGTTCGCCCGATGTCGTCGAGGCCTCCGACTATTCCGGCAGCACCACCGCCATGGTCAAGTATGTGCAGAATCACGATTCACCGCGCTTCCTCATCCTGACCGAGTGCAGCATGGCCGACAACATCCTGGCAGAGAACCCGGGCAAGGAACTGCTGCGCATGTGCAGTATCCGCTGCCCGCACATGAACGAGATCACCATGGAAGAAACGCGGGATTCCCTCAAGTACACGCAGTACGTCATCGACGTGCCCGAAGACATCCGAGTTCGCGCCCGTGCCTCCTTAGACCGGATGCTGGCCATCGGTGCACCGGTGGCCAGCGCGGATTGATGACGGCGATCGATGCCACCGTCGTTTGTAAACCGCTCAGCGGCGTCCACTACGCAGTCAGCAATCAGGTCCAGGCGCTGCTGGCAAGCTACGGCGATCAGGAGCCCATATGCTTCGCCGGAGATTGCGACCTGGCCGGCGCGCTGACGCGGTATCCCGATGTCGGTGCGCATGTCGACAACAGCCTCACGACTGCCAGCCGCCGCATCTTCTGGCAGCAGTATCGCCTGCCGAAACTTCTGCGGCGGTACCACTGTGATCGGCTCCTTGCCATGGCGTACACCGCGCCGCGCCGCTGCACTGTGCCATACGCCGTGCAGATCCACGACGTCATCGCCCTGCGCCGTCCCGAGCTCTGTACCGCCCGCAATGCCTGGCACATGCGCTTTCTCATGCCCCGATCGATACGCGCCGCCGAATGGGTCATTACATCGTCAGCACCCGTTGCCGATGAGATTGTCACCCTGACCGGCGTAGAACGCGACCGCGTCCACGTCGTGCCGCTCGGTGTCGACAACATCTTTCTGCAAGACCCCTGCCCGGAATCACTGCGGCCCGAGTGGCGAGAACTTGTGCCGTACCTGCTGTTTGTTGGTAACTTCGAACCGAAGAAGGGGATCGATAAACTGCTCGACGCCTACGAAATCATCGCGGCGCGCACCGGACTCAACCTCGTGCTGGCGGGGCGTGACGGCTGGAAATGCAAAAATCTGACAAACCGCATTACCCGCCACACAGGGCCTGGAAAAATCACCCGGCTCGGTTATGTCGAGCGACGCCAATTGCCGGCGCTCTACGAGCACGCCAGACTGTTTGTCCTGCCTTCGGTTGAGGAAGGTTTCGGCCTGCCGATCCTCGAAGCCATGGCGCGCGGGACAGTTACCATCCACAGTGACCATCCCGTGCTGCAGCGAACCTCGCATGGGTTCGGTGTTACGTTTCCGGTCGGTGATGCCGCGGCCCTGGCACAAACGATCGAACGCACGCTCAACGATCCCGACAAAACTGTGGAGTTCGCAACCGCCGGACGCGACTATGCCCGCGCTCAAACGTGGGACCGCTGGGCCATACGTACCGCCGGGGCAACAGGATATTTTTGAAGCCGGTAAACCCCGAACTCCGAACCCCAAACTAATGATTCTCTATATCACAGGAACATTTCCCGCCTGGAGCGAAACGTTCATCGCTCAGGAACTGCGGCTGCTGGCTGCTGCCGGAGTACCGCTGCTTCACGTCGCCATCCACCGCGGCCAGGGCAGCCCGCCCGATGGCGTGCCGGAGCCCGTGTACCTGACCGACGATCAGCCCGGCACCGACGGCTCCCGCGGGCTCAGCCTGCCAATCCCGAAAATCGTGCGGCGAAAAATGACACTGCGCCGCCACAGCGCAGCTGTCCAGCGCCTGACCGAGCTCGTCGATGAACACCGCCCGACATTGCTTTACGCTGCCTTCGCCGACTTGCCTGGGGTGCTGACAGCGCACGTCGCGCACACCTGTGCCACCCGCTACGCGATCAGTGTCCACGCCCGCGACGCGCTGGTTCCGAAGTTCGATGACCAGTTCCTCTATGGCGCCGCCGAGAGCGTCTTTGTCTGCAATCAACGTGTACATGATGCCTTCGTTCAGCGTTGCCCAGACTACCTCAGCAAGACACAGCTCGTCCATCACGGGCTGGATCTGGAGCGCTGGCCGATGACCGGCACGACGTTCAACCCGGACCCGTTGGTCAACCTTTTATTCGTTGGCCGCCTCATCGAAAAAAAGGGCGTTGACCGTGCCATCACCCTCATCGGAGCATTGCACGAGGCAGATATCGCCGCCCACCTGAGAATCATCGGTGATGGCCCCGAGCGCGATGCCTGTCAGGCTATGGTCCCTGCCAGGCTTCACGACGCGATCGAATGGTGCGGGGTCCGAACGCCTACCGAAGTGGCGGCGCACATGGCCACAGCTGATCTGTTGCTGGTACCCAGCCGCCGCCTCGCCGACGGCGACACCGAAGGCATTCCGAATGTCATCCTGGAAGCCATGGCCAGTGGCCTGCCGGTTGTTGCCAGTGATGTCGGCAGCATCATGGAAGTGGTCCGCGAGGACACCGGATACGTCATCGATCCCGATGATGTCGACGCCGCCATCAATTGCCTCGTGGAGATGATTGCGAATCGAGCAGCAGTTGATTGTAAACGTCACGCCGCCCGCCAACTTATCGAGACCCGATTCGACGCCGGTAGACTGATCCAGTTGAAAGTCGAGCGCCTGTTGCGCAATCAGTAGAAGCCGCGATAAGCTGCTCATCAGGAAAGGTATAATGACCACAAAGAAAGACCGAAAAACGGCAGTTCATGTGCCGCAAGTTGAACGACTGGCTGCATACTGGGCCGGGAAAGGCGCCGACCCGATTGCCGCAGATCAAATCGCCAGGGCACAGCTCGCAGGACTGAAACAGGCCGGTGACGGCGGCCATCCGGGATGCTCCGGAAATTTCATCGAAATCCTGCGCGGTACGTTTCGCACACAGGAAAGAGTGAAACGACCCCGTCGACTGCGAGGAACCGACAAA
>DPYP01000140.1:0-6888 GCA_003545375.1 Lentisphaeria bacterium
ATCTTTCGCGAGCGGAACTACAGTGCAATCGTGATCTCCGGCGGCGCTCGGTCGACAAGTCACTGGACCGAGCTGGTAGGGCAGGGCATGGCGATAACCCTGTCGGGTGCTCTGGCTGGTACCCTGATCGAGGAAAACCCCGATGTCGTTGATCGTATCGAGGCGGAGGTGGCTCCCGAGATTCTCGCGGAGTTACGGCAAACGTTCCCGGACTTCGTCCGTGCCTGTGATCAGGGCGCCCTTGTTCCGGAAGAGTTTCGTTCATATGGGCCCGTCGTAAGGTTCCAGAACAGCCTGCTCAAAGGCTTCGCAACAGTTATCGGGGAAATTCAGGCCAGGCAGGGTAAGTGAAGTGGCCAGTGGCGACCGAGTCGACCGATTCAAAAGCAATTCCATCAAATCTTGACCGGAGGCATGTAAAGCCATGAAGGCTCTTGTAAAAACTGCGGCGGGTATCGGGAATTTAGAGGTGCTGGATGTGCCGGAGCCGGTACCGCTGCCCGATCAATTGAAAATCGAAGTCAAGGCCGGCGCAATCTGCGGTACGGATCTGCACATTCACGACGATGAATACGTGAATTGTCCGCCGATGGTTCTGGGCCATGAGATGGCAGGCGTCGTCGTCGAAGTTGGAGACGCGGTCACTCGCTTCAGCGTCGGCGATCGGGTCACGTCCGAGACCTTCAAGCTCACTTGCGGTCATTGTCGTTTCTGCCAGACCGGACTTATCGGACTTTGCGTCGACCGCAACAGCATGGGGGTGCATGTGGATGGGGCGTTTGCGAAGTATGTCTGCCAGCGTGAGGAAAGCCTGCACAAGCTGCCCGATAATATCGACTTCGAAGCTGGTTCGATGTCGGAACCATCTGCTGTGGCTGTTCGGGCCGTGTATGAACGCGCCAACATCTCGCCGGGAGATGTCGTTCTGGTATCAGGTCCGGGGCCGGTCGGCTTGCTGTGCCTGCAGGCCGCAAAGTCGATTGGCGCGACCGTCGTCCTGGTGGGCGCAGCCGGCGACGAGAATCGCCTGGCGCTCGGCAAAGAGTTGGGGGCCGATGTTGTCCTGCATGCCGCAACTGATTCCTTCGATGAGTTGCTGGATATGACCGATGGGCTGGGCGCCGATATCGCGATCGAGTGCGGCGGCTCGAAGGCGTCGCTGGATCAATGTATTGCGCAGTCCCGCAAAGGGGCGCAACTGGTGCTGGTCGGCCTGTTCGGACACGAGATCGAGGTCAACCTCGATACGACGATCATTAAGGAGTTGACGGTTCTGCCCAGTTTTACGTACCGACATCGGACCTGGGAGCGGACGATGCGACTGCTCGGCGAAGGCAAAATAAAAACGTCCCCGCTGGTGAGCGGTCGATTCCCTCTAACCGAGTGGGCGAAGGCATTCGAGACAGTCCGCGGCCGCCAGGGACACAAGTATCTTCTGCTGCCCGTCGACTGACGACCCCGGGGGCCACGATGCCTCCGTGCTGGTGATTCACGGCGCTTGAGTCGTCACTTATCCTGCGAACTTCGGTGTTATCTGACCGCGCACCCCGGCATCGACTACAAACAGGCCGCCGGCCAGCGGTTGCTGCGCCAGTTGTTCATCGTTCAGAGCGTGTGTTGCGGTAGTGATATAGAGGGTCTCGAGATTGTCGCCGCCGAAGGCGCAGGCGGTGACATTCGAGCACGGCAGTTTGATCTTGTCGATGCATTCACCGGTCTCCGGATCCCAGCGCCGCACGTAATCACCGAAGTAGTGACCGACCCAGAGTTTGTCATCGACATCGATCGCCATGCCGTCCGGCCACGCTGCTTCCTCGAAAATCTCGCAGCAGGTGCGGCGGTTCTCGACGGCGCCCGTTACGTTGTCGTAGTCGAACGCCTCGATCTTCATCAAAGGTGTGTCGATGTAATACATCGTCTTGGCGTCGCGACTCCAGCAAATACCGTTGGAGATGGTGACGTTGTCGAACATCTGATGCACACTGAGGTCGGCGTCGAGACGGTACATGCCGCCTGCAGGACTGTCCTCGCTGTCCGGCATCGTGCCGGCCCACAGGCGGCCGGCCGGATCGCACTTGCCGTCATTGAAATGATTCGTCGGAATGTGGCTCTCCGGATCGACAATCGGTGTGACAACTGCACTGTCGATGTCGTAAAACGCGAATCCACTTTTCAGCGCCAGTACCAGACCGCCTGATTGTCGGCAGACCACTGTCCCGACCAACTCCTGCAACTCTCGGACTTCGTGGCTGCCGGTCGATGGATCGTGAAAATGTAACTTCTTCCCGAAGATGTCGAGCCAGTAAAGAACGTGGTTCTCGAAGTCCCAGATCGGCCCCTCGCCGACTATGGATTTGGTATCGAACAGCAGTTCCGGTGTATTGCTCATTTGGTTTTGCTCCTTGCCAGGCTGTTGGGCTTTTCAGCTTTCTTCCCTCATCGAAGTCACAGTTCGATGAGTTGCGTAAGATGAATGATCAAGATGAATGTTCAATGGTACTTCAAGTTGTGGCTTTTTCCGCCATTTTCGCCCGGGTTGACAACTTCGGTGTTGCCGGGTTGATTTCGATCAGCCCATGGTTTTCCACGCGTCACCGTCCAGAGCGATCCGCCGTTTGCGGTTCGCACTGTGCGAATGGTTGCCCTCGTGCAGAATCAGGTGATACATGAACATCACGTCAACGGTCTCTGCACCGAGCTCGTACGGTCCGGCACGGTTCTTGCCCAATGTATCGAAGTAGGCCGAAGGTTGTCGAGTTGTCGATTTGAAGGGGCACGATGGTTGATGGTTCATGGTTCGAGCTTACCTTAGAGGCGGAACTTTGAACTTTTTTCTCACGAGGATATAGGGATCTCATGGAAAAGGATTTTGCAGACCGCGCTGCTCTAGTGACCGGCGCTGGCACCGGCATTGGCCGGGCAACGGCTATTGCCCTGGCCGGGCGGGGAGCCTTTGTCGGGGTGCATTACAACAACAGCGCAGATGGTGCCGCCGACACGCTCGATACAATCCGCGAAAGCGGCGGCGAAGGTGTTCTCGTGCATGCCGACATCGGAGATGCTGATCAGGTGGCGGCGGCCGTTGACAAAACAGTTGAGGCGGCCGGTCGACTGGACATCCTGGTCAACAACGCCGGCTCACCCATTGAACGGGCGAAGATTGAAGACTGCTCGCTGGCGCTTTGGAATCAGGTGATCACGACGAACCTGACCGGGACCTTCCTGGTCACGCAGCAGGCCATTCCGCACCTCCGCAAAACAGGCAATGGCGCGATCGTCAACAACCTGAGCCTGTCGGTTCAGACCGGCGGTGCCAATGGTGCCGGCGCTTATGCCGTAGCCAAGGGCGGCCTGCAGGTGCTCACTCGCACTTTGGCTCGTGAATTGGCCCCGGAGGTTCGGACCAACTCGGTGATGCCCGGCGTCATCGAGACCGAGCACCACGAGCAGTTCACGACGCCTGAACGCATGGCGGAGTATCGGAAAGAAACCCCGGTGCAGCGCAATGGCCAGGCTGCGGAGGTGGCGGCAACCATCGCGTTCCTGGCCAGCGACGCCGCCAGTTTCCTCAACGGCGCCATCCTCGATATCAATGGCGGCCGATTCCTGCGCTAATCAATCGCAGAGGTTGTACATCCTTGGTCAGGAGTACCGCGATGCCTCCGCGTTCGCCACCCAGTCAACCAAGTGGAGCCACATGTCCAAGCCAGCACGTCGATCCATTACCCGGTGGATTCATATTACCGATATGCAGGTCGGCCAGATACCCACCGACGCGGATAACCATAACGCTCAGGTTGAGGAGTTGATTGCCAAGGTGCGCGCCGAGAAGCCCGACTTCGTCATCAACTCGGGTGACAATACTCCGGGTGCGGTTGACGATGACGAGCGTCGATTCATTGCTCAGTGCTGGCGGGATTATCATCGGATCGTCGATCCGCTCGCCAGTGAATGTCCTATGTTCCATACGCCTGGAAATCATGATCAGTCGCGTCCGGGCCGGTCGCTGGATCTCTATTGCAAGCACGTTGGCCGTGCTGGAAAACGTGCCTACTACGCGGCAAGTTTCGGCGATATCAGCCTGGTGATGTTGGACTTGTTGATGCGCGTCGGCGAATACAACGCAAAAGAAGTCGGTACCTGCCGAGTGATGCATCATGGTGCCTTCCCACCGGGCACTGCGCAACACCGATGGCTGCGCCGGCATCTGTCAAAGCCACGCAATACGAGGGTATCGATCGCCGTTGGGCATTGGCCGATCTTCATGTCGAAGTACGTGTACCACAGCACGGATTCGTCGCTGCGCTATGACGAGTTGACCGGTCAATCCGGGGTACTGCTGCCAATGCTCATCGAGGCCCGGACCGATCTGTACCTCTGTGGCCACCATCACGTTTACGAACGCAGTCGGCACCCGCAACTGATGCAGGTGATGACCGGCGCGGATAAAATTGCCTGGCCCGGATTAATGAAGCAGGCAAATCGATTTCGCGTGGCCAGTGACTACCGCATAGGCTACACACGATTTGCGTTCGATCGGCAGTCCAATCTGATCCATGGTGAGGCGGTGGCGATGAATGGCGAGATCATGGATTCCTGGACACAGAAACCACGTAGCAGAAATAACTCAGGTTAATAATATGGACATTCTGGTAACTGGCGGCAGCGGTACGATCGGTGGTTACGTCCTGCGTGAATTGCTGGGCGCCGGGCATTCTGTGACCTGCTACAGTCGCACGGCACCGCGAGTAGCGGGCGTGACGTTTGTCCAGGGCGAAATTATGGATCTGGACGGGCTCGCGGCGGCCTGTCATGAAATGCAGGCGGTCGTTCATCTGGCTGCTGTGCCGGGACCGGGGCGCGCCACTCCCGAGCAGTTGATAAACATCAACGTGATGGGAACGGTCAACGCCCTCGAAGCGACAGTTCGAGCCGAAGTGCCGAGGTTTGTTTTCGCCTCTTCCGGTGCGGCGACCGGATTCTCCTTTCAGAAGCACAAACTGACGCCGCAGTACCTGCCGCTCGACGAAGCGCATCCGGCCGAACCGCAGGACGAATACGGGCTCAGCAAGCTGCTCGGCGAAATAACCTGTAAGCGGTATTCCGACCGCTACGGGCTGCAGACGGTTTGCTTGCGCATCAGCAACAATTGGTACGTCGATCGGCCTGGAGCTGAAGTGGCTGTCAGTTCGGGTTGGGCGCAGAAATTTTCCGTCGAGGAGCTGTGGTCCGAGCGCTATTGCAAGACGATTGAGGACGCCGGGGATTGGCCGGTCCCCGGGCCGCCGCCGCCCGAAAAAATTTTGTGGTGTTTCACAGATGCCCGGGATGCCGCAACGGCCTTCCGTCTCGCTGTCGAGAAAGACTGCATCGGGCACGAGGTGTATCTGATCACCGGCGACGACACCTGCTCGAAGATCGAATCCCGAGAGCTCATTGCCGAACACTTTCCGGATGTCCCCATACAGAAGCCGCTCGAGGGGCATGCGAGCTTGTGGTCATATGACAAGGCGACGAAGATGCTGGGATATCGACCCCGATATACGTGGCGCACGAGCGATTTTCAGACGTGGGCAGACGCCCAAGCGTAATCCCTCTTCCCGCTCTTCAGTTCCACGTTGGCTTTATTGCTCGCCCAACCTGAGCTTGTTGAACGGGTGTCTCCAAACGGTGCAAAGCCAAATAAAACTTCCCCGGCCTTCTCTCGCTTAACGGAGTAGTACATGTGGCACTTTCAGACAGGCCCAGTTAAAGTCCCAATTGTGAGCACAGACAAGAAAATCGAATTGACCGGTGGCGGCTGGCGACCCATGGATGATGCGAACTCACTGTCGCCGGCATTGACCACTGTCGAATGTTGAACACCGAACGTCGAGTATACGAACAATGATTGACCCGCAGAATGTCGAGCGAGTGGCCATCGTTGGGGCCGGCACAGTTGGCTCCGGATGGGCGGTGCACTACCTGGCTTGTGGCAAGACCGTCACTGTCAGCGATCCTGCACCGGACGCGGAATCACGTGTCCGTGCTTTCGTGGACCAGGCGTGGCCCGCCGTCGCGGATCGCGCCGTCGCGGGCGCGGATCCCGGGGGGCTGGGTTTTGTCCTTGATCCCGCGGCAGCGGTGAGCGATGCGCAGTTGGTGCAGGAGAGCGGACCGGAGTCACTGAAGGCAAAGACGGATATCTACCGGGCATTCGAACCGGGGCTGCCGGCCGACGCCGTCGTGGCAACGAGTACCTCGGGGTTGCTGATCAGTGAGCTGCAGGACGGTCGCGTCGGGCCGGAGCGTTACATTGTAGGGCACCCGATCAACCCGCCCCACATCATCCCGCTCGTCGAGGTTCTTGGCGGCCGTCAAACGGACCCGGCTATTGTCGACTGGACGCTGGCGTTCTACAAGGCCCACGGCAAGCACGCGATACACGTGCGCAAGGAAGTCCCGGGACATCTGGTCAACCGCCTGCAGTTGGCGCTGTGGCGCGAAGCGGTGCATGCTGTCGACGCCGGCATTGCCACGGTCGAAGATGTCGATGCGGCCGTCGTGCACGCCCTGGGGCTGCGCTGGGCGCTGATCGGACCGCACCTGACCATGCACCTTGCCGGCGGACCCGGCGGGATGCATCATCACTTCGAGCATCTTGGCCCGGAAATAGAAAACTGGTGGGCAGATCTCGGTACGCCCAGCCTCACACCCGAGGTCAAGGCCAAGCTCATTGCCGGTATGGACGCCGAGATCGCCGGGATGACCTACGAGCAACTGGTAGCCCAACGCGACAGTGAGTTGCTGGCAGTGATGGACGTATTGGCAGCTGAGCGCGCCGACAAAACCTGACCAAACGGCCTGGAGAAGATTGGAATGAAGAAACTGTATTTGTGCGTAATGTCC
>DPYP01000482.1:0-3412 GCA_003545375.1 Lentisphaeria bacterium
ACTGCCTGGCCGCTGCTCTCGGCCGATCTCAGGCAAGCCATCCTGGCCCACGTTGTTCTGCACAGTGACGCCGAAGATTCCGCGCGATTCAAGAATGTCCGCATCGCCGCGACTCGTGAAGCTCCGGTGAAAGCGAAAGCAGTCACAGGGAAAGTTGAGTAGGCTGAACAAGGAGCGAAGCGACGTCGCTCCGGCAATGGAATGAATGGTGAAGCCGGTTTATACTGACGGATCCGGAACGGCGATTCGCCTGGTCCGGCCTGCTTGAAACTGGCGTTGCGTTACCGGAGACGCATTCCCATGCACAGACTCACGAGTTATTCCGCTGTTACACTATTTGGGCTATTGTCGTTCGCCAGCATAGCGACAGCCGAGGATTGGCCCACCTGGCGGCATGACGCCGGCCGTACGAATATCTCAGCCAACAAGATTCCCTCTCCGCTACGTCTGCAATGGAAGCGGCAACTTCCGCCGGTGACGCCCGCTTTCCGCAAGTCCCGGCTCCAATTTGACCAGGGTTACGAGCCGATTGTTCTGGGCGACACAATGTACGTGGCACTGCCGCACATCGATGCGGTTGTCGCCTATGCAGTCGAGACCGGTAAAGAGAAGTGGCGGTTCTACACTGCCGGTCCCGTGCGTCTGGCACCGGTTGCGTGGCGAGACAGGCTCTACTTCGGATCGGACGACGGCCATCTGTACTGTTTGAGTGCGACCGACGGAAAGCTGCAATGGAAGTTTCGTGCCGTCCCTTCAGCTCGGAAAATCCTGGGCAATGGCCGGTTGATTTCTGTCTGGCCTGTCCGCGGGGGTCCGGTGCTGGCCGACGAGACCCTCTATTTCGCTGCCGGAGTCTGGCCGTTGGAGGGCGTCTTTGTCTACGCGCTCAACGCCTGGTCGGGTCAGGTCGAATGGGTCAACGATCGCTGCGGAACATTGTATGGCAAGCAACCGCACGTGGGCGCCGAAGCGTTGGGAGGACTCTCTCCGCAAGGATACCTGCTGGTTAATGGCGATGAACTGCTCGTCCCCTGTGGTGCAGCGCGACCGGCCACTTTCAATCGCCACAGCGGCGAATTGCTCGACTTCACACTCCCGTCCGAAGGAACCGTTCCCGGCGGCTGGTTCATGCGGATGGACCCTCAACTTGCCCGCGATGTTCGCCGCGGCAAGATTGAGTTCGACAGTGTCGTCAATCGTGATCTGCATGAGGGGGGTCTGCGCACGGGCAAAGGAGTCGCCGGATTGCGGACACAGGTGACGCTCGGCGGCACTCTGTTGAAATACGCAGATGGAGTGAAAGGGGTCGATGGCGATATTCACAGCGTCGTCGCCGCCAACGGCCGGCTGTTCGTCACGACCCGCGAGGGAATGATTTATTGTTTTGGCGAACCGGAAGTTTCACCATTTTTTCACCCGGCACAACCTGCGCCTAAGCCCGACGTCGACAAGGCGCTGGCGTCTACCATCACCCACCTTCGGACGCTAACCCCCGTTCGCGACGGTTACGCGTTCGTCCTCGGTACGCGCGATGGCCGGCTGGCGGAGCAACTGGCTGCCGAGACGAATTTCCACGTCATTGCGTTAGCCCCCGTTGAATCCAATGCCGACGCAATACGGCAACGTGTCCTTGAACCCTCCGCGCAGGCCGGCCGACTGTCGATCGTGGCGGGCCAGCTTGAGGAAGTCGCGTTTCCGCAGTATCTGGCCGATCTGATTGTGGCAGAAGATTGGGGCGCGACCCGACTCAACACGGGTGCTGACTACCTCCTGACGTTATATGAACGACTCAAGCCATACGGGGGCGTCGCCTGCCTCGCCGTAGAGCCGACGCGCGACGAGGAAATCCGCGTGTGGCTCCGGACGGCCGGACATAGCGAAGCCCGGGTTGAACGCCACGGAGACCTCCTGCTCGTCCGCCGGGCGGGCGCGTTGCCCGGTGCCGTCGATTACATAAACAACTGGAGTGCGCCCGACGCCCTCGTCCGGGCTCCTTTGGGTATCTTGTGGTTCGACGATTCCGTTGCACACTTCAAACGCGCCCCGCAACCGACGATCGTGGGCGGCGTCATGGTTTCTCAGGACAAGGACTGGCAGGGCAAAGTCGACAAGATGGGTCCCGTCAACCATCTCCATCGAAACGGGACCGGGCGGTTCCGTCTGCTCAATGCATCCTTCATGGACGTCTATACCGGCCGAGTCCTGTCGCGTGACGAAGCCGAGTCGCGGTTAGAACAAGTCCCCAAAACGCAGGGTTCCGATTTTCGCCCGCCATATCAATTTCGTCCTCCGTATGTCGAGAAGTATTTGCAGGAACTGGAGTCCCGGCGCGAGAAACCAAAGATCTATCCGTTCCAGAGGCAGGCCGACAAGGGCCAGATGACGAATCCGCTGACCGGGCTCGTCGAGCCGCGATGCTATGTCAAGAGCTATGGTTGCGACGGCGG
This sequence comes from Lentisphaeria bacterium, assembly GCA_003545375.1. Taxonomy (GTDB): domain Bacteria; phylum Verrucomicrobiota; class Lentisphaeria; order JABSQK01; family CAJWLW01; genus CAJWLW01. Next base: position 2,448 of record DPYP01000482.1, read on the forward strand.
TGTGGACTACGGCCACTTGATAACAATGCGTTCGGCGACTCCCGCCTTCTATGACAAACGAATCGAAAGCGGCACCATTAATATTGCCGGCCCACGCTCCGGTTGCACGAATAGTATCATTCCGGCTAACGGCGTTCTGAACATGCCATATTTCTACGAGGGCTGCACTTGCAGCTACCCGTTGCCGACCGGTGCCGCGCTGATCAGTATGCCGCAGACGTTCGAACAATGGACTGCCTGGGGCTCGGGCACCGCCAAACCACTTGTGCGTATCGGCATCAACCTGGGAGCGCCCGGCGACCGGATGACCCACGGCGGAACGTTGTTTCTCGACCACCCCAGCGTCGGCGGGCCTTCGCCCACAGTAAAAGTCACGACGCAGCCGGCGAGCCCTGACTATTTTTATCACCATTCCCTATTTATCCAGGCAGGAAAGGGCTGGCCCTGGGTCTGTGCCTCTGGCGCAAAAGGCATCGAGTCTTTGCGTCTGACGGAACTGAAGTCCGGAACGTTTACCGTGAGGCTCTACTTCGTCGAACCACAACACACCGCGGCCGGGGCCCGCGTGTTCGATGTCGCTCTGCAGGGCGAACCTGTGCTAACGGATTTCGATATCTTCGTCGCGGCCCGGGGCAGGATGAAGTGCCTGGTCAAAGAATTTACCGGTATCCAACTCGATGGCGACTGCACGCTCACCTTCACCGCGCACAAAAGCGAGAGCCTGCTCAGCGGAATCGAACTCGTATCAACGGGTTTGCCGCTCGACCCGCTACCGAAAAATGGGCCCAGGACGCCGAAGTAACACGTTGATTATGGTGATCAGCCGAACAACCGTTCGGTTCTGCTTCGCACCGGAATGATTTCCGCGCGCTGAAGGTAAGGCTGAATTATACTGAAATCGGCGCTGCGTTTGGTCCGGCTCTGGCTAATGCAAAAGTCGCCCCGGAAAACATGCACGGCGATAT
>DPYP01000361.1:0-2039 GCA_003545375.1 Lentisphaeria bacterium
GAACGCTGCTGATCGTGCTGGCGGCCTATGCCAGTTCACGCGACGGCTGCGCCATCGATCTGATGTCTCCGCCCTGGGCCATTGGTCATGAACAATGAATTGTTCTGTCGTCCCCGTTCGTCGACAACAACTCAAGGGGCAGCCGCTCCCACATCCACCTGAAACTGCCAGAGTATTCAGAGCGTTCCAAAAATGAGTGAACAACGTTTCGATGTTGAGTTGATCCTGTACGACAGCCAGCCGATGGAAGCGGTGTCTATGGCGTTGGATCAGTTGGCCTCTGCCGGCGTCGAGGCAGTGACCCTCACCTATCTTGTCTGGGAAGGTTCGATGTCTCACATTCTGGACGTCTCGCAACTTGCCGATCCGCAAAGCAAAGGGCACCCCGATCCGGTAGTCTGTCATATCCGCGCTGTGGTTTCAGCAATCAGCAGCCGAGGCATGAGACCCGGGTTGATCATGCCGATCCTCCAGTATCCGGACAGTCTCCTCAAGGAGCATCCGGAGTGGCTGGGCGAGGGGATCGCGGCCGGCCCCGGCAGTGAGTTCGACAGGTCCTACGACAACCGCCGGGAGCGGCCGATTTGTCCCGCTGTGGAGGCGTTCTGGCCGTGGTTCGAAGATCAGTGCCGATGTCTTTTCGAAGCGCTGCCCGAGCTCGATCGGCTCACCGTAATGCCTTCGGAGGGGCGCTGCGACCTGTGGGCGTGCCGTTGCGAACGATGCGCGAACATCACGAATCCCGAGAGGCTCCTCACCGCCGTCGAACACCTGCACAATGCCGTATGCACCCGCGGGCAGAAAGAACTGGAGGTGCGTACCTACCTTTCGGGATGGCGTCTGAGCCGGCAGCCCCAATGGTGGATGCCGCTCCAGGGCAGGCTTCCTGAAGATATGATCCTTGCATTTCGCGGCCAGTTCGGGGACGACCATTACCTCAACCCTCATCATCCGTTCGTCGAGCAGTTCGAGCATCCGCGCAAGGCCCTCGTGATCGATCTCTACAACGAGAAGCGTGGGTATACCGAATTTCCCTGCACCATAGTTGAATGGCTGAAGGAACGCATCACTCATGCGGATGCGCACGGGATAAAGCATTTTGTCGGGCGGCTGGACACGGCGACTGTGCATCCCCGCACCGGAAGATTTGTGCATCTGAATTTTGCGGCGGCTGCCGAACTGGCGCATGATCCGGAAAAAGCGGTCGAGACCCTCTACCAGGGCTGGGCGGAAGAACGCTTCGGCCGGAAAGCCGGCCCCGCCATCGTGTCGGTGGTCAAAGGTTGCAGCGAGATCATCAACGGTGCCATGTTCGTGAACGGGCTGGCAATCACTTCCCATTCCTATATTCCAGAGAGCCTGCGACGAATGCAATATATCATGACCGACTATTGCGGCCGCTGCAATCCTGATGCCGTTTCGCGGCTGGATGGAATGGTCGAAAATATTCCGGCGTTGCTCGAGGAAAAGGATAAGGCGATTGCCCGATGTAACGAGAAACTGCGTCTTTTGGATGAGCTGGCGAACGAATTGGAACTCGAGGACGTTGAGAACCTTCGCGGGCAGTTCTCGCGACTCCTGGCGTTCACTCGAATCTTAAGGGAATTGACCGCCATCCTGTTCGGCGTTCGCCGGCGGGAGCGGGCCTGGAGTATCCTCGACCGCGAGGTGTCAAGGCAGGCGCTTATCAAGACAATCCAGCGCTGCCGCGAAGCGGCACAGTCAGTGACTGTCCTGCGCGCAGAGCATGCCTTGACGATATGTGATGAAGCAGAGGAGCTGCTGAAGGAAACCGAGGTGTACGATCTGAAGCGCTCACCCCTCTTCAACGGTTTCGACCCACAGAGCTCAAGTCTGGAGGAACACCTTTCCCATCTGGAAGCACTCGGTATCTGGAAGCAAGGCGGCTGAGGCGGGAGATGCCGCTGCGCAGTACAAACTCTAGTTGAGGAGGCGGTCGCGGGAGATGCCGTTGCGCAGAACAACCTCGGCTTGATGTACGAGGGCGGCGATGGCGTGCCTGAGGACGATGCCGAGGC
>DPYP01000361.1:2400-7155 GCA_003545375.1 Lentisphaeria bacterium
TCTTTTCCCCGGCGCGGTCAGCGCTGGAAAAGGCGCAAGCATAGCATGGCCAAAAATTAGAAGAATCTACGCCTAAGACCTCCCTTCCCCTTGCTGCATAAGGTTTGGCAGAATAATGAGACGGCGACAAAATGCTGAATGAAGTCGATGCCAGGCCTATCCCTTGCCCTTATTGCGGCGAAACAATTGAAATTCTCATCGATTGCTCTATCTCTGCGCAAAACTATATCGAAGATTGTGAAGTGTGCTGCCGCCCGATAAGCTTTGCTGTCAGAGTTGATGAACATGGTTATGCCGACGTTTCGGCCTCACACGAAGATGAATAATACTTCTGCGAGCGCCGGCATGACCGGGACAAGAATGCTCAGAAAAGGCCTGCTCAGAAGAGATCTTTGTTCGCCTCACCAAATCGAAGCCGAACCAAACGGTGGTGGCGGAACGGCGCTCGTAACCTCGCTGCCGTCCCACACCTTAACGTTGGCATCACACTTAGGAGCAAGAATATGAAGAAATCTATTTGCAGGAGAATCCCAAAATCCAGTATGCGGATTGGCGGTTTTGTGGGGAACTACCTCAGCGGCATCACTGAGCAATGGTTGCTTGTGGCGCCAGAAGCCAATCCCGGCATGCTTGAGATGTTCCGCGACCGTGACGCGTCCCCACTGCGCCAGATGGTGCCTTGGGCGGGGGAGTTTGCAGGTAAGTACCTGACAGGAGCTGTCCAGGTTCTGCGCGTAACCAACGACCCGAAGCTGAAAGCGTGGTTGAAGGAATTCGTTCACCACTTAGTCGGCTTTCAAGATGAGGACGGCTATCTCGGCCCCTGGCCCTCCGAGCACAGGCTGACCAATAGCGCCCCGAATTGCTGGAAAGGCCGCCTGACCTGGGACACCTGGGGCCACTACCACATCATGCTGGGACTCATGCTCTGGCACGAAGAGACACGGGACAAGGAAGCCATGGCATGCGCGGCCCGCATAGCGGATCTCCTCTGCCGGAAGTACCTGGGCAGAAAGAAAACGCGCCTGGTCGACACAGGGGAGACGGATAAGAATCTGGCCCCAGTGCATTCGCTTTGTATTCTGTATCGCAAGACAAAGACCGAACGCTATCTCAAGTTGGCGCTTCAGATTGTTGACGAATTCGCCGCTCAATCCAAAGGGGAGCCCCTGGCGGGCGACTACCTGCAGCAGGCCTTGCAAGGCAGAGAGTTCTTCCAGACCCCAAAACCTCGATGGGAAAGCCTGCATCCGATCATGGCGTTGGCGGAGCTTTACTGGATCACTGGCAAAGACCGGTACCGGCAAGCCTTCGAGCAGATCTGGTGGAGTATTGTAAAACTTGACCGGCACAACAACGGCGGCTTCTCTTCCGGTGAGAAGGCTACCGGCAACCCGTTCCATCTCGCGGCAATTGAATCCTGCTGCACTATTGCGTGGACCGCGATGAGTGTTGAGATGCTTAAACTCACCGGGAACTGCATCGTTGCCGATGAGCTCGAATTGTCCACTCTCAATTCCGTCGTAGGCATGCATTCCTCTACCGGACGTTGGTGTACATACAACACTCCGATGAACGGTGTGCGAAGGTGTTTCACTACTGACCACAACTGGCAGGCACGCGAGGGTAGCCCGGAACTGAACTGCTGCAGTGTGAACTCAAGCAGAGGATTCGGCATTCTATGCGACTGGGGACTGATGAAGGATAAGGAAGGCCTGATTCTGAACTACTACGGTCCATCAACACTGACGGCTAGAATAAAGCCGGGTCTGTCTGTGACTCTGACGCAAGAGACAGAATATCCGCTTGATGGGAAGATTGTCATACACGTGAAACCGTCCAGACCCTGCGAGTTGGGCTTGAAGCTGCGCATCCCTCACTGGTCTACGACGACGAAGGTCAAACTTAACGGTGAGCCGATCCCTGCGGTAAAAGCGGGTAGTTACCTGAAGATTGACCGCAAATGGAAAGCGGGAGACAGGATCCATGCCACGTTGGATATGTCTCTTCATCTATGGCGCGGAGAGCAAGAGTGTGAAGGGCTCGCATCCGTATATCGTGGCCCCATATTGCTGGCCTATGATCATCGGTACAATCTCAAGAATGCAAGAAAGGGGAAGCCACAGGTGCGCGACGTTGAGAAATGGGATCCCGTAACCTGCATGCTGAATATTCCGCCTATCGATGCAAGGAACATGAAGTCAAGGCGAGTCCGGTGGTCAGATTGGCTATCCCCTTTACTGCTCCTGGAATTCAAGGCGGCGGATGGCAAGACCGTCCGTCTATGTGACTTTGGCAGTGCAGGTGGGGCGGGAACTCCGTACTGCTCATGGCTGCCCGTCAAGCACTGCCCCAAAGCAACCGAGTTCTCCAGGGAGAACCCACTACGGAGCCGTCGCGTTCAATCATAGAAGACGTGCCAACCATCGCGTGCAGCCGACCGCGAGGACGCGGCGGCTGACGCGCACCGTTCGGGGAACAGGATAATGGGTTCACAGGTCACAGCGCAGTGCGAGTGCGGAGTCGAGGCGGAGATACTCGTGGGTGGTGGCATGATGGACTTTACGACCACCTGCTATTTTCCTTGTCTTTGCGATCGGTGCAACAAGGTCGTGCAAGTAAACTTGCTGGCAACAAAACCGCGATGTCCTGACTGCGGAGCGGCTAATCCCGTTCCATATGACGACCCTCAGCTTATCGGGTCGCCAGGAGACGGGATCGTTGCTGAATGGAACATGGAGGAACGGCTTGGGCGGAATCTTCTTCTGACAGACGGCTCCTACAAATGCCCTGGATGCAGAAAGAAGACGCTACGTTTTGCGGACAGCGGACTATGGGATTGAAGAAACCCCGAACCACGCTATAACCTGACGCAAGCCCGGCGGTCTTGCGCAGGTTATGGCTATCGTTATTTTCCAAGTTTATTTAGCCATCATTATTGCATTTGCCCTTTTGGTTCTTGGTTGGGAGGTGCTTGCAGTGTCATTCAGACAACCGACTGTTTCGATTGACACCCGCTTTCCGTCATCGCCTGTAAGCACTGCGGAGGATAAGCCGAACTAATGATCAAGCCCGTCACCAACTACCCGACATCAAATGAACCTCACGACCCCAATGGCCATGGCGGCCGCGAACCTGCAGAGCTGGCTGGACCCGGCACACGGCTACAGGCTGACCGGCGGCTTCGGAATCGCCCATGACACCGGCAGGTTGTGGGACGCCTTGCTGCGCTACGAGCAAGTCAGCGATTTCGTCATGCCGGCCGAAGCCGAAGCCGCCATGCTGCAGAACCTGCATGCCATGTTCGACAATCCGGATGGCCTCCTTTTTGTCCCGCCCGGTCTCCACTGGACACCGCCGCGGTTCGAGTTGCATTCGCTGCGCGAAGGGCTGCTGACACTGACCGCACGCATCAGGAATCGCCATGACGACTGGGCGGCAGACGCGGCGCGGCGAATGCTGCAGACTGTCAAACGCATCGTCAAAGACGACGGCACAATCGACCCGCGCCGCCTGGACTACTTCCAGTACATGGGCGAAGACAGGCCGTTGCATCGCACACATACCACTTTGGACGGAAGCGACTATACCGCCGTCACCGGACGCTTCATCGAGGCGCTGGTCTGGCACTACGAACTGACCGGTGAGGCACTCGCGCTGGAGCTGGCGCAACTGTTTTTCGACTACCACCTCGAGCACACCGTCAACGCCGATGGCAGCCCGCGCGCAGAAATCTTCAGCCCGGACAACCAGGGACATACGCATTCGTACCTTGGCACCTTGCGCGGACTCCTGCGTCATGGCCTGCTGACCGGGCGGCGTGACTGCGTCGACACGGTCTACGAGACGTACCGCGATGCCGTCAGCAATCACCTGATCAAGCCATCCGGCTGGGTCGCCCACGATCTCGGTACAACACTTTTTCATGACAACCACGGGAATCCCCTGGCGGAGTGCACCAGTGCCTGCGACGTCGTGCAGCTGGCGTTATGGCTGGCGCTCGAAGACGGAAGAGTGGAGCTGCTGGACGACGTCGAGCGTTACCTGCGGGCCCGTGTTCTGCCGGCCCAGATCCAGGAGAGCGACGCCATCGACAACCCCGGTATGGCAGTGCCGGCGCAGCACATCGGCGGCTGGGGCTGCTGCGAATACCCGTACTCCACAAAAAAACCTTGCATGCCGGATTACCCGGGGGCAATCCTCCATTCACTCACCGATGTTTATGCCAACATCTGCACCCGGTCAGCCACAGGGCTGCACGTCAACCTGCACGCCGACTATGTCGGCGAAGGAGTCACTATTCACAGCGAGCGCGACGAAACCGGTCGACTGACGATCACGCTCGACACCGCGGACAACCTGTTTATCCGCATCCCCGGCTGGGCCCCGCCCGCAAGCGTCCGCATCACTGTCGACGGTGACGACACGCCCGTGGAACGAGTCGGCCCGGTCGCGCAGATTTCCGGCGATACCCTGTCGCCCCCCGGTACGGTGATGATGACCTACGCTCTGCCCGAGCGGCGAAGCAGCGAAACAACACCCGTCGGCGACGTCTACGAGCTGCTGTGGCGGGGCGATGAGATTGCCGGCATCAATCCCAACGAAGGACCCCGGCTATTTTATCCGGATCTTGCCTGAACCCGGACTTGCTGAACGCGTGCGGGAAGCCGCAGCCGGACGATGCCGCGGCTCGACAGCCGAGGATCCCATTTGGCGCTCAAACCGATCCTGGACACGCAGGCAATCGAACTGGAT
>DPYP01000499.1:0-17646 GCA_003545375.1 Lentisphaeria bacterium
GAGATCGAGGTCGCCTTATGCAGTCCGGCGGTCGACGATATGCTGACTGCGGCCATGTCCGAGCTTCTGGCGAGCCGGTCCGGGGGCGATCAGGAATATTGACGCTCAAACAGTCCGTGGAACCGGCAGGGAAGAACCTGCCTGCCTGCGGCGGAGACGGTTGCCAGAGACCTCCCCAGCATCCGGCATCCCTCCGTGGTGAAATCTTGAGCTACTGCAGCAGGTCCTGGATCACTTCGCGCTCTTCCACCAGCTCCGCAGCCGTTGCTTCGATCTTGCCTTTGAGGAAGTCGTCGTGGGTCTGGCCACCGATGATCTCGTAGGTGCCGTCGCCGGCGGAGCGGCACGGAAACGAAAAGATAAGACCGTCCGGGATGCCGTAGGGATTGCCGTCGCTGACGACCGCCGAGCTGAAGGTCTCGCCTGCCGGCGTCGGGTTGACCAGGGCCCGGACAGCATCGACCGCGGCATTGGCCGCCGAGGCCGCCGAGGACTTGCCACGGGCGTCGATGATTGCGGCGCCGCGTTTGGCGACGACGTTGACGAAATCGCCCTGTAGCCAGGCCGTGTCGCCGATGACCTCCGTCGCCGGGGCGCCGTTGATCGTGGCGTTGTGATAGTCCGGCACCTGCTTGGCCGAGTGATTACCCCAGATCGTCACGTTCTTTACACTGTTCACATCGGTACCCGCCTTCTTCGCCAACTGGTTGACGGCGCGGTTCTGATCGAGACGGGTCATTGCGTGGAAACGGTTGCGCGGCACGTCCGGTGCATTGTGCATGGCGATCAGGCAATTGGTATTGCACGGATTGCCGACGGTCAGGACATGGATATCGGCGGCGGCATGGTCATTGATCGCCTTGCCGGTCGAGGTGAAAATCGGACCGTTCTCCTTGATCAGGTCACCACGCTCCATGCCGGGGCCGCGCGGCTTGGAACCGACGAGCAGCGCCCAGTTGATGTCTTTCATCGCGGTATTGACGTCGTCCGTCATGACGATGTCGGTGAGCAACGGAAAGGCACAGTCTTCGAGCTCCATGGCGACGCCCTCGAGCGCTTTCATGGCGACCGGCAACTCGAGAATATTGAGGGCGACCGGTTGATCGGCGCCGAACAGATCGCCGGCAGCGACCCGGAACAGCAGGTTGTAACAGATCTGACCGGCACCGCCGGTCACAGCAACGCGTATGGGTGGTTTACTCATGGGGAGTCCTCTGGCATTGAAGGGATTTATCTTGATGGCGCATAATATTGCCATGCCGAACGCTGAATGTCCACCCCTTACGCCCGTTGCTACTCCGCGACGGACAGCGATGCGCCGTCGCCGACCGGGACATCCGGAAAGCTGAACGGGTCAACGCCTTCGACGCACGCCACATTGAAGGCATACTCTGTCGGGTCGCTGCGGCGCTGGTGGTGTGTGTAGATACCGCATGTTTTGCAGAAGTAATGCTTCGCGATCCTCATGTTCCACCGGTACAAGGTGAGATTATCTTCGCCCTTGACGACGCGCAGCCGTTCCAGCGGAACCATTGCCACAACCGCACCCTTGCGCCGACAGATGGAACAGTTGCAACGGCGTATTTCCCCGAAACCATTTTCGAGATCGACTTCGAATTCGACAGCACCACAATGGCACCGACCAACGAGCGTTTCCATGGTTCAGTCCTCCTGTTGCGGTCCTTCCAAGTTTTTCTTCTCTGCCGCTTCGCGATCTGCGATGATATCGTCGGCAATGAGAATACGTTCAAAAAACAGCTTGAGCAGCACACAGAGATAGCGTCGGCCCATCTGGCCGAGGCGCAGCTTCGAGCTGCCCCAGGTGCGGCCGTACCAGTTGATCGGGATCTGGGCGATGCGGTACTTGCGGATCAGCGCCGAAAGGGACATCTCGATCGTTATGTTGAAATGGCTGGCGTAGAAGGGGCCGCAGTGATCGAGGACCTCGCGCCGGTACGCCTTGAACGCGTTAGTGAGATCGTTGAAATGCGTCCAGAACATCAGCTGAATCAATTTGTTCGTCAGGCGATTGAACAATCGCTTGATGATCGGGTAGTCGACAACCTTTGCTCCCGCGATAAAGCGTGAACCGAACACGCAATCGTAGCCGTCGTTGATCGTCTGGTAGTATCGTATGACGTCCTCGGGATCGTCCGACTGGTCAGCCATCGCGATCACCACGACCTCGCCGGACAGCTCCTTGAGCCCGGTGCGCACGGCCCTGCCGAATCCCCGAGGTAACTCCCTGGTCACGATTCGCACGCGCGGGTCATCGGCCGCAAACGTTTCGACCATCTCGGCAGTGTTGTCATTGCTGCTGTCATCGACGACAACGATTTCGGCATCGATTTCGTGCCGATCCACTGCCGCGATGATATCCGACAGCGTGGCGGTGATTACACCTCCCTCGTTGCAGGCGGGGATCAGGATGGAGAGGGAAGGCGTCTTCAATTTTCAATTCTCAATTCTGAACTCTCAATTTCAATGGGGAACGAAGATGGGGCGGAGCAGGGCTTCATTGTCGGTGAGCCATTGGTTGATATCCGCCGCGATCGTAGGCATATCCCGCGTGGGCTGCCAGCCGAGCTCGGCGGATGCCTTGTTGTAGTCGGTAATGTAAAGGCGCACGTCGACATCGCTGGTTTCCGGGCGGCTGCCGATTTCGACGGTGTTGCCTGTTATGTCCCGACACAGCTTCGTCAGTTCCAGCAATGAGGCGGATGAATCGGTGCCGCCGCCGACGTTGTAGACGCGCCCGTCCCAGATTTCCGGTCGCGCCAATTGTAATTCGAGCAACTCGAACAGATCGTCGATGTGGAGCACATCGCGCACCTGCTTGCCAATACCGCCCCAGCCGATGTAGGCCAATTCGTGCTGGAATCGGTGGCGTGCAACCCACAACGTCACGACGCCCTGATCCACCCTTCCCATTTGCCATGGGCCGGCCAGCACACCGCACCGATTGATCAGGCAGGGCATCTCGAAATGGTGCACATACTCGGCGATCAGCAGTTCTGCTGCCAGCTTCGTCGTCCCGTAGATAGAGCGGCGCCCATCGATCGGGAATGATTCAGCGATCCCGGTGACGTCGGTCCACTCGTATCGTGAATCTGTCTCGCGCCAGGGAAGGGCGTTGATCGGTTCGATCGGATAGACGCGGCTCGTACTGATAAACAGCACCGCGGCTTTGTTTTTCCGTGCGGCTTCCAGACAGTTCACGGCACCGTTGAAATTGATGTCGACCAATTCCTTCGGATCATCGAGCCCTGCCTGTACGGACGGTTCGGCCGAGCACTCGATCATCAAGTCGAACGGGCCAACCGCATCAAGCTCCGACGGTACCCGGACGTCGCCGGGTACGAACGTTACGTTCGCCGCCTCCAACCGCTCGAGATTCAGCTCGCTGCCGCGCCGCATCAGATTGTCGAACGCCGTCACCCGCACATCGGGAAACGCGGCCCGCAGTCGCACGCAGAGGTTGGAACCGACAAACCCTGCACCACCGGTGATCAGGATGTGGTTGAACGTCATCTCACTCCTCAATCGAGTCGTTGCTTGATTCCGGCGTACATGTCTTCGAGGATCATGTCGATGTCGTACGCCTGCTCCCACCCGGGATAATGCTGCTGGAATCTGGAGTTGTCGGAAATGTACCAGATATGGTCGCCGCTGCGCGCTTCGTCGACATACACGTAATTTGCCTTGCATTCCGCCAGCGCTTCCATCTTGTCGATTGCTTCCAGCATCGAAATGTTTGAATGACGTCCACCGCCGATGTTGTATACCGCGGCCCCGGCGCGCGGGTTGCGGATGACATGGGCAAACGCGGAGACCAGATCCGTGGCGTGGATATTGTCCCGCACCTGTTTACCCTGGTATCCGAAGATTCGGTATTCGCGGCCGGAGATCACGCAGGTCATCAGGTACGCCAGAAAACCGTGGAGCTCAGCACCGGAGTGACAGGGGCCGGTCAGGCAGCCGCCGCGGAAGACGGCTGTTTTCATCCCGAAATAGCGGCCGTACTCCTGCACCAGCATATCCGCTGCCAGCTTCGATACGCCGAACAGGCTGTGGGTGCAGTCGTCGACACTCATTGATTCGTCGATACCCTTCGCGAACGGATGGCCCGGGTCAATTTCCCAGCGGCTGTCAAGCTCTACCAGCGGCAGAGCGTTCGGCCGGTCGCCATACACCTTGTTCGTGGACGTGAATATGAACACCGCCTCGGGACACGCTCGCCGCGTCTGTTCCAGCAGGTTGAGGGTACCGTTGGCGTTGACGGTGAAATCGGTTTCGGGCTCGCGCGCCGCCCAGTCATGCGATGGTTGTGCCGCGGTGTGGATGACTGCTGCGATGTCGGCACCGTACTGGTCGAAAATCCGGCGCAGCGCCTCGCTGTCACGGATGTCGACCGTTTCATGCCGAAAGTTTGGAACCGCCTGCTCGAGCAGTTCCCGGTTCCAATCCGTCGACGCTTCTTCACCGAAAAAATAACTGCGCATATCGTTGTCCAGGCCGACAACAATATCGAACTGCGGCGCCAGGTGACGGATCGATTCCGATCCGATGAGCCCGGAACTGCCGGTAACGATCAGGACAGTCGCATGCATGGGCGAAATATCCGGTCGGTGACCGACATGTCAAGCGTGATGGCAAGTCAGTAGGCGTCCGTCGATATTACGAGCAGCTTCAAATCGGTGGACATCGTTGTCCATCTTTGCCTGAAGTGCGCTTGAAACCCGGCTCCAGACGACACAACATTGCCTGCCCATATGCTACGCCACCTGATAAATATTGTCCTCGGCTGTATTCTCGGACATGCGGTCTACGCAAACTGTATCGGGATCCGCACGATCGATGTTGTCGGGCACCGTGTGATTTTGGAGGAGGCGCCATCAGTACCGCTGTGGCTCTATGCCGCGATTGGATTGCTGCTGGTTTACGCGGCGGATGAATGTCTGCGCCGACAATCTGCAGAAGCACCTTTTGTCGGGCAACGGGCGCTGGCGCCGCTGCTTGTCCTCCTGCCCTTCAGTTTTTTCGCCACGTCGATGCTGTCACCGATTGTCTTTTCAGCGGTTGTCGCGATCTGTGTCGTCCGGGTCACGGCCAATCTTCCCGAACCGCGTGATCTGCGATGGCTGCATCCGTCACTTTTCATTGTGCTGGCGCTCGGCATTGTCAGCTACTTCACGATGCTGCAGTTGCGCGCTCTGGACAGTATGTACCTCAACTATTCCGACTGGGCGATCTACCTGAACGTCGTCGACAATACGATTAACGGCCGCTGGTTCTATTCGAACGAGCTCGGCCGCAACTACATGGGGCATCATTTTATCCCGGGCATGGTTCTCCTGCTGGCCCCCATGCTCGCCGCATTCCGCACTGCTGCGCCGTACTTTCTGATGAACGCATTAGTACTGCACGGCGGCGTTCTGATTCTCTATGCGTTCGCACGCCGTCTGCAGATCCGTCGCCCTGTCGCGGTTGCCGTAGTCGCCGGCGCGTTGTTTTACCCGTCCCTGTCGCAGATGACGATGTCGATCTACTATGGTTTCCATCCGCTGCACCTGACGATGCCGCTGATCGCCGTGTTCGTTCTGCTTTGTGAGCGCCGCGGCTCTCTCGAGAAGGGCGGTCGGCTGCGACTCAATACGATCCTTCTCGGGATCGTGTTCGTTCTCACTTTGGCGATCAAGGAAACGGTGCCCGTATTCTTCGGCGGTCTGGGTGTCGTGTACTTCCTGCTTGGCCGCCGCCGCCTGGGCTTTGTGCTGGCGGCGGCCAGCATCGTTTATTTTCTGATTGTCATCATGTTCGTCATTCCCGGAATCTCGGGCTTGCAGGAGTACGAGTTCACCAACCGCTACCACCATCTCGGCGACAGCATAAGTGCAATTGCGCTGTCGCCGTTCCTCGAGCCCGATACATTTTTCGGTGCCCTTTTCCGGCCGCACAACATTTACTTCATTTTGCTGCTGCTGCTCCCTGTCTTTGTCGCGGTGTTTTCCAAACCCGTATACCTGATCGCCGCGGTTCCGACGCTGATGTTTGTTTGCCTGCAAAGCAGCACACAGCAGGCGAATATCGTGTTGCAGTACCAGTGTGAGGTCGTCATGCTCCTGCTCACAGCGACAGTTGTGGGATTGACCGCCGGCGAATCCAATCGGTGGTGCCGGGCACTGGGCTGCGGTATGCCCCGATTGCCAGGTGCGGCGGCGCTGTGCGCCGGAGTCGTCGTTGCAACGTTGCTGGCACATTTCTTTTTCGGCCTCGGTTATCTCGGCAAGAACAACAGCCAATACCTGCTCCACGCGCCCGGTTATTCCGATTCGGTCGAAGAACTGCGCGAACGCCTCGATGGGCGCGCGGTCTCCGCAACACCACGTCTCGGCGCCCACCTTGTGTTTACCAACGATACGTATCTCGTCCTCTCTGAAGACACCCCGCAAAACCTTGTCGTGCTCGACCTCGACGACGAGATCACCGAGCGCCCCGAGTTCGAGACGTATCGCTGGCGCCTGAACAGTTCTGCCGCGTACGGCGTTGAAACGATGGTGGCACGCGACCGGAATTGGCTCGTCTACGAACGATTGCCAACACCGCAGACTGAACGTGAGCCCGCCTTCAAACGAATTGACGATTCCCGCTGGTCTGAGCTGGGCACCGCGATCGAGGTGCGGGGCCGGCCACAACTTGAAGCGAGGGTCGTATCGGAGAAGTCGGAGCAACAGGGGAGGATTTACGAGGTTGCGATTCGATTCAACGAGCCCGTATCGAGTGACATGAAAGTATCACTGCATGGCATTGGCTCGATCCCGGGCAGTCGAATCCCTGTTCAATCGGATCAACGCCATTTCGGTGACGGCACGCTGCCGGCGTTTCTCGCTGCTGCAGGTGACGTCTGGACAACGGTGTTTAAGCTCCAGGTATCACCGAATGTGGAGATAGGGGAGTTGTCGATCGTAACGACACCAAAGTTTGCACCGGACCTTTCGCGACCGCCCTTTGAATAGTCCGCGCTGAAGGCGGCCCAGCGCGATTTCAGTCAATTTCTGTGGCGAACGGCAACCAAATCAAATGCCGCGCGTATGTCACAGGATAATTGCCCGGCATCGCAAAGTGACGCAGGACGCATGACAATAAGTTGCGCGGGCCATCATATTTATATTTCCGGATTGGACAACTGCACAGCCTATCATATATTGTGGGCAACACCGGCTTGCAGCTACAATGGAGAAGTTCATGGCAACTCTGAAGAACCTCATTCTCTGCGGAGCCATTGTCGTCGTCAGTTCCGGCATTGCCTCCGCTCACCACTCCGAGCAAAATCTCAAAGCCGCTAAAGCCGCCGCTGTCGATGTGGCGAAACACGCATCAACGCTGCGTGAGCTCCGCGTGAAACTGGCGGAGTCGTTGCGCCGGGAAAGCGAATCATTTTTCGCGTCCGTCCTGGCCAAAGGTGTACTCACCCGCGCCAGAGGCAGCAGCAACCTCTCCTCGGCAACTCGCAATGTTGACCGTCTCCAGTCAGTCATCGAGAGCGCCGAAGAAGCATACGAGCTTCTTAAATCAAAGGCCGATGCCCGTTATCAGATAGTCCGGGCAAACCTGCATGCGCACACGCAGATGCTTGCCAGCCGGACAGTCCCGTCGCCGGTGCCGCAGATCCACCCGACGGTCGATGCATCGATCGTTGCCGAACCGGTTGCCGCGACATCGGTCCTTGAATCGGAGGTTGCCGAAGCAGCCGCCGTGGTGCCGTTCGCGGTCGAGCCACTGCGTGTGATCGATCATGCGCGGATCGATGCGGTGGCGGTGGAGATCGCGGGCATCCGTGCGGAGTATGACGATGTTCAGGTGCGGCTCGCGAAGCTCGTAATGGCAGCTACCGCTATCCAGGGCACCAAGGCACAGCGCACCGCGCTGATCAAAGCCATGCACCAGACCAAGAAAGCCGGGGACAAGCTGGCCCGTGAACTGGCGAAAAAGAACACCGAGCTCGCCGCTGCCCGGGTACCGACGACGCGGGAACTCGTGTTCAAGCAGCAGCAACCGGCCGCAACCGGAGCAGTCACCGAAGCCGGAACAGCCATGGCGGCGACGCCGGGCCCACCGGCCCGCTCTGCTCTCGGCAGTTTCTTCAGCGCCATCGCCCGACCGTTCAGCGGCAGCCGGCGCGACCTCCCGGACGTCGACTTCCTGCCGCCAACCGGCATGCGCCCGGGCATGGTAGTGGCGAAGTACAAGGGTGAGCGTGAAGCTGCTCGCGAACTCGTCAAGCTGGCCAAGTCGTCCTTTGACCTGGTGAATCGCGAACGGTCGAAAGCCCGGCAGATGATGGTCAAAAAAGAGAAAACCGTCCTCAAACTGCAGGAGCGGGCGGAGCAGGCAGTGTCGCGGGCCTATGCGATAGCGGAACACGCCAAGTGGATCTCCACCGAAAAGGAACGTAGTGAATGGGCCAAGATGGTCCTGGAGGCGAAGCGCCACGGCAAAAAGATCGATCGGCAACTGTTCATCGGTCAGGCAACGCTCAAGACCGCCCGGCAGGTCTTCAGTAACTGGGATTACCAAGTGGTCCTGAACACCGCCCGCGTGAAGCAGGCCGAAACAGCCTTCGACACCGCGCGTGCCCTCTACGCCGCCGCCAGAAAATGGCGCGCTACGCAGACGACCGGGATCATCCGTGACCACAGTGGCGCGATGTGATTTGACGCTGTACCGCGCAGTCCGAGCCACACTTCTCCTGTTGTCTCTCTTGATCAGCGGCTGTGCCACTATCGACTTGTCGTTCCTGTTCGACGAGGAACTGCGCCAATACGAACTGTAGCCGGCCGCACCCGGGACCAGGATACTTTTTGGCGGGGAACCTTCTATCGTATACGGTGACGTTCAGAATTCACGGGCAGGCTTCCGTTGCTCTACAAAATCATCTTCGCAAAGTCGACGACGTTGTGTCGCAGCGCGAAGACCACGGTGTCCAGCGCGATGTCTCTGGAATAGCCGAAGCGGCTGGTGAGGTTCTTGATGATCGTCTCCACCAGTTCGATGATCTCCTCGCCGTACCGTCGGTATTTCTTCGGGTCATTACGCTTGTGGAAAAAGGCTTCACACAATGTCTCCGGGCTAATGCCCTCGACCGCCTTACGGTGGGACAACAACGCCGTGTACTCCTTTGAAAAACAATGCAGCAGATTGTCGTCCTCCGAGGCCACTACGGATTTGCCGTCCGGTATGTGCAGCTCACCGTCGTCCTGAAGATCGAGGAATTTCTGGGCCAGCTCGTGGCGCAGTGCTTCGTGGTCGCCTTTCGGCTTCATAACTTTTTCGATGGAGCGCATGAAGTTGTCGTTGGCCTGATCGACAGACTCGCCGGTATCCGGGTCAACGAAGGTGTACTTCGGCACGATGATGTGGGCAAACGCATGGTTCTCACGGGCGCGCGCCAGCAACGTATGCTGCAGGTACTTGCGCAGGTCTATCTCGATCCGCTTCGGATCGCGGTCCACGGTAGCGACTGTGATTTCTTTCGCGATCAACATGTAATACAGCGCTCGCACGACCTTCATCAGGCCACAGTAATCGCCGAAATCACCTTCGCCTTCTTCCAGCGGCACGGTGTTGATCCGCCGCGGCGACACTGGCGGGCGTCCCTTCTTGTTGTGGCCGTTGAGCGATAGCCAGTGATGCACACTCGGGCCCTCGGTGATGATCCGCTCGAGCTGATGTAGAAAGACGCCCACGGTCACCTTGCGCCCGTCAGAATGTGCGATCGTACTGCGCATGATATTCTGCAACTGCCGGATCGACAGTCCCGTGCGGCCCTCGTCCGGATAATACTCACCACGCATCGTGCGCATGAACTCATCATCGATCATTTTGAGTTGCGCATTGGAAAAGAGACCGCAGTCCTCCAGCGATACCGCATCGGGATGGTGGGCGATGTATTGCTTGTAATAGTCCGGCTCGAAGATGTTGATGCCGACCTGCAGGCACTCGTTGCGGAACGGATGCCAGTGCGGCAGGTTGCGGATCGTGTTGACCGGGTCGTCGCTGTGGACGGCGTACATGAAAAGCTTCTGCTCCGGGGTCACCTGGTTGTACAGCTTCGACTTCTCGTCAGACCAGCTTTCCGGCAGTGTATCGGCCATCGGCGGCAACAACCGCGTCATGACGGAGTAGTAGGCGGCGATACGGATGAGGTTGGGATCGACATCGTAGGTCGGGCGCATGTTGCACATGTCGCGCCGCAGGATGTCCATCTCGGAAACAGCGTCGAGCAGATAGTTAACCGGCACTTTGTCAATACGGTCGAGCAGCTTGAGCGCCGAGAGTCGCTTCTCCAGCACGTTCATCTCTTCGAGATTGGTCGTCATGATCACGGTATTATCCAGCGAAGCCTGGGTCGACTGCAGCGAAATGCGTCCGCTGCCGAGCAGCATGAGCAAAGGCTTATAGGCATCCTCGGGCAGGCTGCCATCGATGTCGAAAGCGTCGTGAATATGCAGGATTCCGCGATTCGACGAAACCATGGCACCGAGGTACTCCGTCAGAACCTTGCCGGGCAGGTGTTCGAAGAGGATCTCCATCTCGTCGGTGCCCAGATGCACCTCGCGCTGTTGCACGCGGAGTGCCTGCATGTTGTCGATATTGGCGATGCCCTTGGCCTGAGCGTTGGAAAATTCAATCTCTTCGATCCGCACGTATTCCTCGATGATCTCAAACAGGGTCTTGCCCTTGTTGCGCGGGCTATGCATCAAAGACTCGAGGATGTCGAGGTTGCGCTTGTCGAGATTGGCATACTGGAAGTACGTCGGGATTTCGACTTTCTTGTCTGCACGCCCCGGCGCGTTGATGAAGTCGAACAGCTCCTTGCGCGGCTTGGTGAGGGTCCCGTCCTCCTGCTGCAGGATGATCGGGAAGAGCAGGATCGGGTTTGGCATAAAAGCCGGACGCAACTCCACAACCTTACCGTCATCGCCTTCGAAACGGAAGCAGAAGGAATACAGCTTGACGTTCTTTTCCTTTGTATAGTTCTCCAGCGCCTGGGTGATCAGATCGACCACGTTGGTCTTGCCGGAGGCCGGGGGCCCGACCAGCACGATGCCGCGCTTCGGGCTCGATTCCTTCTCGAAAGATTCAATGACCTCGACGATGTGCTTGATGCAGAACTCCTGTCCGTAGACCGCATTGACTCCGTTGGAGAAGGGGTCCTTGAAGATGTTGTAGCTCAGCACCGGCTCGCCGCCGCGCACGACGATGTCGAAACCGAAATATTTGATCGCATTCGAGATCAGCGTCGCCGAGGTCTGCAGGTGCTCCTCGGGGTGTTCCATGAACTGTTCGACAAAGGCGGAAAAGCTGAGCGAGCGCTTGCGTTGACAGCCCAGCAACTGACGTAGATCGAGAGTTTCTATTTCCATTTTAAGTTTATAGGTTGCAGTTTCGAACACCGATAGCGCCCGGAACAAAGTTGTTAAAGCGTGAACGGCTTTTCCGATTCACGCATCCGCTCGACCACGCGGCGAAAGCGCGGGATCTTGACGGCTTTTTCTTGAAAGCGATTTGCAGAATAGCCGTACAACGTGTCGCGGCTCAGGAGATAGACCGGACCTTTCCAGATGAGGTTGAGGTTCTTCATCGTCGGTTTGATCCACTCCTTCCGCAGTGCCCGCTGATCATCGCGATGATACATCAGCAGCCCGCCTTCGAGGAAATCGGCGTCGATCAGATAGATCCGCGGCCGATGAAAGTGCGTAAAGAAATTGAGCATCTCATCCTTGATCGGGTACGGATTGAGCCATACCCAACGCTCGTCTTCACGTACAACGTCGTTGGCTTTGATGCCGGCCTGGCGCGCCATCGCCCGCGGGATGCGGTTCAGATGAAACTCCTCAACCAGGTCGACACTCAGGAAACGGCGCAGAAATTCATAGTCGGTCGTCGTTCTCACGAGATGACCCATTGCCTCGATCGGGTCGGCCGTCACGTTCGGGCGATTCCAGTTTTCTTTCTTCTGCAGGTCGGTTTCTTCCAGGTAGTCGAGCGTCACTTTGCCGTCGCGATACAGCTGCTCGACGTGATTCCACATGTGATAGCCGAGGTGGTACGGATTGCGCATGAAGTACGGCCGCGGATAGCAGACGCTGGAGAATACCTTGGAATAATCGATGATGCCCTTGACTGACTCCTCGCGGAACAGCTCCAGCATGATCTTTTTCTCCCAGTACATTGCCCAGCCTTCGTTCATGATCTGTGTGCGGACGACGAAGTCGTGCGGCGTGTGCACGGTGTAGATGTAGTCGAGCACTGCCCGCTCGGCGCGGCTCGCCGGCGCATGGTGGCTCAGAAACCCAAGCACGTCCTGGCACGGCGCCACCAGTTTGAAACCCTTGCGACTCAGGGTCTCGTGACGTCGTTTCTGCAGCACCTCGTGCTGGAACAACTCATTACTGTCCGACGTATTCTGATTGAGCAGTGAGTCCAGGGTCGATGAGTACGGCATCCGGCACGGGACCGACTGTTTCCCTTCGATCTCCTGCTCGCTGCCCGGTCCCGCGTTAGATTCCGTCTGCACCGCCACGTCCAGGTTGAACTGGGAGTTGGGCGCGATCAGCGGTGACGCCGACTCCACAGCGTTCCAGTAGGCCAGGTAATCACGCTCGCCCATCTGGGACCGGCCCATGTTGACCTTGCGCACCAGGTGCATGACGAACTCGGTACGGTCCGGGTTCATGTCGCGCAGCACGTTGAGCTGCGAAAATTCGCAATGCCCGACCACATGCGCCATCACGCTCGCCTGGGTCATCGCGTTGTTGGTGTCGTTCAGATAGGCGTAACTCGGGTTGCCTGTCTGCACCACTTCGTAATACAACGCACTCTCCTGGCCGCTCTCGATCCGGAAACGCCGGTTGATTATGTTGCGGCCTTCCCAGATATTCGCCGGGCTGATCGGATAGACATCCTTCTCGAGTAACGCCGAAAATTCGTTGGCGTCGAGGATATAAAAACGCATCTCCGGCAGGTCGCGGCCGAATTCCTTGGCGTAATGCAACACACGCTGTTCAAGGTGATGAAGCTCCGGATTTGTTCTGATTGTCCGCATGATCAGCTTCCGAAAAGGACTTTGATGACGTCGATGATCGAGCCTTTGTCAGTCAGTTTTCCCAGCCTTATGATCGAGTCGTTTTCGAAAACGTCGGCAATGCACTTGTACAGATGACTGATGCTGCTCGGCTTGACTTCGACGACACCGATGCGATTGAAGATCGGCCGGAAATCCTTCTCCAGGATATGGATGATCTCCTTGGCGTCGTCCTCGAAAATCTCCCCGTCGCCGAAATAGAAGCCGTAGAAATTCGTGTCCATCGGGTCGTATTCATTGATTGCGATCTGTGCCACGAGGTCGAACGCGATGGCTGCACGCGTGCCGCCGGCGTTCGCGATGTCGTAAAACTGTTCCGCCATCACCTCGTATGCTTCGGAATCGTGCACCACGAAACGGTGATCGACGTTGTCTGGGCCGTAATTGTAGTTGAGCCAGCTATGGATGAAGTTGACGACCCGTTTCTCAAGCTTGAGTCGCTCGCCGTAGGTGGAGTACGAGATGTCACCCATGTAGAAGACGACTGCCTTGTACCGCGGCTTCTCGACGCGCTCCGGCAGCTTGTAGCGGCGGTCACGACGGCGGATCAAAACCTCGTACTCGTCGTCCTGCGGCCGGTACGTGCCAGTACCGATGCTGCTGCGCAGCGCCCGCTTGAATGTGCGTTTCTTGTCGAGCAGCACGCCGGACTGCCCAAAGGTCTTGAATTCGTACGACACTTCCTTGATCCGGCCTTGTCCCTCCTTGACCAGGTTGGGCAGACTCAGGCGCTCCGCCACCAAATCCATGAACCTGTCGAACGACAGGCTGAAGCGGATGCGCTTTGAATCGTTGCCAGGTCCCAGCCCGCCGCCACCGGCACCGGGGCCGCCTTCGTCGCCATAGACGAACTTCGGCGGCTGGATGTCGTCCATTTCAACGATTATATCGCTGCCGCTGTCGCCCAACATATCCACATCGCCTTCGTTGATGATGTGGTCGAGGACCTCTTCGAGCTGCTCATTGATAAATTCGTTGAACGCGCCCTCGGATTCGCTCGATGATATTTTTTCTTCACCCATGATGGTCGTCCGTTGTCTGTCACCACCAGGCCAATCGTCAGATAACGATACTCGAGGCATTGGCGGTGATCGCCAGTGCCTGGAAGGCGCACTTGCCGCAGTAGCCTTTCGTCTCCATCAGATAGCGAATGGTCTCGTTGAGTTGTTCCTGTTCCTTCGAGTGCACGTTCGATGCGCTCGTGCCACTCTTAATCCAACCGAGCAGCTTCATGTTCTCGCCCGATTTGAACTCGTTCTCAAAGACGTATTTCTTGATGGCGTTCTGATACGAGGGTTCGTCCTCCAGCAACACCTGATAGCTGACACTTGAGATGGCGTCGCTCAGTTCCTTGCGGAAAACATCCTTCTCCGGGATGCCCAGGTACTGCTCGATCGTCTGCATGAACTTCTCGTCCGGCTTGATGTCCGCCTGCGTCACCTCATGCTTGACCGTCGTGTTGTGAGCGTAGGCACGGACATGGTCGGTGTACTTCTTCCACGTCGTCTCGATGACGCTGTCGTCGCGCAGAATGGCGCTGTACACGTCCGAGGCGATCTGGCCAAATACCCAGTTCTTCGCCTGCGGCAGCACTTTCTCGACATAGTGATTGAGTTTGGTCTTCTGCGAGGCGAACATCTCCTTCAGATAATTCTCCAGGTTCACATGCAGGTCCAACGGGGTGACGCACGGGTTCTGTAGAGAGATCGACGCGAGCATCGCGTGATCGGTTCCCTCTTCGTTCAGTTGCCGGATGTTGGCCTCGAACTCGTTGATCTGGAAATGCTCGGCATTCTCGAAGACGTTCTGGATGAAGCGCGGGTCGAGCCCGAAGGTGCCTTCGGAAGGCTTGACGAATTCGAACTCGTCGAGGACCATCTTCGCCATGTTATTGTCGACGCCGCTGTCCGAGCGGCCGGCGTAGATCAGTCCCTTCTGCAGCAGCGACAGGTTTGGATTGCGCTTTGATTCGTACAAGCGCGACATCACGGCAACCAGGCTGAGCAGTTCCAGACTGTGTGGCGCGACGTGCGCCAGATGCTTGCGCGACTTGTCCCATTCGCGTTGGTCATTGGCGTAGGTGAAGGAGTAAATCTTTTCCTCCTCCTTGAAGTGGACGCAGAGCGGCATCTCGATGAACGTCGTCCGTGACCGCAACGCCTCGAAGGTGTTGTTGGCCATGAACATGTTGTACTCGTGGAAGTTCGTGTGGCCGATGATGACACCGTTGAACGGAATCGGCGGCTGTCCTTCCGGTTTGAAAAAACGGTCCTGGGTCGCGAACAGCAGTTCGTAAAGGAATTTGTCCGAGAGCTTCAGGATCTCGTGGATCTCGACAAAGCCGTTGGCGCCCGCACACAACTCGCCCTTGTAGTCGTGCACCAGCGGATGCGACTCGCTGCCGAATAACGGCAGCAAGCTGTAATCGATGTTGCCGACCAGCGATCCGGCTTCCTGGCTCTTCTCGTCGCGCGGTGTGTACGAACCGATGCCGGTCTTGGTGTTCGAATCGTAGAGCATCCGCTTGACGCGCAGGTACGGCATCAGCGTCGACATCGACAGGTTCTGTGCCTGCATGAAATCGCGCAGCACGTATTCGCAATACGGTGAGACGCGGCCGGTTACATTGATTGAAAGGTTGTTGTCATAGTGCGTATGGGCAGCCAGGAAATCCTCGGTCGCTTCACGATCGATGCGGTCGGTCAGTTCACGGTTGAACACTCCCCGCTGATTTTCTGGGATCACCTGCAGCGGCCGCTCGAACAGCGGACTGGGGATGTAGTGAACACCGTTCTCGCTGTACAGGGCACGCTCCTTCAACCGCTCGTCGACAGTCGGCAGCAACAAGGTGTAGCTCTTGCCTGTATCCGAGCGCGAGTACTGGTGCAGCGCGTGCTTGATCGCGTCCATCGATCGGGACTTGGCGGCGCCCGGCGGGCCGAGCAGAATCCACAGACGCTTGCCGGCCTCGGCGCCGCGGCTGGCGTTGTCGATTTTCTCGACGAGGTTTTCTTTCGCCCGCTGCTGCCCGAAAACGACGTATGGGCCGATCAGCTCCTGTTCTTCAAAAAACTTGTAGCGATGCTTCAGCGGTTTGCCCGGCGAGATGTTGTACTCGACGCCGGCGGACAGCAGCATGTCATGCAGCAATTGCATTGAATCACGAGCTACCCACGGTTCTCGGGTAAGCAGGTCGAGGTAATCCGTAAAAGTAAGGATTTCTTCTTCGTCTTTACTCGGCTCAAGGTTGTTGAAGAGTTGTGAGAATAGGTCATTCATTGTCTCGACTCCTTTTCTGCGGACCACGCCTTTGAGGACAACACGCCCGTAACCGTATGCATAAAGCGGTTGTGTTAGGTCAACCCGATCCGGTCACTGGTGCTCTGCGCCCATGTGTCATCCCGGATCGGCGGGGTGCCCCGGCTGCTGGTCCGTCAGCTTGCCGTCATTCACCCTCGCTGAAAGTCATTCACAGTACGGACGCAGAATCCGGACCACCTCCAAGCCGGTCGGCCTACTCATTGCACGGGGAGGGGCGGCCGCCTGGGTTGTCGATTCGTCGCTCGCTTATTGTATAGGATGCAGTTGATCTGGTTTGGTTGCGGTAAAGTGACAGAACTCACTTCAATGCCTTGATGCGTTGTCTGCCTGTCGTGCCGCTCGCAAACACTGTGCCGAGCGGTTGATTTGCTACAAAGCATTGGAGCGGTATCTTGATCGTCCGTTTTTCCCTCCCTCCCTCCGCGCCCGGCGCAATGCGAATTCACACCGGAGAACGGCAATTGAAAACACATAACATCGCGATTTACGCCGGTGATGGCATCGGCATCGAAGTGACCGATGAAGTGCTGAAGGTGCTTGCGGCTTTGTCCGAAGTCTGCGGCGACGCTCGCTATGAGATCACCGAGTTCGACTGGGGCACACGCTACTTTGCCAGCGCCGGCAAGGTCGTGCCGGACGACTACCTCGACGTGCTGCGCAAGTTCGACGCGGTATTCCTCGGCGCTGTCGGGGATCCAGCCAATATCCCCGATCATGTCACCCTGGTACCGCTGATCGAAATGCGGCAGCGCTTCGACCAGTACGTCTGCCTGCGCCCGTCCCGCCTGCTGCCGGGTGTCAAGTCGCCGCTTGCCGATGTCGAGGCCGGCGACATCGACATCATGGTGGTGCGCGAAAATTCCGAGGGCGAGTACGTGAACAACGGCGGGACCTTCAAAGTGGACCAGCCCGGCGAAACCGCGCTGCAGACCAGCGTCCACACCCGCGTCGGCATCGAACGCATCCTGCGTTACGGCTTCGAGCTCGCCGGTAAACGTCGCAAGCACCTGACCATGGCCACCAAGTCGAACGCCTTCAAATTCAGTATGGTGCTCTGGGACAAAGTGCTGGCCGAGATCGCGCCTGACTATCCGGACATCACCGTCGACAAATTCCACATCGACGCGCTGGCCATGAACTTCGTGCGGTGTCCACAGAATTACGATGTCGTTGTCGGC
>DPYP01000310.1:0-440 GCA_003545375.1 Lentisphaeria bacterium
TGGAGCATCGGCGAGCTCCGCCGTGACCAGGGACAAGGCAGCCTTCCGGATGTACGTGGACGGAGTGTACAACGCAAAGGGCGAAACGGGCAGATCCTCCGGCGCCGACGGGGATATCGACCACCCGGGTTGGTATCCCATGACCATCGGACGTGATCTCTGGTACGAGGGATTTTTCACCGGTGCCATTGACGAGCTGAGAATCTCCAATGTCCCACGCACCGCATTTTTCGAATCCACGCCAGTCGCCACCGGCAGCATAGTTTCCCCGCGAATCACTTTCGAACGGGAGCGGGTCGCCGAGGTCCGTCTGGACTGGGGGTCGATACGGTTCCGGCCGAAGCCTCGATTACGTGCTATGCAAGCAACGACGCCGGCAACACCTGGCACAAGCTGGCGGGGAAGAATCATCCGTTCACGTTTCCTTCATCGAACGCCGG
>DPYP01000310.1:762-9953 GCA_003545375.1 Lentisphaeria bacterium
GATGACCTCCGGATAAAGGCTGAACTGAAGCGCGGCAGTGGCAGGACCGGTCCCACCCTTCACAGTTGGAAGGCGACTTATAGCCTTGCCGCGACCGCCGCCGAGGACTGACAGTTGCGGACGGGAACACATTGTCAACGGCTTGAAATCCCTGAGATTATCACTCAAGTTCCGTCGGTTCGAAGTTCCCCGCAGCTGCGGGAATCCGTCAATCAGCGGACTGCAAAACCCACGGGCTCGCCGCGGCGGGATCGGATAGCCTGCGGTTGGCGCAGCCCCGGGTTTGCCAGAATCTTATGAGTCAGCCAATTCGATTATCGGACGAAGACATCGCACACTATCATCGTGAAGGTTACTTGGTGGTGGCCGACCTGCTCACGGAACCGGAGGTCGCCGCCTTTGTCAAACACGAGGAGGCGTCCGAGCCGATGGCGCAGCGACTGGGGATTCTCACTCATCGAATCGACTCCCAGTGGGCGTACGTCGCCACGCACCCCAATACTGCCGGCATAGCGCAGCAGCTCCTGGGGGGCACGCCCCGTATCGTGCAGACGATGTACATGCGTAAAGACCCGGCACCGGAAGGCAAGGAGAGCGGGGATGTCGGCGTGGCATTTCATCAGGACACCCATTATCTGCCCACCGAACCCAATACGCTCATGGCATGCTGGATTGCGATGAGCGATACCGATCCGGAAAACGGCGGGCTCTGCGTCGTGCCCGGGAGCCACACGGGCGAACTTCGGCCAACCCATCCAAGCACAGACGCGGAACACGCAAGTTGGGAGATGGATCACCTGATGCGTGATCGGGACGGTCGTGAATGGACACAACGGATTTATGCATTTCAGGTCGACGGGATCGACAAGGAAGACACCACCAAACTGACCGTCTCTCGAGGAAGCGGTGTGTTCTTCACGAGCCTTACCATCCATGGTTCCTATGCCAATCGTTCATCGGACCGGCACCGGCTGGCTTTTGCCGTACACTATGTCAAGGACGGGTCGTGGGTGATCCGCTGTGATGTGCAGGATACCACACCGGTGACAGGGTTTTCCAAATAATTGAAGGGAAATTGATCGACGTGCGCGTTCTCGAGGGCCCCGTCGTCAGGTAAGCCCATCATTCCAACATTCCAACATTCCATGAAGGGTTCGTGGCCTCGAACACACGGTTAATATGGCACTATCTGAAATATCGTTGAAACGCGCCGCCTCATACATCGTGAAGGGCCGCTTGCCGCCTGCCTCGCCCATCGGCCACCTGCCCCCGGAATGCCAGCCTGCCGACGCAGCCGATAGCATGGCGATTCAGGACGCCGTGCACGAATCGTTGACAGCGAACGGCCACGGCAATGTAACAGGCACAAAAATCGGATGTACCACGCAGGTCATGCAAGACTTTCTCGGAATGACGCATCCGTGCGCCGGCGCAATTTTCGATGCCACGGTTCGCCATGGCATCGGTGAATTCGAATTCGACTCCTTCCTTCACGTCGGGGTGGAATGTGAAATCGCGGTGCGGCTCGGATCGTCCATCCGCGCGGCGGCAGCGCCTCATTCCATGGAAAGTGTCTCGGACGCGGTTGCGGCGGTGTATCCCGCCATTGAAATCGTCGATGACCGCTATGTCGACTTCGTCGCGCGTGAGCCGGACTGGCGGACCTGGCTGGCCGACGATTTCTTCGGCGCCGGGATTGTCCTGGGCGAACCAATTACCGAATGGCACGGGCTGGATCTTGCCGCCGTGCATGGTTCGATGAGCATCAGCGGCGTCGAAGTTGGCTCGGGGCACGGGAGCGACATCATCAACGGACATCCGCTGGAGGCGTTGGCCTGGCTGGCAAACGCCGAGGCGGTGCGTGGTCGTGATTTGCCTGCGGATTGGATCGTCATGCTGGGCAGCATCGTACAGACCAAATGGGTCGGCAAAAACGATGTCGTGGCCGTGGAGATAGGAGGGTTGGGCCGAGCCTCTGCCCGTTTCACGTGAGCACGAATCCGATTGCCAAAACGTGATTCGCAGCGACGATGGATGGACGGTGAGTCCGGGACTCAGTCGAACACACGCCATGTTGGGATACAATCGAAACGCTTCCGCGCACGGCGTCATGTGTCGTGTCCCGCTCACACACGTGCCTGGCATTCCGGTTTCCCGGTGATCTCCAAAGACACTCGGAACAACGGGCCGGCCGCGCGGCCGGCTGTAGTAGTGACCGACCGGGGCAAGGGGGCTTTCCCACATGAGCCCGGCGCTGGTGATGTAGAGCTCGTTCAGGTCCGGGCCACCGAACATGACCGAGGACGGCTGCGCCACGGGCAGTTCGATGTAATCGATCGGGATAAGGCTATATTCAGGGCTGAAAGTCACGGCCGATCAAGTCGACCAACTTGTCGAGATCGTTTGCCAGGTTGCGACCGAATAAAAGACGGGCATAACGGACAGCGAATTCCGACAACTGGCAGAGGAGATCATCATACAGTGAATGAACAAGTCAAGGTCAGTGACCTCTTCAATGACATCATGGCTCACACGATGCGTCACGTGTCCGATCGGCATGGCGAGCAAGCCATGCACCGTCTTTTCTTCGAGCTCTACAGTCATACATTCATGCACCTCGAACGCGAATTCGGTTTCGATGCAGTCCGTGAATTCTGGGAGTCCATTGCCGACAGTCAGCTCTCAGACCTCGAGAACCTGATGAAAACCAAGGGGTTCAAGGGAATGGAGGAATACTGGCGGGCCACTTGCGGGCAGGAAGGCGCTGACTACGAGATGGACGTCACGGACGACTCGTTTACCATCCTGGTGAAATCCTGTCCACCGACGAACTGGTTCAAGGACAACAATCTCGAGCACTACCACCGTTACTGCGAGCACTGTAACACCCTGTACCGACGGGTCGGTGAACGATGCGGCTTCCAGATGGAGTATATCCCACCCGATCCGCAGAAGGGTACTTGCTGTGGATTGCGGTTTACAGCAAAAGGGTAAACAAAGAAATTGACGATGGCCGACGAATCACGAGTTCAAGAGCTGCGAAAGTTATTCCCTGTAATCGATCACTGGACGTATCTATATAACGGCAGCATTCATCCCTGCCCGCGACCCGTGGCAGAGGCCATGCGGAATTTTATCGATCAGTGGCAGAACGGCGGCGAGGACGCCTTCTTCAGCGCCTACGAGGCGTTCGGCCGGCTGAAAGAGAAATTTGCAAAATTAATTCACGCCGACGCACGTAACATCGTTGTCACCGAATCGACGACGGCTGGACTCAATCTCGCGGGCCAGATTGTCCAGACGCGACCCGGCCAGAACGTCGTGGTCACCGATCTGGCGTTTATGAGCACCACGTATCCATGGCTGGTGAGTCAGTCAGCGACGGTTGAGGTGCGGTTTGTCGAAAGCCGGGACGGCAGGATTGTCATGGACGATTTGGCCGCCCAGGTAGATGAACACACCGCGGCCGTCAGCCTCTGCGCAGTTACTGTCGGCAGCGGTTTTCGCTTTGACCTGGACGCCGTGCATGAAATCACCAGTCGCTGGAATGTGCCGTTGATCGTGGACGGCGCCCAGGCGTTGGGATTGATTGACATTGATGTCAATCAGCCGGCGCTGGACTTTCTGGCCACGACCACCAGCAAGTGGTTGATGGGCCCCGCCGGCATCGGCTGCCTGTATGTGAGCGACCGCCATCTGGATGCGACGCCACCAACTGTCGGGTGGCTGGCAGCAGCCAATCTCAGTGACTGGGATGTGCGGCACTGCGAGCTGCATGCCGATGCCATGCGTTTCCAGGGCGGTATTCCCAATCTCGTCGGTATTGTGGGCGCCGAGGCCGGGCTCGATTTGCTGGCGGAGATCGGCCGGGAATTCATTGAACAGCGGGTCCACGAATTGACCAGCCATGTGCTCGAGGAACTGGACAAGATCGGTGTCGACATCTGGACACCGCGGGGCGCTCACGAGCGCGCCGGCATCGTCTTTTTCCGCACTGCCGATCACCAGGCACTGCACCAGAAACTCAAGGACGCAAAGATTTATTGTGGCTCGTTTCTCGACGGCATCCGTCTCGATCCGACGTTCTATAACACCATGGAGGAAGTCGACAGGTTTCTTGATGTTGTCCGCTCACACGTAACGTACAACACGTGACGCCACCAGAGTCATCGAAGATCGAAAATCAATGCCTTCAGATCACCAATATCCCCTGAACCTGGGCCACTTCGTTGACGGCGACTGGATCGAACCGGGCAACGGCGGCCGGGAAACGCTGCCCGATGGCACGGGTGAGCTGTTCAAATTCAAGGCAAAGCGAAAATTCTCCGGGGTCGACTGATCCGGCATATCCGGGGACACACAACAAATGGACATTCTCCAACACATCGCAAATCTCCCGATCGAAATCGTCACGCAGGATCGCGTCCTCGCCACGGCGCCGGCCGAACGTTTCCTGATACCGTTTCCCGACAACGTCAGACGCGCCGACCCGTTGCTCTGCAAGACGCCTGAGGACACCGTCTGTTTGTTATCTCAAGGATGGCGCGCCGCATCGAAGCCCTCCTGCAACCCTGACACCGCATCAATAATGACGCCCCCTGCAACCACCTCGACAACTATTCGATCATTTTAATGGAGCTGATGGCATGATCCAGATCCAATATCTTTCAGAGCCGCCCAAGCTGGCCGAAGACCTTTCGGGAGACGCCTGGGCAAACCTGACGTGGCACGACAATTTCACGATTCCGGGAAGTGTGAACGCCGAACTGGTGCCCGGCACATCCTTTGCCATGGTGCATGACGGCGACAGCTTGTACATCGCGATGAAATGTGGTGTGTGCCCGGGAAGCTCCGCAGAGAATTTCTCGCACGAGAGAGTTCATGTTGTGATCGACTTCGATCGTGACGGAAGTTGGGGAGGGAAGTTCATTGGCAATGCGGACGGTTTTCTGTCTGCGTCAACGGCCTGCAGGGGTGGTTCAAGAAACAGCTGGCCGGGCGAAGTCGAGTTTGAGGTAGGCGTGGGGGCTCAGGAATGGACGGCGGTCATGAAAATACCACTGAGACAACTTGGTTACCAACAAGGCGGTCTGCGTCGGGTCCGCTTCAACGTAGCTCGGCTGAACGCCGTACCAGAATTTTGGGTGTGCTTCCCTGTGCTGGCAGAGAAAACGTTCTGGGAGCCGCAGTGCGAGATGGCAGAGGCTGAGTTTGAACGGCCCGAGCTGTTGCTACCATTTGCCTGGCGCATAGAGCGGGATCAGCGGGCCCGTCTCAACGAGAGCGATGGAAAGACCACGTGTCGCCAGAAGGTCAAGACAACGAACCTCTCGGCGGAAACTCGCGAGGTGGATTTGCACGTCTGGTTTGTGGGGCCAATTCACCCGCCATCGGAGAAGATCGAGTACTGCCTTCGCATTGGGCCCGGGGAGTCGCATGTCGAAAGCGTGGAGCTGCCCGTTCCGGAGGGATTCAATTATGGCTTTGCCAGCGTGGCCCTGTACGAGAGAGACTCTGGCCGATGTGTTAGCGAAAACCGTTTTCTTATCGAGGCCGAGCTGTTGTCGTGGAAGAAACATACCATCAAGCGCGCCGATGGAAACGATGGTTACACCTGTCACGCCGCGCAGATGCAGTTTATGCCGCAGTACGAAGGTCGCAACACCGTGCCCTACGGGTTGGCCGCTATGGAAAACAGTGAGGTTGTCTGTGTCGCAATGGCCTGGCCGACCGAATCGACCGGCCAGGTGCAAACGCTGGTGACCGTCAGCGAAGACGAAGGGGCGACATGGGGTGAGTACCTGGCGTTGCCTGGCATTCACTGTCGCCCTGTGATGCTGGCTTACCTTGGCCAGGGTGTGGTTACATTTGAAGCGGGCGACACGACCGAGCGATTCCGGTTGTTTAGCCACGACCATGGACGCACGTGGGACGAGCGGGTTGATGTCGCGCCCGCGCCCGACGGACAGCCGCTGGGCTTCGAGGGCAATCCGTTGATCGAACGAGATTCCGAGGGGAACGCCATCCGTATTGCCCAAATAGGGCAAACGCTCGGAGGCGGTGCACCCCACTGGAAGATTACCGAGTATCTCCGTTGGTCGGAAGACGGTGGCCGCACGTGGCCCCAAGTTATTTCTCCCGCCTCGTGGCACTACACCGAGACGTATGCTGGAAAAACGTACGAAGTTGGCGCTAGCGAAGGTTCATTGGTGCGGGCAGCCAATGGTGACCTGGTAGCAGCCTTGCGCACCTTTGTTCCGGTATGGTTCGCCGAGCATCCGCACTACGAAGACAGCCTGGAGGGAACGGCCGTTTCCATATCCAAGGACAACGGGGAAACCTGGTCCCCGATGAAGATCGTGTTTGAAGCAGGCAGACACCACCCCGACCTGATCTGTATGCCCAATGGTGATCTGGTGATGACCGTCATCTGCCGGGTCGATTTCGAGGGCAATCAGCTTGCCAGTTATCGACGCGGTTGCGATGCCGTGATCAGCCGGGACCACGGAGTCACCTGGGATGTTGAGCATTTGGTCGTGCTCGACGACTTTCCGTTTTGCCAGGGCGAACATTGGATCAGCACCGAGTGCGGGCATTTGAGTTCCACGCTCATGCCCGATGGCTCAATCCTTACCGGCTATGGCAATTATCTGGCTGGCGGCGTACTGATCCGCTGGCAACCTTGAGATAGTGTTGTTGCGGTCGTACCGAAAAAGAAAATGAACCGATGATCCAAATCCAATATCTTGACGCTGCTCCCGAACTGACGGGTGATGTTTCGTCCGATGCCCGAGACACTGGCCGTTGAAACCCTATATGACTGGCGCTGTACACGTAAAGACGGTCATGCTGTACACGTGGAGACAATCATGAAAGTTACTCAGATCCTGGTCGGCACGAACTGCCATCCGCAAGTCCGCCGCGCGGCGCGCGATCTGGGCAGATATTTGAATAAACTGTTCGGCATGAATCCCGCCGTCCGCGCCCATCCAGGACGAGGTCGCGGCCTGACGATCCAGCTTCAGGTCCAAAAGGGGCACGAGCTCAGTGATCAGGGCTATGCCTTCGAACCCGACGGCCAGACATTCCGGATCGTCGGCGGATCGCCCACGGCTGCGGTGTGGGGAGTTTATGAACTGGCGGAGTTCTGGGGCGTGCGATTCCTGCTGCACGGAGACGTGTTGCCAGATGCGCCAGGACGCTTGCGATTCCCGGGGCCCGCGACGCGCGAACCCCTGATCCAACAGAGAGGCTTCCGGACCTACAACGACTGGCCGAACACGCCATGCCAATGGTCGCTCAAGCAGGTCGAGCCGCTGCTCGATCAGCTCGTGAAGATGAGATTCAACGAAATCTTGATCGTGCAGCGTCCCTATGACCCGTTCGTCCACATCGAATGGCGAGGTGCGAAAAAGAACAAGGCGCTGGTCAATTACGGCTATCGCTTCCCGATCCGCAAGGACTGGATTGGTTACGAGCTGTTCAAGCACTCTGGTGACACCCGGCGCGGCGAGTTCGGAAACTCTGATCTGGCATTTTGCGATGGCTACGAAGCCACGATCCGAGCCGGGAAGACCTACCTCCGTGGATTATGCCGAATGGCCCACGCACGCGGCATAAAGGTTAATGCCATGGTGGTGTTCACCGACTTCCCCGAACCAATCAAGAACAAGCTGGTCGCCATCAGCGACCGAAAGTTTCTGCGCCGGCCCGACCCCGGTCCCGTCTCCGCCCTGCGCTATGGCGAGTGGACCGAGGGCATGACCAAGGATATGGCGCGATGCATGACGATTCGCAATCCCGAGTACCTCGCCCTGCTGCAGCACAGCCTTCAGACACATCTTGAAGCATTTGCCCCGTGCGATTATCTCATTCTCGGGACGAGCGAATTTCGCCAGACGGGAGCCGATGTACGATTTGCCTGGGACCAGCTCGACCGCAAATACGGGATCAGCGCCATTGCCACGTTCGACCAGGTCGTCAAGGAAGCACGCCGCAACGCCGAATTCACACCCGCGCGGGCCGAGTCAGAACTGATGTCCGACATCTGCACGCTCTGGGTCTTTGATCATTTACTCAATGAACGGGCGCCCAAACCGGGACGTCGTGCCCCGACACTTATTCCCAGCGGCTTGAGCGTTGAGCTGCATCGATTTCTGCCGAAGATTTTTCGCTCCGGATCGCGCTATCTCGCATCCATGGGATACATGCCGTCCTACGCCATCAAGCGGGCCGACACGCTCGCGTCCGCGCGCGACGGCGACTTGAAGTTCGCGATGGTCTTGTCCACCGAGGATGACAACATCGGCATCGTGCCGCAGTTCTCCGGCCCGTCAGTCAAGGGTATGGCCGATCTGATCCGGAAAAATCACATGCACGGGTTCATCACCCGACAGTTTTCCCACAGCAAACTCCTGCCGGCGGTCCATTTCCTCGCGCATGCGTCCTGGGAACGCGGTTTGACCCTGAAGAAGTCCTACGAACATCAGTTCGCACCGATCTGTGGGCCGCGGGCGTTGGGGCCACTGCTGGAGGCCTTCTCCATCCTCCAGCGACTCACGACCCAGATGCACCGGAACACAGACTGCGTCAGCTTCATCTCGGTGGCGGTCATCGCCGGATGGTGGAAGGTACCCACGCGTTCGGAATTGACCGGTATCAGGAAGGACCTCGTTCGGTTTGAGAAGCTCCGCCGCACTTTTGCCAAGGCGGCACTTCTCCTGTCCGAGGCGGCGCGACTCTCCAGGCCGCCGGGCCGCCCGGTCGTGCATGCCCTGGCCCGCCAGGCCGAGTTTGCCGACCACTGGATGGCCGGGCGGATTGCCATGCGGCGTGCCTCGGAATGGGCTGCCACGGCGGCCGACGCCCAGAAGCAACGAAATGTCCCCCAGTATGCCGAGGCGACCGACGCCGTCGAATCTAATCTGCACGAAGCCCACGCCTTGTTCACTCGAGCCACCGAAACCTGGGCCGATTGCGTCGAGGACCGCTGTGACCTGGGAGTCCTCGCGGCCTTGAACCACTACGCACTTGACACGATGACCGCCATACACAAACTGGCAAAGCTGAATGCGATTTCCTGGACAATCAACGCGTGAAGCACATGATCGTGCCCGATAATTTCCTGTCCTGCGACGACGAACGCTGGGTCCACGGTCTCTGCGGCTACCTGGGTTCGACGCGGTTGCCGG
>DPYP01000582.1:0-457 GCA_003545375.1 Lentisphaeria bacterium
TAAACGATACCGCTCAATCGCCGAATCCGCAATGTTAACCGCCATCGCTCGACGCGAAACGGCGGTCCGATTCGATGCTGTGACTTTAACCGGACGGCCGGAGTGCTCCAACGTTTGGTGCGGGGGTGGGCGGTCAACTTGGTGCGGCAAAAAGGCTTCTTCCATACCGTTCCTCGGGTATAATTCGTGTGAGAATCTGCTTGAATCTACCACTCAAAGCCGTCACTGTAAACCGCGCGAATCAGAGCACATATGAATGTCTGGCCCCTACGGGCCCTTGCCGTCGATACGATTTTAAAATGTACATGGATTGCAGCTCGCGACAGCGCATACAGGTTGGCAGCAAGCAGGATGTGTCCTGCCCAGCACTGCGAGCAACTGCCACCTGGACAGGTCAGCCTGTCTCACAATGCCGGACCGAACAAGACATGATACCAAGAATGCACCACCGACCGAT
>DPYP01000582.1:768-4686 GCA_003545375.1 Lentisphaeria bacterium
ACCGACCGATTGGCAAAACCGGCTGCGCAACCGCGGCGCTGATCCTGATGACGGCATGTGTTTTGTGCGGGCCGGCGCCGGCAGCGGAGGGACTGGTCGCACACTACACGTTCGACGAGGGCCCGGGCGCCGTCGTGAAGGACTCGAGCGGAAATGACAACCACGGTGAGATTTTCGACGATGTGCAGTACGTGAAGGATGGGCAGGGAAAGGGCTACTCCCTCCACTTCAATTCGGGAAAGGCTTACGTGGACTGCGGCAAGAAACCCAGCCTGGACA
Source organism: Lentisphaeria bacterium (assembly GCA_003545375.1). Taxonomy (GTDB): domain Bacteria; phylum Verrucomicrobiota; class Lentisphaeria; order JABSQK01; family CAJWLW01; genus CAJWLW01. Next base: position 1,048 of record DPYP01000582.1, read on the forward strand.
TTACCGATGCCATCACCCTGGCGCTATGGTTCCGGCCGGAAACGACCGTTCAGCAGGGCGAAGGCGGCGTCATTGGAAAGGTCATGGGCAGCTATTGCATGAGCTATTCCGGCAAGTGCTGGTTCTATGCGCCCGCCGGGTCCAACTTTACCTCCACCAAGCCGCTCAGCCTTGCGTGGCATCATATTGTCGCAACGTTCGACGGCCAGAATATCAAAATGTATGTGGACGGAAGGCTCCACGGGACAGTTAAATCCAAGGTCACAACATTGCCGAGCGGCGAAAACTTCTATCTCCGCTATCCCGCCACCTATCTCACGGTGACGCCCGAATACAAGTGCACGATGGACGACGTTCGCGTCTACGACCACGCCCTGTCAGCCGGAGCAATTTATGGCCTTTACAAACAGGAGGCCAAAGCAAGTGGCCGGCATGACGTGACCGGGTTGGAGCAAGTCAAACTGACGTCGCACACGTTTCCCCAATCCGCCACCGTGGTCATGGAAGCCGACTATGCCCGGATGGGCGCCATGCCGCTTGGCGCTGCACTGAAGCTCGAAGTGGCCAACGCTGCCGATGGAAAAGTGGTGGCCACGCATGAAACGCTTCTGGACAGCGGGTCGGACCGCAAGGACGGCAAGGAACCGGCGATACGACTCGAATTCCAGGATCACAAGCAGATGGGGGTGCGCTATTGGACCCTGAACGTCAAAAACCTTCCGGCCGGCAATTATCAGGTCCGTGCCGTGATCAAAGACAAGGGCGGAGGTCGAATCGGCGAACCGTCGAGCATCGCACTCGATCTTCCGCTGGTGAAGCCCGACTGGATAAAGGCCTACAACAACACAAAAGTGCTAAATAATTTTGCGGCCGAACTGTTAAATGTCGAGTCCGTACAAACCGAAGCGCAGAAGGAATACAGTTTTAATAATCCAAGAGACGGCTGGGTTTTCATTTCCACCACGGCTGAGACGCAAGGCGCGGACAAGGTGCTGGTTTCGGTGGACGCCGAACCCGAGCCTGTCATCGTTCACGCAAAGGGGAAGGAGCGCACGCTCGAGGCCATGCGCCGCCTCCCGGCCGGGCCTCACAAACTCCACATCCGTTGCGAGGGTGCCGCGCGCCCCAACGACTTAGTGGTTCGTGCCATTCCCGCGATGATGGTCGCCGGGTTGGGTTATAGCTGTGGAGCAGGCTGGCCCAATGTGCCGATCCTGCCCTGCTTCGGCCGGTATAACATGGAATACCTGGAAAAAATCGGCATTCTCGACAACACCAACACGCTCACCGAGAAGAACCCGGTGCCCGAAAACGCCGCATACGCCAGGGCGTGGCGGGATCAGGGCAAGAAAATCATTGTCCCCTACATGATGTGGGAGATATGGCAGAACCGGCCCGACGCCAACGGCATCTTCAAGATGTGGACAGAGAGCCGCGGCCTCGCCGGCGCCGATTACGACGGCATCATGGGCGACGAGTTCTCCGGCTCCGGCCACGGCGGCGTCGGGAGCTATCCCCTGTACGCCGAGGCTGTAAAGCGGATAGCGGAAGACCCGAGGTTCAAGGGCAAGGTCTTCTACCCCGCCTGCATGCCGATGTACACCAGCGACCTGTCAATGGACTTCCTCAAAGCCGTCGTTACTCCGGGATATAAATGGTGCGAAGAAAAATACCTCACTGAACAGCCGACGGAGCCGGCGGCCGATTCGTATATCGACTTGCGGCTGCGGGAGAACCTGTTGCGTTACAACAGGACCTTCCCCGGCGCAGCGCGGCACATGATTACCATCCTCGGATTCCTGTCCGCCCCGCCCGAGACGCTCAATGTCAATCCGGCCGTCAACTTCAAGGTGCACATGGACAAGCAGATGCATTTCCTCGCCAACAACCCGGTCTTCTTCGGACTCTACGGCATCTGGTGGTACCACAATGGATATGCTGACGAAGAGGACCTGCGCTGGTCGGCAAAACTTTTCCGGCATTACTGCATCGAGGGGAAGAAAGAGCGCCTGACCGATGACCCGTATATATTGTCCCACATCGAGAACCCTGACTTTGACGAAGGCGCTGCCGGATGGACATTACAGGCGGCAGAACAGGGAGGCATCGCCATTGAACATGCGGCCGGACTCGGCGTGCTGCAGACCAGGGTCCGAGGGGGCGACGACAATGCCGGTAACAACTTCCTCCTCACCACACGAACCGCCGCGGCGCCCAACCGGTTTTCGCAGACGATCAAGGGCCTCACGCCCGGGCGGCAGTACTCGCTCAAGATGTTCACCGCCGACTATGACGAGATGAAGAAGGGAACATCCGCCCAGGACCAGAAGCACCACCTAAGTATCAGAATAGACGGTGTGGAACTGGCGCACGACAAAGCGTTCCATCAACTCTTCCCGAGCAGCCTGGCCGGGCATGTTTATGGCCCGTTCACGCGCGAGAACCCGTTGTACGTGACGTACCATCGCGTCGTCTTTCGCGCCAAAACTGCGGCGGCCGAATTGACCATCTCTGACTGGCAGAACAACGACGAACCGGGCGGCCCCATCGGACAACGACTGACGCACAACTTCATCGAGGTCCAGCCCTATCTGGAGGAGTGAGGCCCGGTAAGGAATTATTGAACCGCCGGCCTCAGTTACGGCCCGATATACGTATCCTGCAGATAGGTCTCGATGGTGGCGACGTCAGTGGCGTGCAAGGCATCAGCGAACGGGTGCGTTCACCGCGTCGCTGTGCAACGCGTTGTTAGCGCTATTGTGGTTGAACCTGGAATGTCCTGTTGAGCCCGGAATTCTCATTTATGAATTGCTCAAAGACGGACAACAGTCCATCGGAATCGTCATCGTGGGTTTGCACCACAAGACGGACTTGTGTGCGCCATCCGTCTCCCGGATGCATATCCCTGCCAAATAGGGAGAGATACAACGCGTGATGCATGGCCACACCGTTATCATCGGTGGTGTCTGCGTCCAACGAATAGGTAACGCCGACAGACGATACGTCCTCAGGTCGTCCCATGAAGACTACGTCAACATTTCTGTCCGTGGCGAGCCCCATGGGAAAGGCGTACAGTCTTCCGCACGCGACTCGCCAATACCACCGCCCCTTCTGTCCTCGACCGTCCGTCATGATGTGCGCCGCGTGCTCGTCTCTGGGAAAGAACGAGTACATACCGTGAAAGGCTGGATTGTCAGTGATCTCAATGTGCTCGTAGTCTGGGCCCGTTGAGCTGGTCTTTTTCACGAAGAGCCCGCCGCTAAGAGAAGGGGCAACATAATTGCTGAGCAACAGTTCGTAGTCGGGGTAGTGGGTGTAGCCCTCAACGGAAATATCGAGGTCTACGATATTCGGTTCTCTTACCGTGAAAAGGGCACTGACTTTCACCTGGTGGGAGATTGTCGGGCTCCATACCAGAAGCGCACCGTCCTTGTTGCGCGTCACCTTCGGCTTGATTGCCCGTAGTTCCGTGAGCCAGCTTTGCCTCGCATACGAGCGAAAGATGGTGAACGCCCCGGCTTTCTCCATTGCACCGCCCTCCGGTGAAACCCGAACGCCCGTGCCTTTATGGACCAGCTCTATTGTTCGATGCCGATTGTAGGGATTCTCATCAGAATCGGCTACAAGGATGCCCTTCAG
>DPYP01000295.1:0-3730 GCA_003545375.1 Lentisphaeria bacterium
ATGCGCACGATCCTGCAGGACGGCATTTACAAGGTCCTCAAAGGTGCCACCGACTACAAGCAATTGCTGCGGGTGACCTCGTCAGGCTGATTGCCGTTTTCGCTTACAAGGGGTCCTTGGCCGTGCTTCCGGCAGGAGTCGAATAAGCGGACGACTTTTCTCAGGCGCGGCGCTGTGAGTCATCGGCGGCGCGGGTTGCGTCGAAGATTTTGCCGACCGCTGCGAAGAATCGGTCGCCGAGCTCGTCGGCCTGTTTCTTCGAGGGCACGCGCCCGGCTTTCTTGAAGCGTCCGGCCAGGCGCTTGGCGTCGCGGGCGCAGGCGGCCGGATCGTCACCGGCCGCCAGGGCTTCGGCTTCCTTGCACAGCTTCGTCTTGGTCTCGAGATTGGCCTGCATCTCTTCCTTTGACTCACGCGGTTGTTCTGATTCCGGCTTCTGTGCGTAGAACTGGTCGAGCGCGTTCCTGTAGCGCTTCCACATCGTCTTGTCGAATTCACGCGGCACATGGCCGGTACGCTCCCACTGGTCCTGCAGCTTGCGGACCTCGGTGAGTGACACACGCCAGGCGGACTGCGAGTCGGCGGCCGATTGCTTGATGAAGTTCGATTCAAAAGCGATTTGCAACTGCTCCGCCACGTTGAGGTTGGCCTCTTCCTCCGGCGGCTTGACGTCGGCCAGCGTTTCCAGCCGTGTGCAGATGTCTTCCTTGCGCTTGAGATTCTCGTAGCGCTCCTTTTCGACACCGTCATAATGCTCACGTCGCCGGTCGAAGAATCGGTCGGTGGCGGCCTTGAACCGCTCCCGGGTTTCCGTTTCGATCTCTCGCGGCACGCTGCCGATCGTCTTCCACTTTGTCTGCAGTTCTTTGAACTCGTCAGTTGTTTCACGCCAGGCCGTCGATTCAGCTATCGTCTCTGCCTGCTCGATGAGCGCCTCGCGCATTTTCAGGCTGGCGTCGCGTTTGCCCTTGAGCTTCTCAAAGTGATCGCGGCGTGATTGGAAAAAGGCGTCGCATGGTGCGATGAACCGGCTGCGGATCTCATCTTGGTTATTGCGCGGTACCGGGCCGATTTCGCGGAAGCGGTTGTGCAGTTCGACCAGGGCGACTGCGGTCTTTTTCTGGTCGCCTGTGTCGTCGGCCAGAATGGCGTCGAGCTCGGTGCAGAGTTCGAGCTTCTTCCCGTAGTTGCCGACCCGCTCTTTGTCGAGCTCGTCGTGGTGGGCGCTGAGCCGGTCGAAATAGTGCTGGCAGGCTCCACTGAAGCGCTCCCAGAGTTTCTCCTCCTTCTTGCGTTCACACGGGCCGGCAGCTTTCCAGTCAACCTGCAACCGTTTCATGGCGTCCGTTGCGGTGCCCCAGTCCTCGGAGTCCTTGAGTGCTTCGGCCTGCTCAGAAAGTTCTTCCTTGCGTTTCCGGCTGTCCTTGCGCGCGTCGCTGCGAATTTTGTAGTGTTCCCGGCGTTTCTCAAAAAAATCGTTGCAGACATCGTGGAAGCGCTTGTTGATGTCCATCGATGTTTTTGGCACGTGCCCGATGTCTTTCCACTCTGCCTGGATCGCCTGCACCCTTTCTTTCGCTGTGTCCTTCGTGCAGTCGTCCATCAGGCCGGTGAGCTCATCCAACAATTTTTGTTTCTGCTCGAAATTCTCCTTGCGTCGTTTATCCTGCTCGTCGAAAAAGGCCTGGCAGCGGCTGTACTGTTCGTCGCAGGCGGTCTTGAATCGTTTCCAGATGTCGTCCGACTGCTCACGCGGTGCCGGGCCGATAGTCTTCCACCGCTTGTGCAGATCCTGGATCGTCTTCGCCATCTTCGGGTAATCGCTGTTTTTTGCGAGCGCCTCTGCTTCGGTGCAGAGGTCCTGTTTCTGTGTCAGATTCGCCCAGCGGTCGAGGTCGCGGCCGCGGTGAAATTCACGGGTGCGCTGGCGGAATTTGTCGGACAGTTTCTTGAAGCGTTTCTCCAGCGGCTCGCGGGCGTCATTATCGACCATGCCGACCTTTGACCAGGCTGTCTGCAGTTCGCGCCCGGGTGTTTCTATTTTGGCGATGTCCTCGGCGCCGAGGATTGCTTCGAAGGCGGTGCAGATTTCTTCGAGCTGTTTCAGGTTGTCGGCCTTTGCCTGTGCCACCGCGTCGCGGTGCTCGGTCAATCGTGTGCGTGCAGTGGTGATGGCTGTGTCGAACGTGGCGCGCACCGCATCGGCGTCGTCGCCGGTGCACTCGACTGCGGCCATTTCTTCGGTGAGTTTGTCGAGTTGCGATTCGAGATCTGCGAATGCCTCAGACGTCGATAGTTCGCCGGCGCGATTGCACAGGGTCTGGAGGATTGGCATCGCGTCGTCGTGTGCTTCCTGCTCAGCGCGCTGCAGCAGCGTCGTGTCGTGGAAAGTCTGGGCGGCTGTGTCGATCCGTATCTGCAGCTGCAGGTATTCGTCGTCCGGCACCTCCGGCGCGGTTTCCCATTCGGCGCGGAGCCTGTCCAGTTCGGTAGCTGCGGCTTCGTCCATCCGCCCGATCAAGGCCTCGACGGCGGTGCAGATTCGTTCGCGCTCGGCGATGTTGTAGGCACGCAACTCGGCGCGCTTGCGGTCTTTCGCCTGCACCTCGATAAATTCCTGGTGCCGCCGGTGCAGCTCGTTGAGCGCGTGGTCGAGGCCTGAACGGCGCGGGTCTTTCCGGCTCGGGTCGAGATCGGCCCAGCGCGACTGCAGTTCCTTGAACTTCGCGAAGGCAAATTCCCAGTTCCAGGAATCCATCAACTTGCGGGCGGTGTCGTACAGTTCCTGCAGCTCGGTTTCACGTAGCTGCTCGGCTGACGGGCGGTTGCGTTCTTCGATGATTCCGTCGATCTTTTCCTGAGCAGCATGGCGCACTCGGGTGTTCGATGCATCGCGCGCAATACGTTCGAGGACGGTGTCATCGTCAATGCGTTCGACGACGTGCAGGCCGAGGGCTTTCCCTGTGTTGGCGACAGTCAGTCGGGACAGGCGCGTCGGACACATGATGTGTTTGACCGTGGCGAGCCGGATGTCATCGTGCTCGGTATCGACGACGATGCTGGACAGCACCTCTTCACAACTGATACGCGCGAGAATCGGCTGACAGGTTGCGGCATCCGGGGAATCGAGGACCGTGCTGCGCAGATGCTGATCGATCTTGACGGTCAATGCGTCGAGCACATCGGCATCGGTGTCCGTGGCGGCGATCTGCTCCAAGATGGCCTGGTCGTCAATTCGCGCCACTGCTGCAAGACGGATTTTCGGATCTTCATCTGTCGTCGCGATTTCAGTCAGTTTATCGCCGTCCTGGTCGGTCAGTTCCGCTACCGCCTCCAGGCGGACTTCCGGATTACTGTGCTTCCATTTTGGTCGTAAGAGATCGCCTAAGGCCATGTCAGAGTCAGTGCTTGCGTGGACTCACAGGGAGTCGTATACGCTTGATTACCGATTCAACTCCGGAGGTCCGGGGAGAAAGACTAAGGATATGATAACCGCCAAACCGCGTCGCATCAAAATTCAGATGCGGCTATTGCCCATATTTTTGCCCAACCAGGGCATATTCACGAACTTTCTGTTGCGAGCGCCCAGATGAGTACTTTCGCGTCGAAACTTTATGAATAAGCCAAGTCAGGTGAACTCGAGGACGGACTGCAGGTAATCTTCCGGTGTGTCGAAGCCGAGCAGGTTCAGGCATGTGGCGGAAAGGCTGGTGATGCCGAGGTCGTCACG
>DPYP01000295.1:4065-4228 GCA_003545375.1 Lentisphaeria bacterium
TTGGTCATCGTGTACTCGCCATCGTAGAGGAAGTCGTAGATGATGCAGGGCACGGGATTAAGTGAGTGGCTGGTCTTGATCTTCGGCCGGCCCTCGTTCATAAGGACCTCATCGTTCTTGCGCTCGTACATTTCGTCGGCATTGCCGTGGTCGGCGCAGATGA
>DPYP01000295.1:4554-9888 GCA_003545375.1 Lentisphaeria bacterium
CATGACGCCGCCGGCCTTCTCGACGACCGACATCAGCCGTGCCAGGCAGAGATCGACGACCCCAATGGAGATTTCGGTCGCCAGGAGGTCGCCGGTGTGTCCAACCATGTCGCCGTTGGGAAAGTTGATGCGCGCAAAGTCGAAGCTGCCGGCCCGGATTTCGTTGATGACAACGTCCGTAACCTCGGCGGCCTTCATCCACGGGCGCTGCTCGAACGGTATCAGGTCGGAGGGAATTTCGACGTAGTTCTCCAGAGCGTCGTCGAACTTATCGGTGCGGTTGCCGTTGAAAAAGTACGTGACGTGCCCGTATTTCTGAGTTTCGCTGATGGCCAGTTGGCGGACTCCGGCACCGACGAGAAATTCACCGACAGTACGATCGATCTGTGGCGGCTCGACCAGGTAGCGGCGGGGAATCTTCAGGTCGCCGTCGTATTGCATCAAGCCCGCAAACATGACATCAGGGCGCGGTGAGCGGTCGAAGTGCGGAAAGTCGTCGTTCTCGAAGGCGGCACAGAGTTCCATGGCGCGGTCGCCGCGGAAGTTGTAAAGGATGACGGCATCGCCATCGCGCACTGGGCCGACGGGACCGTCGTTATCTGCGATTACGAAGGCCTGCAGGTTCTGATCGGTGGCGCTGGTTTCCTGGCGCAGCGTCTCAATTGCCTGACGTGCCGAGCCGAAGGTCCGGCCGTTGCCGCGCACGTGCGTATTCCAACCGCGCTCGACCATTGCCCAGTCAGCGCCGTAGCGGTCCATGGTGATGTGCATGCGACCGCCGCCGGAAGCGATACGGCAGTCGAGGCCGTCGACATTCAGCGCTGCCAGCTTTTCTTCGAGCGGCTCAATGTATTCCAGCGCCGAGGTTTCGCCGACGTCCCGGCCATCGAGCAGCGTGTGCAGGCGTATAGATCGGACGCCTGCCTTGGCGGCGCCGTCGAGCATACCGAAGAGATGGCGGATGTGGCTGTGGACATTGCCGTCTGAAAGCAGACCGATGAAATGCAGCGTGCTGTTGTTGCTGACACAATGCTGTGTAAGATCCGCCCACGTCGTGCCGTCGAAAATAGTGCCGTCGTTGATCGCTTCGTTGACCAGCGTGGCGCCTTGGGCGAAGACGCGACCGCAACCGATAGCGTTGTGACCGATCTCGCTGTTGCCCATGTCGTCCTCGGTCGGCATCCCGACGGCGCTGCCGTGGGCTTTCAGCCGGATGTTTGGGGCGTTGGCATGCAGCCAGTCGAGTGTCGGCTTGCAGGCGCTGGCAACCGCGTCGCCTTCGGGGTACTTGCCGTAGCCGACGCCGTCCATGATGCACAGCAGGACGGGTCCAGGTCGCTTTTGGAAGGTCGGGTGTTTACGCAGTTCAGTCACGGTTCATCCTGTCGAATCGGCTTACAGTATGTGCGTTGGTTACTCAAGCGCGTTTCACGCGCGGCCCGGTTGGGCTGTCTTCTAAAACCCAGCCGGCGTCGGTGAGCTCGTCGCGAATCTCGTCAGCCCGTGCGAAGTCCTTCGTCTGGCGCGCCTGTTGTCGTGCTTCAACGAGCGCGAGGATCTCTGCGGGTGCTTCTTCCTCGCCTTTGTCGAGATCGAATACGGCGAGGACAGAGTCGAAGCTGCGGCAGGCCGTCAGCACCATCTCGGCAGCGTTACCTGCGAGGGCACTGTCGTCGAGTGCTTTGTTGACGTCGCGCATAAAGTCGAAAAATGCGGCGAGTGCTTCGGAAATATTGAGGTCGTCTTCGAGTCCGGCGCGGAATGCGGACTCTGCAGTTGCACAGAGGCTGGTGGCAGTGTCGAGTCCCATATCCGGCGAAGTTGCGACTTCGCGCAGGCGGCGGATGAAGTCATCGAACCGGCGCAGAACGGTGCGTGCTTCCTCGAGGCCGACGAATTCGATGACATTAGTTTCTGCGTTGCGCGGTGCACGGAAATTCAGTTGCTGGCGATAATGCGCTGCCAGCAGCAGGTAGCGGACCTCGCGGCCGGTGTAGCCGGCATCGAGCAAATCGCGCAAGGTGAAGAAATTGCCCTCGGACTTCGACATTTTCTTGCCGTTGACCATGAGGTGTTCGCAGTGCAGCCAGTAGTTGACGAAGGTCTCGCCGGTCGCCGCTTCGCTTTGGGCGATTTCGTCTTCGTGGTGGGGGAACATGTTGTCGACGCCGCCGGTGTGCAGGTCGAAATGTGGGCCGAGATACTTCATGCTCATGGCGCTGCACTCGATATGCCAGCCTGGCCGGCCGCGGCCCCAGGGGCTGTCCCAGGCGGTGTCGCCGTCCGCCTCGTCCCAGGCTTTCCAAAGCGCGAAGTCTGCAACCGAGTCTTTTTCATATTCATCGTTTTTGACACGGGTGCCGGAGCGCTGGCCGGATCGATCGATCCGGGCGAGCTTGCCGTAGTCGGGGAATTTATCGATCGAGTAGTAGACACAGTTGTCGTCGCTGACGTAGGCGATATCTTTCTCGACCAGTGTTGTGATGATGTCAATCATTTCGCTGATATGATCGGTGGCGGCGGGGTACGCCTCGGCCCGCTCGATGCGCAACTCGTCGACGTCCTCGAAAAAAGCGTCCTTATATTGCTGCGTGAAGTCGTCGAGGCCCATGCCGGCGACGATCGAGTCGCGGATGGTCTTGTCGTCGACATCCGTCAGGTTCATCACCTGGTTCACTTCGTAACCGCAAAAACGGAGGGCGCGACGCAGGATGTCTTCGAATATGTAGGCGCGGAAGTTGCCTATGTGCGCGTAGTTGTAGACGGTCGGGCCGCAGGTGTACATCGCCGCCTTGCCGGCTTCGCGGGGCTCGAAGGCTTCCTGCCTGCGGGACATGGTGTTGTAGAATTGAAGCGCCATGAATGAGTGGAATTGCGGTTAAACGTTTTGGAATGGTTATTGTACCGGCACCTCATACGGATAACAAGGTTGCGCGTATGGCTCGGAGGGAGTACATGAGTACCAGAAAACATCGCAGAAAAACAAGCAGAATCCTTGTCACGCCGGTTGCGGCCGTGGTTTTCCGGGCGATTCAATTACTGCCGCTGGGGTTTGTGCACAGGCTCGCCGCTGTCGGTGCCCGCCTAATTTACGCGCTGCCGTCCTACCGACGTCTACTCAATGCCAACCTGGCCGTGGCATTTCCGGATTGGGATGGCAACCGGCGCCAGTCCGTAGCGGTGCGGTCGCTGCGCAATGTCTGCTGCACGTTCCTCGAGTTTATCTGGTTCATACCGCGCCATGAACGTATTGTCGACTATGTGACGATCGACGACGACGTATTGCAGTTGTTGCGGGCCGCGGCGGACAACGATTCAGGCTCGATTTTCCTCGCGCCGCACCTCGGCAACTGGGAGTTCGTCAATCTTGTAATCAATGCCCACGGCCTGCACACGACATCGGTATATGCCAAGATCACCAACCCGTACGTCGAGCGCACGATCATCAGCGGCCGGACGCGGTTCGGTGCCGGGCTGATCGCCGAGCGGGGCGCGGCGAAAGCGATCATGCGGCTGCTGCGCGGCGGCGAGACAGTGGGCTTGCTTATCGACCAGAACACGCGGCCGCGGCATGGCGGGATATTCGTCGATTTTTTTTCGTTGCCGGTGCCGGTGAGCCGGGTGCCGGCGACATTTGCGCGTAAGACCGGGGTGCCCGTCATCGTCCTCTGCTGTGTGCGCGACGATCGTGACCGGTTGCATTTCAAGGCCGTAGCATTGCCGCGGTCCGGGGCGGAATACGAATCAGACGTCGCATTAATTGCCGACATAAATCGGCAGACGGAAATCTGGATCCGCGAGTATCCCGATCAGTATCTGTGGCTTTACCAGCGCTGGCTTTATCGCCCGGAGGATATCGATGCTGCAACACGGGCGAAGTATCCATATTATTCAAAGGACGTTTGACAGCTGCTCCTTGAAAACGATTGCTGCGGGACTACCCTATCGCAGGTCTGTGGGCGATTAGCTCAGTTGGTTAGAGCGCCTGCTCGACACGCAGGAGGTCACTGGTTCGAGTCCAGTATCGCCCACCACTTACCCTTCCGCGGTTTCCGGCGCTTGCTCGTCTCTGACTTCTTCGAGCTTTTTGATGTCGCCCTGCCATTGTCCAGTGTCGCAGCGGCGGCACATCTTCCCGATCGTTCTGATGTTGCCGTTGCGAAAGGTCGAGAATGTCGTCTTTTCCGGTCAGAGCGTTGTTTTGTATGGCCGGAAAGGGTCACTCTACAGCGGTTTTGAACAGTCCGCTGGTCCATTCGTCGATGGTTCGGCTATCGATGCATTGCCAGCCCAACGCCGCGTACGTTGTGCCAACGTCGTCAAACTGCCCGGTGAGGATTCCCGACAGAATGAGGTGACCGTCGTCGGCGACGTACGTCACGAGCTCGGGGGCGATAGTGACGAGGACGTCGGCCAGGATGTTGGCGACAACGATGTCGAACGGCTGCTCCGGCTGCCAGAGACCGGCGGTTCCGTCGCACAGTTCGACCCCGCATCCGGCGTGTTCAATATTTTCGCGGGCGGCGGCAACCGCGGCCGGATCATTGTCGATGGCGGTGACCCGGCTCAGTCCGAGCTGCGCCGCGGCTATCGACAGAATGCCGCTACCGCAACCGGCGTCGAGAAAGGCTGCTCCGGGGTGTTTCAGACTGAGCTCGTCGATGTATTGCAGGCACGCCTGTGTGGTGCCGTGCCGCCCGGTGCCGAAACTCATGCCGGGATCGAGCTCGATGATGCATTCGTCCGGGCTTACGGGCACGTAGTCTTCCCAGGAGGGCTTGATTGTCAGCCGTTGCGACACCCGCTGTGGATGGAAGAAAGCTTTCCAGCTTTCCGCCCAGTCCTGGCGTGCCAGCGATCGGATGGCGGGACCTTCGGTGCTGCCTGGAAGCAGTGCGTGGTGGCAGGCAATGACTGAAGTGACCCGGGTGGCGACGGTTTCCGCCTCCGCTTCTGTGTCGGTGTAGATCGTGAGCACGGCGTGGCGGGTTTCCGCATCGTCCCAGACGGTGCCGATCAGTTCATGGGCGATCAGCAGTTCGTTCAGGACTGCTGCAGTCGTTGTGTCGGTGTCGATAGTGACTGCGAAGATGGCAGGTTCGTCGGTGCTGTTGGTGGGTTGTGGCATGGTCATGTCCTGTAGCGCTCCCTCGAAACGTTTCGGGCTACTGCGGGCGGGCGAGCTCGGCGAGAGCCCAGATGTATTCGACAAACACCGTGATGTTGGTTGCGACGGCGGCTTTGAAGGCGGCGCGTGCGGCAGCCGGTTTGCCGTTCGCCAGGTGCAACTGGCCAAGAACGAAATATGCCTCGCACAACTGCCCGGCAGCAATG
>DPYP01000357.1:0-997 GCA_003545375.1 Lentisphaeria bacterium
ATCGGCACTGGTGAACCGGCTTCTGTTCCCGGTTTTCCGAAAACCCTCCATATCCGGAACACTGTGGGGCCATGGGGTGATGTGAGCATTAGGCTGGAGAACGACGTCGGCAACAACCTCGAGATCGGCATGAGCGGCAGCACCGTCCAGTTTTACTTCAACAGCACAAAGGTCATGGAAATTGATGCAAGCGGCAACCTCGCGGTAAAAGGCAACGTCACCGGCAATGCTTTTTAGGAGATCGCCGAGATTATCCCGTTACTGACGACAGCCCGGCCGGATCATCAGCATGGTCCGGCCGTTTTTTTGTCACGCCCAGTCACAGCGCGTCGTCGACGCCGGCAGCGTCGATTTCCTGAGCCCGCCCGCCCTTGAGCGCTTCCTCTCGTGCCGCCGCCGCCGCCGCCTGCTTCGCCGCCGCCAGACGCTCGGCACCGGCTCGGCGCACCTTCCGATTCATGTAAACAACAACGATCCGCCCGGTCGATACCGGGTTCACATTGACTTGAACCCCGGCGTCCTGGAGCAACGGTCTGCTTTCCTCTGTGCTGTAGTATTTCTTCTCGACCTTCGCCCTCAGGACCATGGCGCCCTCCTTGTCCGGACCGGTCTCGGGCCGGCTCGGGAGCTCGAAGGCAACATATACGGCAAACAGTTCGCCGCCGATGAAATTATAAGTCGTCTTGACGACCGCACCATCACCTTCGACAACGTACTGAGCCTCCAGCGTGGCATCGCCATTGACTACCCCATCGGGCAGAATTGCCTGCACCTCTTCCAGCGACTGTCCCCATTCTGTCTTGCCGTAGCCCGAGAGAATGGTGGGTTCCGCCGCCGCGACGATTTGAACCAGTACGAGAGTCGTGACGAAAATGAGCAGTTTCTTTGGCATGGCGGTGTGTTCCTTACCTTGGTTGTCGTTCTTGCATTGCATTGGCCCCGGCGCTTCTTGAGGCGACGGAGCCGTGAACTGAATTTATCAACCTGATCGTTGACC
>DPYP01000357.1:1391-17983 GCA_003545375.1 Lentisphaeria bacterium
GCTGATGTGAAAGATCTGTGCCTGCAGGCACAGCTTTGGGGCTGTTAAACTTTACGGCCACAGGGCGTTGTTCCACAGGTCGGTGGACGCCGAGGGCAACAGGTCGTCAATGTAATAGGCTCTGGCATGGCCGTCCACGAAGGACACATTGGCAGTCGGTCGTTGCAGGTGGCGGGCACCGAGGCCATTGTACGGGTACTCCGGAACCCTGTATTCGTTGGCCTTGTCACTCTGCAAGGTCGCATTGGTGTCAGCGACACCGTTTCCGTCATAGTCCATATCCATCGTCTGCCCCATAAAATCCGGTATATAAATATCGCCGCCATACGAATCCGCCAGAATTATTGTCATGCTCGGAGAGACTTCCTCAATGAGAAAAGGGTCGCGCCCCCAGGGAGTCGGGTAGGCGGCTGTATTGTTGTAGCCGATGACGTTCCAATTGTGGTCGTAAGGCTTCCAAAACGACGAGGATGACCCGGGTGGCGACGTCCACAACTCCTCGGATGACGGCTTGACGGCGGTCGGGCAGTCCCAAATATCCGGGAACTTATCCCACCTGCGCGGCGCTGTTACCGACACATCGGCAACGTGATCGCTGTATTCAAAACTGAGGTATTCACTCAGTGAATAGTACCAGGAAATGGGGTAGCCGCCGGGGTCTATCGGACGATTGACGCCGGGCAGGCGGGTGTCGTGGTCGTACGCATACGCCTGGAAGGCGATGGCAAAATGTTTGGTGTTTGACAGGCAGCTTATCTGCTTACCCCGTTCGCGGGCTGAGCCTAACGCGGGCAACAGCATCGCAGCCAGAACGGCAATGATGGCAATGACGACGAGCATCTCGATAAGGGTGAAGCGGCGGCGGGACATCTTGTTCGACCTTGCGGTATCTGGCAACGGCGATGTGTGCGTCGCTACATCGGTGCTTAGTGGTTAGTGTCCAAGATTTTCACTATATACTTATGGCCGGAAATAATCAACGGTTTCGAAGGTTGTCGAAGTTGCCGGACCAACGATTTTTCGATTCTATCTGACAATACCGCAGTCATCCTGTTGAACCGTCTGGCCGCGGGGATAGCTTACCCGCCCCGTACCCTGTCTTTCATCATCATAATCTCCGGCTGGTGGAGAGACAGAGGGAAGAAAGATGCGGTTCCAAGCTGGCAAGCAGAATAGGCAAAGCGATGCAATTGCGACTGAATTGGCTGTTTATTATGCCGTTTAATCTGGCAGTCATGATACTCTGCACAGTGCCATGCGGCGGCCAGACTTTCACCAACCGAACCGCAGAGCTGGTACCGGGCCTGGCCGGGCAGCGGATCGCCTGGGGCGATTACAACAACGACGGCTTCGTCGATTTCCTCTGCGGCAACCGCGTCTACCGCAATAACGCCGGGACAGGCTTCAAAGACGTGTTTGCCGTGACCGACGAATTCGGCCTCGACGGTATCTGGGCGGATTACAACAACGACGGGCGTCTCGATATCTACGCCTGGGACAGCAACGCGCTGTACCGCAACGAGAGCACTGCAGAGAAAGCAGCCTTCACCAAGGTCGAGATGCCGGCGATCTCAGCGCGCAACACCTACGGCGCCAGCTGGGCCGACTACGACAACAACGGGTTCGTCGATCTCTATGTCTGCGGGTTCCAATTCCGGAATGCATCCCAGCCCGACGCCATCATGATGAATAACAACGGCGTCTTCACCAGGGACTGGGAACAGGCGGAGCCGTTCCTGCGCACGAAAGCAGTCACCTCATGCGACTTCGACCAGGACGGCGACCAGGACATCTACGTCTCCCACTACAGCCTACAGCCGAACATCCTCTGGCAGAACAACGGCAGCGCGGTTTTTGCGAACACGGCGGAAGCGTACGGCGTGCAGGGTCATTACAAACCGGGCGACGGTCATGCCTTCGGTCATACCATCGGTTCCGCCTGGGGCGATGTCGACAATGACGGGCATATCGATCTGTTCGTCGGCAACTTCCGGCACAATTGGGGCGACGGCACGCAGGACTTCGCGGCATTCTACAAGAACATGGGTCCGGGCAATCGCAACCCGGACAACGACTGGCATTTTTTTCGCAACACCGAGCTCAGCGGCGCAAACTGGCAGGAGTCATACGCCACACCGGCCTTGGGTGATTACGACAACGACGGGGATCTGGACCTGTATATCACGACCGTCTATCCCGGCGACAGCGCCCGCCTCTTTCGAAACGACGGGAAGACATCGCATCAGGACTGGATCATGACCAACGTAACCGCAGCCGCAGGCCTCGCAGACATGGGCAAAACCTACGGTGCCGCCTGGGCCGATTTCGACAACGACGGGGATCTCGATCTGATCACTGACCACAAGTTGTTCGTCAACAACGGCAATGCAATACCGGGCGAATCGACGCCCGCGAAGCAGAATCACTGGCTGAAAGTACATCTGAAGGGCGACGGCAAGACGGTCAACAGCGCCGCCATCGGTACACAGGTACGCATAGCCATCGACAACAAACTGTTGACGCGCCAGGTGGAGGGGGGGACCGGTGCGGGCAGCCAGCACGACCTGACGCTGCATTTCGGCCTCGGCGAGCACGCCGGCCCAGTCAATCTGCAGATCCTCGCCCCGGGCGGTGCATCCTCGACGATCAAAGACGTAGCAGTCGACCAGACAGTGACGTATGTGGTTTCCAAAACGGCTTCACAGCCGAATTCGGATTGAAATCATTCTCGGGTAAACTCGATAGTGCCAAAGTCCTCGTAGCGGTGGAAATTGGTGACGGCCAGGTCCGAGGTGCTGCTCAACTCCTTGGCATCCAAATAACGGCCGTAATTGTAACGGCACAATGAGAATAACAGCCGGGTTCCAGACTCGATACGCTCGTCGAACACCTCATTCAGGTCGGCCAACGGGATGGCGAGCTCGACTGCCCAGCCGCGGTCGCGCCAGTTGTTCAACGTGCCGTCGACAGTCACGTTCGATCTCATGGCGCAATCCCATTCAGTCGCCGAATCGCCACCATAGTAAGTCGCGGGAAAGCATAAACGGAAGTTCTGCAACCCGCGACCAGTCGGCTCATCCAGCTTGCCGTCCAGCGTTATTTTTTCCGAGATCTTCGGGCATTTCAGATTCGGACTTTGGCTCGACTCCGGCGGAGCGGGGTTTTTGTCCGGCAGCGTGGCACAACCAGCGACGGTTATGAGGAGCAGAACAGCGAGTGCGGGCTCTGTCATTGCGCTGGTTTTCATTGCGACGGTCTCCTGGTTGGCTGGACTGATACTGTAGAGCAAACCTCCCTCCCTGCACCAGAACCCGAAAATCAACGGGTAGTCTTGCAAATAAACACGGCTACGTTGGTGACCGCATCGAAACTTCGCGTCGATGAAATCCCAAGCTGAGGAAACCAGCAATGCCTTTCACTGTCACCCAACTCAACGGCAGCGCCGAGCGCATCCGGCTGCCGGCACAGTTCCGGATCCTCACCGAGAGTTGGAACCGGTGCGTGACCGTCCCCTATATGGTTTATATGCCGGAGAAAGATCGGCTGCTCATGCTGGTCAATTGCGAGTATCCGCATCGCGCCTTTGTCATGACCAGCGACGATCATGGCGACAGGTGGACGGAGCCGCGCCCGGTGAGTGTCGACAACGACGGCCGCCCCGCCGGCAGCATGGGCACGGGCCTGGCTTATCTCGGCGACGGGCAGGCGGTCTGCGGCAGTAGCGGCCGCTGGTTCAGCCGGGACTACGGTAATACCTGGGGCGATTCCGTTGCCGTGACCCCAACTTGCGACGGCAGAGACTGGAACACCTGGGACCCGCCGCTGGTCGAGCGCGACGAGACCGGCAACGTCACCCGGCTCACCGAGACGGGTTACGCCTGGCTGCATCCGCCAGAGGTCGAGCACGCCCATCAGCAGGGCTACATCCGCTTCAGTACCGACGCCGGCAAGACATGGAGCGAGAGTATCAAGGTGCCGCAGTGGCAGGAGGTCAGCGAGGTCGCATTGATGCGGGCCGGAAACGGCGACTTGCTGGGCTTTTGCCGGACCGACATTCCACACCGCCTGGATGAGACTATCGACCACTTCGAAGGACTCGGGGTCGCAGTCTCCAAAGACGATGGCCGCACCTGGTCAACGGTAGAGAAACTCTACGATTGGGGGCGTCATCATCCGTCCCCGCTCCGGTTGCCCAATAACGACATTGTCATGACCTATGTCGTTCGCGAGGGCTACGTCGAGGACGGCAACGGGTTCCCGCAGTTCGGCGTCGAAGCTGTCGTCAGCCACGACCACGGCCGCACCTGGGACCTCGATCACCGCTACATTCTCCACGCCTGGGTGGGCAACCGCAAACGCGGGCCGCATGGCTGGTGGGCGAACTGCATCGGGACCTCGTCGGTGCCGCTTCCGGACGGGTCGATCCTCACCGTCTTCGGGACCGGCTACCGCAGCCAGGCCGGCGTGAAGAAAGAGAACGATTTCACCCCCAGGGACATCGGACTGGTGCGATGGCGGCTGAACCCTGAACCGGTCAACACCGAGCGGACCATTGGTGACGCACCCTTCGACTCCGACCTCCGCAACATTCTTGATCCACGCATCGGGCATGGCATGCACGGCTCGTGAGGCATTTTCCCGCCCGCAGCCCTCAGTCACTCATGCAGGACGAACGGCTGCTGCTCGATCTGTGACAGCGGCACCGTGCTCTTCTCGGTGCCGTATTTCATGGCTGTTGAACCTGGAATCTCGGCACTGTACCGCTTGTCGACCCGGGTCGTCACCTGTTCAGGCAGGGGTGCCTCGACGGACCAGTGGAAGTAGCCATCGGCATCCGTGTGTGTATGCCAGTTATTCAGCACGACGCAAGCGCCCGCGACCGGTTCGCCCTGGTTGTCTAAAACACGACTGGAAACCTTGCGACCGGCCGGCAGACGAAAGTCCTGCGGTTCGGTCGAATCAACTTTGATATGCCGAAACTGCGGCGCGAAACCGTCGGCCTCGACCGTCATGACGTATTCACCGCACTTGACGGATTCGAAGCGGTACTGCCCCTGCCCGTCCGTCTGCGCAATCGGATTTCCTTCACTGATTGCCCGATATCCCATGACTGGTGAACCGACCGTTCTCGGTCGTCGATCCCAGGCATCTTTGACGGTCGGGTCTTCATGCCAGCAGTCGAGCGCGTAACGGTTGGGGCCCAGTTCAATGTTCGCGTTGGCAATCGGTTCGTCCTTCTGGTCCACGACCCGTCCCTGCACGGCAACGCTTCTCGGCGACACCTTGATCCGATCGACTGTGATCGGCCAGACCTTCGTGCCTTCCTCGTCGCTGCCGATCACGATGAGCTGGTTCGGACCGGCCTTGACCATGTCGAACTGACCGGTGATCCCCGGCCCCGCCATCGTTGCTTGGTCAACAAGGCTCGGCCGTTCCGGCAGGTCCGTGAGGGTAACGTTGTCCTGCCACGTATGGCCGTTGTCGAGGCTGAAGGCGACGTGGCACCCCGGCCGGCCGTACTGGCAGGCGACGACACCGTTGTCGAGCACCTGCAGGGTCGGCGAGATACACATCAAGTGAGGATTGGTCGGTGTCGGTGTCGTCCAGGTCTTGCCCAGGTCATCCGAGCGGCATTGGTACAGAGGTTTGTACTCGCCGGGAAAATGGGCCAACTGCTTTCGCATCATGGCAAGCAACTGCCCGTTCGGCAAGAGGACGACGCTGGATTCGCAGGCACCGACGTAGTGTCCCGGGAGTTCCGGGTTGGGATCGTCGGGTGTGTAGTCGATCGTTGCATAGTACAACCACGTGTGGCCCTGGTCAGTCGATCGGACCAGGTACGAACGATGTTGGGTGTCTCCCTTGAACTGGCCGTACATCGGCATCAGCAGCTCACCACCCGGCAGCTCGATGATCGGTCCTTTCGCCGTCGACGGATACGTGACATCGAAGCCGGGCGCGTGATCCGGGACATGTATCTGGGACGTCCACACCTCCCAGCTCGAAAAATCGTCCGTGCCCTTGAACACATCCATATCGAACCAGCCGGGCTCGCCGTCGACGGGAATTGTTTCCGTGCTCAGCTTGAGCACGCCGCCATCGCGCAGCCCGACGCTCATGGCGCCGCTCCAGTTCGTCGGCGCATCGAGCTCGGCGCCCCAGGTCTTGCCGGCGTCATTCGAGATGCGGTACTTCTTGACCTCTCTCGGCGGCTTTGGATAATGGGCGGCAACAGCGCCCGTTCGCGACACCGACAGCGCGGACGTATTCTGATAGCTGTTGGTAGTGAGCTGGGTTGCCGTGCCGACAGTGATTTTGAGTATCTCGATTTCTTCCACCGGGGCTGCTGCGTCCGATGCTTGCGGGGCGGCTGGGGCGGTCGTGTTCGCGCAAGCCGACAAACAGGCCGCAATGCACAACATGATACCCGTTGCCCAAAGTTTATAATGTCGCATCCAGATACCTTTTCAGCTTCGATGTTTCAGAGAAGGAAGAAAGGGTATACGACCAACGCACTGTTACAAGCGTCTGCCTGATACGCAAACGTGCGCGACGTTCGTAAAACCGTTGTTTCAACGCTTTATTTCTTGCATCCCGAAATTGAACTGCCCCAAATCAGTCTGCCCTCCCGACCATGAAATGCACATTGACTGTAGCCGTTGTCTTGCTTCTGTCCGGCCCGCACCTGGGCAGCGCTGACCAACCGCCCGCCATTGTCATCGACCGCCAGCTCGGTCAGATTCGACTCACGGCCACCGTCGCCCGCCAGGGGATCTACCCGGAGCTGCGCGGGGCAATTGAATACCTCGCCTGCGGTCCCGATGGCAAGACCTATGAAGCGCTGTTTATCTGCCCGGCGAAACCAGCAGCCCTGTACCAGTCTCTCATCGAGTCCGGGTGGCAAACCGGTGCCCCCGCCGGCACGGACCAGGGCATGTACCGCCCGCCCACCGGCGAACGACTGCGGATTTCAGTCGCCTGGCGCGAAGACGAGACCGCGAAACGGGTGCCGGTGGAATCACTGATCCTGGACCGCGAAACCGGCGCGCCAATGCCGCCGGTTGAATGGGTGTTTACCGGCTCCCGCGTGACGCTGGATCCAGCAACAGGCCGGGAGGTCCTGCAGGCTTCGCTGACGAACAATCTCATCGCGCTCCATCACCGGGATCCCAGCGTCCTGATTCAGAATCCGCTGCGACAAGGTGGCGAACCGTTGCGCTACAAGCCCGACCTCGCGCGGCTGCCGCCTGCCGGGACGCCGGTCGGGTTGATAATCGAGGCCGTGATCCCGCCGCCGGCAAAGCGGGCGGTGGACGAGTCACGCCTGCAGGCGATCATTACAGGTCGGGTACAGGGGGTGGGGTTTCGCGCCTTTACCCAGCGGCAGGCGCGCGCGGCCGGCCTGCGCGGGTGGGTGCGCAACCTCACCGACGGCAGTGTCGAGGTCGTGGCAGCAGGCCGCGACCTGGCGCTCGAGCAATTCCGAACAACCCTGCGCAACGGTCCGCGCGGGGCCGTTGTAGAGGATATTCGCGAAGGCAAAATACCGGCCGGGGAGTTGCCCGGTCCGTTCGAAATCCGCGCCACCGCCGCGCCGGATTAGTGTCTGTCACTTCCCAGCCTGGGTCCACTTTTGTCTCTCGATGGCCGCGGTTCGTCTGAGCCTATCGAAAAATTCGCCCCGCACGACGCTATATTCCAAAAAAAAAACAGGTACCTGTATGGCACTGCCCCAAAGACAACGCCCCGCCGCGCTCTGTTTTGCCGCGATCGTCGCCCTCGCGCTCGCCGGTCTGCAACCCGCTTACGGGGTGATCCGGCGCCTGTTCACGCTCGAGGAGATAATGGCCCTGTCGGAGGTGATCGCCACCGCCGAAATCATCAGCGTCGATGCTGATCCACGGAAGCGCACCGCGGTTGCGCAAATCACCGGGACGATCAAGGGGACCTCGAAGTTCACCCGCATCAACATGAACTTCAGCGTCGGCCAGGAATGGTATCCGGAAGCAATGGTGACGAACCTGAAGATTGGCGATCCGGTCGTGTTCTTTTACGCCGACCAGGGCGGCGGCAAGCTCGGCTGTGTGGCGCATACCAACGGGTTCTGGTTTCAACTGTTCGGGAAACTGACCTCGAAGCCGGACGAGGTGTGGTGGAATTTCACCCATATCGAGATATGGCTGAACCGTACCTTCGAGGGCACGACACCGGAGCTGGAAACGATCCTTCGCGATGTCCTCGCCGGCAAACGCCAGCCGCCGCCGCCGAACCCCGATAAACGGCCGCTGGCACGCGCCGACTTTTTCGACGACAACAAGCGGAAGATGCCGATAACGACAGTGCCGCTGGTGATCCGGTCGGCCACTGGCGAGCCCTCGACGCAGAAGGTGGACGGGTTTGAAAGCCATACCGACTGGCGCGTCGCCAACTGGGCTGACCCCGCAACCCTCGAAACGCCCGACACTGCGGCACGCGGACGGGTGATGCAGATCGATTATCGACCGGGCGGCACCCGGCAGAAGGTGGCCGTCACCTGCCAGTTCGACGTGGACTTGTCGGCCGCGCAACGCCTGGTATTCGAGGCCTGCAATCAATCCGACAAGCCCGTGGCCGTCGCCATCGGCTTCAACACGCCGCCGGACTGGCAGTATTTCGAATCGCCGCCGGTAACGCTGCCGCCCGGCGTCTGGCGCTACGACTGCACCGTCGATCTCGAGACGGCCACTTTCAAGACCGCGACCGACTCCGAGTTCGCCTCGCCGATCCTTGACCGCGAGCACGTCACGAAATTGATGCTGCTGGTGTATGACACGCCGCCCGAGGGGCGGCTCATCATCGACCGGCTCGTTCCGGATGACGGGAAGATCTTCGTGCGCGCGCTGCCGCTGCCGCATGCCGGCGGCCAAGCCCGTGGCGTCGCCTGGGCCGATTTCGACAACGACGATGACCTCGACGCCTTCGTCTGCTCCAGCCAGATGAACCGGCTCTACCGCAATGACGCCGGCGAATTCGTCGATGTCACCGGCGAGGTCGGACTGCGCGGCGGCAGCCGCTGTGCCGGTTGGGCCGACTACGACGGCGACGGCGACCTCGACCTCTTTGTGTCGACGCCGGCACTGTGGACCAATTCGGATGGCACCTTTCGCGACGATTCGGCGCTGCTGCCGACCCTCGCCCGGCGCAATACCGAGGGCGCCGGCTGGATCGACGCCAATGGCGACGGCCGCCCGGATATCCTGATCTCAAACGGTGAGTCCGGCATCGTGCTGTTCCTCAACCAGGGCGGGCCGACCACCTGGTTCACCGACGCCAGCAGCGAGTGGGGCCTCGGCAAAAGCGGCATCGGCGTCGGCAATGGTGACTTCCTCTCGATCGCGGATTTCGACGCCGATGGTTTTCCGGACTTCCTATACAACTACGGCAACGGCGTGCTGGCGCGCAACGCCGGCGGCCGGCTCTTTGAGCCGGCACTGGATGCCGGCGTGCAATACGAGGTCAGCAACAGTCACAAGCTCGGCACCGCTTTTGGGGATTTCGACAACGACGGTGACCTCGATATTTTCGTGCCGCAGCGCCGGCGCTCACGGCTGCTGCAAAACAACAACGACTTCACCTACACCGATATTTTCGACGCCGCCGGCGAGCTGACGGCGCTGCCCGGCAACGCCCGCTCGGCAGCGGCGGCAGACTTCAACGGCGACGGCATGCTCGACCTCGTCATCGGCTTTCACGATGCGCCCGCCAGACTGTACCTGAACCTGGGCCACAACACGTTCGCCGACGCCAGCGCCGCTTCGGGTCTCGCCCGGTATGCTGCCGCCGGCGACGTTACCGGCCTGGCACCGGCCGACTGGGATCACGACGGGGACATGGACCTGCTGATCATGGGCGAACGCACCCACGCCGCTGTACTGATCAACGGCGCACCGAAAAATCAGGACCCCCATTCGATGATCAGCATTCGTCTGCCGCGCACGACAGTGCCCGGCACGATTATTCGGTTGTACGGCCCGGACGGTGGGATCCTCGGAATGCGCCAGTCCGGGCTGGCACAGAATTTCAGCTCGCACGCACCGCCCGGGGGCATGTTCGCCGTCCGGCCGGGCAGCTACACGGTGTCGGTCCTGTCGACGGACGGCACCCTCGCCACACATGCCCTTGTCATTGACTCGGCCCGGTCCCATCCGCACGTCATCGTCGGTCATTAGCCTGGGTGTGGAAGCTCTGTGAACTGCGTTTCGTTGGTGCAGCCGCGATCACCCGGGCACCGCCTTACGACGTGACTGCAAGCGGGTACCCCATCGCCTTACGGCAGTTTCAATGCCCACCGGAGCGCCAACATCACCGGCAGATAGGCGAGCAGATAAACCCCGAGCCAGCCACAGTCCCAGTCGATACCGAACGCTTGCAACGGTCGCCAGAACACCGGCGGCCGGCTGGGTGCGGGATACTCGAGGTGCAGCGCCCGCAGCGGGCCGGTTTGACTTTCAGCCCGCACCCGCCCCGGCGGGCTGCGCTCCCCGAGGACGATCCCCAGCAGCAGTTCCTGTTCGCCGGTGGTGACGCGAATGGGGAAACGCCCGTCGGCGGTGGTTGGCGACAGGACCTGCCACGCGAGTCGCTGCGACGGCAGCGGGCGGGTCAGGAACGACTCCAGGTTCTCGAGGTTCTCAGGCGTCGCCAACGGCACGCCAGGCAGCGGTGCGGACGGCGTCTCTTCTCCGCGCCACTGGTCGTACAGTGTGGTCAGCACCGATCGGACCGGCGCCGTGGTCTGGGTGCCCGGACAGGCCTCATCCAGTCGCAATGGCGGATCGACCGCAAGCGTCACGGTCACCGGCTGCTCGCCGTCAATGACGGCATAGACATTGACAGTGGCGCCGGGCGGCGGACTTTCGACGGCGGGCGCGACCCGCGCCGGCAGCCACAGAAAGAGCAGCACCAGTGGGCCGAGCAGCAGCGCCAGCGGCAGCAGTGCAGCGAGCGCCAGGCGTACCTGGATGGCGTTCAGCACGGCACCGATGCAGCGCCGACGCGTTGAACCGCGCGGCACCGCAGCGGCTTCACCCCGCAGGTGCCCGGCAACGCTTGCCGCTTGCCGCAGTCGCGCAGAATCCGTGAGCCACGCCTGCAGGCCAATGATCAGCACAGCCAGTCCGGCACCGAGCAGCGCCACCGTGCCCGGCTTGCCAACGGTGCCCACAACAGGCCACAGCAGGCCGTCCAGGAACCGGGACACGGGCAGCCGCAGCCAGGTTGCAGGCAGCAGCCAGGCGGCGGCGAGGAAGAGGCCCCAAGCGGTGAATCCCATCAGGACCAGCCGGCGGCCGCGGCGCTCGCACCGACCAGCGGGCGGCGGTATCAGGCTGGCTGGAAGTACGATGTCTGTGGCCCGTGGCTCCACGACGGCCTCCGTGTCCGCCTCCGACACCCACCCCTCGCACCCGTCGAGTATAACCGTGGCGCCCGGGCGCAAGGTGCGGACTGCGTCGGGCATGACAACAACCGGCAACCCCAGTTCGCGCGCCACGATGGCGCTGTGGGACAACGCCCCGCCGCGCTCGACGACGACCCCTGCGACGCTGGGGAACAGTACCGTCCACGCGGGATCCAGATTGCTGCACACCAGGATACAGCCCGGTTCGACGTCGGCCGTTGCGGCAGTGGCCGCCAGGCAGACTGGACCGCAAGCGGTGCCGGGCGCAATCGGCATCGCTCGCCGGCGCTGCTCAGGCGGGGTCGCAGCCGGCTCCCCGAGATGCGGGACATCTGCCGCCTCGATCACATCCGGCAGCGGGATGGACGCTTCGGATTTCCGCCGGCATTGGCGCTCGGCGACGACGGCGGCGGGTGCCGCACCGGCGGTGACGGCAGCAGCCAGCTCGGACTCCTCAAGCAGGAAGACATCGTCGCCGAGCAGCAGGCGGTTCCTGGCTTCGAGCGCCAGGTCCCGCAGCAGATCGAGCCCGAGCACCAGGCAGTGCCTGCCGTCTTCACGCAGGTTCACATACCGCCGTACCAGCGACCAGCACCGATCGAATTCGGCCTGGCCCCGCGCCGGCAATGTCGCCCTGGTCCGGGCCGCGGCTGCATCGGCTTCCTCGCAGCGGCGCTGGTGCCGTGCAAGCGGACCTTCAGTCACGGCCGCCTGGCGTGCTGCCGCCGCGATCTGCTCGGGAATCTCGCGCCATCGCGGCGCCGCCAGCTCGAGTTCATTCGGGCCGCGGTGCCCGAACTCCGTGAGCCACTGCTCGATCGAGAGTCGGCCGCATCCGACTTTGTGCAGCTCGATACCGGCGCGAACGGTCAGGCTCGGGGCGGCGCTGGTCGCCAACGTCTGCAACAGCGCCTGGGTGTCCTCCTGCCAGCAGTATTCGCCGAGAATCTCGGCAAGATCGTCCATGGCCAGCTTCAGCAGCAGCGTCGCAAGCATTGACTGCGGGGTCAGGTCATTGAGAATCCGATCGCTGCGCTGCTGCCACAACTCGCACCATTCCGCAGCGGACAGACGAGAGAGATCGCGCGCCTTCCCGGCGCCGCACCAGGCGGAAAACTCAGGAAAGACCGTGTCCGCGAGGTCGCTGTCGTGGACGTCGAGGCGGGCGCGAAGGTTTGCGTTCACTCGTGCGAACCGGCGCGCCGTGCAGAACCTGGCAACAAAGGAGCCGGCCGGCAGCGCCGGTGGTGCGTTGACCATCTCCGGTTCAATCCGGGCGCGGGCGACGTCATAGCGAAACGGCAGCTCAGCAAAGAACATCTCGGGCAGTCGGGCCAGGTCGGCGTAGGGCCTGCCGGCAATGAGGTCGATAAACCCGTGGCGGCAGCTCGCCGCCGGGGCGAAGCCGATGCTGCGATACATCAGCCCGAATCCTTCGTCGCCGCTCAGCAGCCGCCGGAATACACTCCACGTCAGCGGCGTCGGATGCGGCAGGGTTTCGGCCAGATTGTGCAGCACCCACGGGCCATGCCCGGCGGCCATCCGTTGCTGCAGGGATTGCCGAATCACATCCAGGTCGGCGGGGTCGCCGGCAGCCGTGGTAACGGGGCGGGACTGCAGAAGGAAGAATCGTCCTTCGGCAAATCCCCACTCGATGTCCTGGTCGCAGCCGAAGCATTCGATCGTTCGCCGGCCCAACTCCCACAGCGCCCGCAGTGCATCTTCGTCGAGACAGGCGGTACAGCGCCGGTCCTCGGGCAGTGGCACGGACTCCGAAGCATCCGGCGGTTGCCAGATTTCCTGGTCAGCGATGCGTGTCCGGCGCACGGAACCGCTGGCGCGGTCGAGCTGCCACTGATCCGGCTGTACGGCGCCGGAAACCAGCGGATTGCCGAGTCCCCACACTGCCTCCACGAGCATTTCGTCCGCCGCGCCGGATTGCGGATTGCGCGTAAACAGCACGCCGGAAACCTCCGTCGGAACGAGTTCCTGCACAATGACCGCCATCTCGATTGCGCCGGCGTCGAGGTGCTGCGCCGCGGCGTAGGCGGCGGTTCGTTCCGAGTGTAGGCTGGCCCGGCATTTCGCGACTGCGTCAAGAAGCCCCCCCTCCCCGCGGACGCCGATCTGCGAGGCGAACTGTCCGGCCAGTGAAGCGGTCGGCTGGTCTTCCAGTGTCGCCGACGAGCGCACGGCCACCGTGGGGCGACCGATGGCAGCGTAAGCATCGCCGATGCCGGCGGCCAACTCGCTGCCAATGCCGGCGTCGGCATGGCGGAGAGCAGCGGTCGTCACGACAAAACCATCCGGCACCGGCAGTCCGGCCGCGATCATGCGCGCCAGGTTTACTGCCTTGCCGCCTGTGAGCGTGATATCGTCGCACTCGGACAGCGGCTGAATGGGGAGGGGTGTCGGATTCATCGACGGGTGCCGAAAAAGGCGCGCAGACCGCCGGTCTCGCTGCCGACATAAAGCCAGCCGTCGGCGATGATCGGGGTGCTCAGCGACAGCCTCCTGAAGCCGGGATTGTGGTTGTCATTGATGAAATGGGTCTCCAGGATGCGGCCGTCGGCGGCATCGAGCCGGGCCAGCCAGCCGCTGCTCGTCACTGTGTACGCAACCCAGTCGGCTATTGGCGAGCCTTCGACCCGACCGGCCAGCGCGACACCGGCGAGGATCGGGTCGTTCTCGCGAACTCTGCGCCGCCACCGAATGGCACCGTCGTTCAGGGCCAGGGCGAGGACCTCACCGCGGCGCGACGTACAGATAATCTTGTCCCCGGCGATCACGGGGGCACCAAGGACAGTGTCGCCAATAGCCTCCTGTCGCCAGCGAATCGCGCCGGTGCGGCGGTCGAAAGCGAGAACTATGCCGGCAGGGCTTTCGGCCGAAATGACATAGTCGCCGTTGCCGCCGGCGGCGACGACGAGATCCTCGGCAACGGCGACAGCGCTGACTATCGGGAAACGGGTGTCGACAGACCACAGCAGACGCGGCTGCCCGGCGGCCTGCAACGCTGCGTCGGATTCGATTCGCAGTGCCGCGACGGCGTTGCCGTTGACGCCGCTGCCGATGTAGACGATGCCGTCGGCAATTGTCGGCGAACTTTCGGGATCAGCCAGGGGGTAGCGCCAAAGCTCAGTGCCATCGGACACCCGCACGGCCAGGACGAAGCCCGGGTTGCCTGCGGGCTTGCCGTCGCTCCGCTCGATGGCGCCGCAGCCGACAACCACGATATCGCCGGCGACGGCCGGGGAGCTCTCGATGTGCAGCTCCGTAGGCACGCGCCAATGCAGTCGACCGCTGTCAGCCTCGAAACAGAGCAGGCTGCAATTGTTGTCTTCGTGGAGGCCCTGCCCAACAATTACATATCGGCCGTCAGCGCTCAGGGCAGGCGAGCTGAAAAAGCCCTTGAACCGGGAGTCAGGCTCGTTCGCAGCCGACCGGCCCGTGCCCCGTTCGTCCTGCGGCTCCGACCCGTCGGCCCGCCACAGTTCCTCTCCTGTCTTGGCATCGAGGCAGAACAACGTGCCGGTTGTACCCATAAAACTCGGCCGGGCAGTACCGCCGTAGACCCGGCCGGCGGCGGCCAGAGGGCTGGTCAGCACCATACCGCCGGCTGGGTAGCGCCATGCGGCGGCGAACGCCACGGGAATCGGACCGCTGCCGTCGTCGGCACTCGGGTGCTCTCGGGCTTCGATCAGTGCCAGGGCAACGCGCGGCCAATCGATTACGGCTGTATCGTCAACAGTTGACGCCCTGGAGTGAACCGCAAGCCAACAGCCAAACACCGACAGGACGATGATGGCGGCGCCAATCGCGCTGACGGCACCGGGCCGCTGCCGGGCACGAACGACAAGCATGCGGGGGTTGACCAGCACTGTCAGGGCACTGAGCACGGCGGCGAGGAACGAGGGCAGCAGCGTGACGCCGATGTTGGTGAACACCGGAATCACTGCTGGCCCCGGCAGTGAAATCGACAGTTGGATGATCATGGGAATGGCGGAATCGTTCAGGGAGGAAAGATTACACGTCTGCCAAAGGTGTTTCAAGCGTGATGTGATGTCTGACTGCCGAATTCGCCAATTGATTCTTCAACGCCCTTATTCTCAACCATCTGAAATCAGTCTGCCTCCATGACTGCCGAAACAACGAAATCAGTTCTGCCCTGGCCCGTGATGACGCTCTGGCAACAGATCGACGGGGACGTGCTCTTTACTCACGAACCCACGGTGCTGCGCTCCGAGGAGATGCGGCAGCCGACGCCGGAGTCGCGGCTCGGGGAGTTCATCGAGCGCCGGTGTCGGTATCAAGGCTCTCGATCTGCGCTACTACTCCGAGGCACAACGTCCGCTGCTAACACCGTTCGCAGCTTGTCCGAGGAGATTCGCCTCGACCTGCACCAGCCCTGGATTGAAGAGTATTTCAAAGCCAATCCCCTCGTCAGCGGCATCCTGCCCGAACCGGTTGACGGTTGAAGTGAGCGCTGGCAGACGGTGTGGTCGGACCACGGCAACCTGGGCCACAGAAATGGGTTGCATGTAATTCCGTGACGACCGGTAAAGCGGCCATTCGGCGGAAAAACACTGCTTTTTCGCTGTCCGAACTTGCTGGCAGAAGCCCGACGGCATAAATCTGGCGTGCAAAAAAAAACGTAATGCCTTGCCAATAAATAGTTTCCGGAATTTCTGGAAAGTTAGAGCCTGCCGACGCCTCATTTTTTACTTGGATTGGCGCGCGTAATGACATATAACACGAGCATTAACTGATAAGTGGAGCAGAGGCGGAATAGTCACCGCGAAACTTCATTGTACTTCAAGCTTCTGAGGAAAGATGATGAAACAAACAGGAAAAGTATTTGCAGCATTGGGCGTGGCCCTCATGTTTGTCCTCCATGTCAATGCCGACAATGTGTGCCCGGACACTTTGTCACAGGGCGGCACCAACACTACGAGCGCCAGCTTTATGCTGCACGACAGCGTCGGCGGTATCGGCGGTGTCTCGCAAACCAGCGCCAGCTTCCAGTCGGACGTTGGCTATATCCCACAGATTCTGAGCGGCTGCAATTGCATACCCTGTGACGACTTCGTTTCCCAGGCATGCGATGCACTGCAGCTCAACCAGCAGACCACCGTTGCGAGTGCACTGGCATTCC
>DPYP01000043.1:0-4547 GCA_003545375.1 Lentisphaeria bacterium
TCGGGTGTCGGGATGTCGAAATGTTCGCCGTACATCTCGGAATGATCGAGCTCGATATAGGTGCCCAGGCCGTTGGTGATCGGGTGGCCGGGATTGACGCACCAGATACGCTCCAGCTCGGCGGCTTCACGCCACAGCAGCCCGCAATCGGTACCCATCAGTCGCCTGAAGATTTTTGAGTAGTGGCTGGAATGCAGCACCATCAGCCCCATTCCTTTCAGCACGCGCTGGTGGACCCTTTCGACGATCTCATCGGCCACCTCATGATGCGCTACATGCCCCCACCACAACATGACATCGGTATGATCGACCACGTCCTGTGTCAGGCCGTGCTCCGGTTCGTCGAGCGTCGCATAATTGATATCAACCGCATCGCCGAGCCGCTGTTTTACAGCTGTGCCGATGGTGTTGTGAATACCGTCAGGATAGATGCCCCGGATGGTTTCGTTGTTTTTTTCGTGGCGAAATTCATTCCAGATCGTGACGTGAATAGGCATGTTATGTTCTAACCGCGGTGAAGGGGTGAGGAAGTTTACCCATACTATAAAAAGCCGTCAGAGTTTGTAAAGCATCAGGTAAACAATTACGCCGCTGACGGATACAAACATCCAGACCGGCCAGATCCAGCGGGCCAGCCGCTTGTGTCTGTCGAATGACTCGTGCCAGGCATGCCAGACCAGCACGATGATGAATGGCATCTGGACTATTGCCAGGATGACATGCGGGATGAGCACGGCAAAGTACAGCGGGCGCGTCCAGTCCTCTTTCGTATACTTCACCGAACCGGCGTTTAAGTGGTAGACGATATATGAAGCGAGAAACAGGACCGACGTGATCAGCGCCGCGGTCATGAATCGCTTGTGCACCTCACGGCTGCCGCGCCGGATGCTGATATATCCGCACAGCAGAAGCACGGCGGAGGTGCTGTTCAGGCAGGCATTGAGTGTCGGCAGATCGGCGATAGTCATATGATGGTCCATTCATTTTGTTGCCCTGACGAATTCGCCCTGCCAGGTATCGGGTGGTGGTACTTCGATATACTTCTTGACGCGATCGATCATTGTAAGCGACGGGCCGTCGTCGGCAATAATGGCGAGTACCTGTTCGAAATATTGGATCGCTTTCTCGAAATTCCGTTCCCAATGGATTTTCAGGCCGAGATCATAAAGCTCCAGGACCTGGCGCTGGTGATCGCTGATCTCGTCTTTCTTGGCCATCAGTTCGTAGACCTGGATTGGCACGGTCTTGCCCTTGACGATGATCTTGTCGAGCAACCGCGCTTCGATATCGTTCTTGGCCAGCTCGTAGGTCGACTGGCCGATCATGATCAGTGTCTCGTAGTCCTTGTTCGCCGGCTCGAAGCGCGCTGCCTGGTTCACGGCATCTCCCATCACCGTGTATGAGAATCTCTTCTCCGATCCCATGTTACCTGCTGCGACAACGCCTGAATTCAACCCCATACGTGCCATCACATCGACGCCGAATTCTTTCTTGAATCTCGGTGCCAACTCGACGATCAGCTTCTGCTGGTCCAGGGCGGCCCAGCAGGCGCGAGTGGCATGGTCCCCGAGCGGATAGGGCACGCCCCACACCGCCATGATTGCGTCACCTTCGTATTTGTCGAGGTAGCCGTTACTGTCCATGATGACGTTGGTCATCGGACTAAGATAGGCATTCAGCAGCTCCACGAGTTTTTCCGCGCCGAGGGTCTCGGAGATCGTCGTAAACCCGGCGAGGTCGGAGAAGAACATGGTCGCTTCCATTTTCTGTCCGGCCAGTGAAAAACTTCCGGGATTTTCTTCCAGGTAGTTCAGGACATCGCCGGACACCATGGTCGAGAACATGCCGCGGATTTTTTTCTTCTCGCGCTGCTCAGAGAGATAGTTATAAAGCAGCACACTGAGGTAACTGCTCAACATGAAAGCGGCCGGCGGGACGACAGGGAGGATGAACCTGTGCATTTGCACCATGCCGTAGACCGTGGCGAAATAGCCGAGCGCCACGAGGCCGACGAGCGCGGAGTAGCGCACCGGCCGGAGAAACGCGGAACACGGCATTAGCAACAACCACAGACCGACAAGCGCCAGGGCCCCTTCTTTGCTCGACAGCGGCCGCAGGAACGTGCCGGTAAGAATATTGCTCGCTGCCGTCATGTGGATGTGCACGAACGGCGTATTCGAATCGACCGGGCACGGACCGACATCGGTATTGCCGGTTTCGGTGATACCGACCATGACCAGTTTGTCGTTGAGCAGTTCGTACTTTTCCCTGCTGACATTGGCTTTGCCGGTGCGTGCCAGCATTTCGTCGAGCGGTTCGTCGATGACTTTGGCAAACGAGATATTGTTGAAGATTTTGATGCTTCCGACGAAATCGAGAAACAAGTATCCGGATTCATCGATCGGGACATTAACTTCGGACCGGCCCTTTGGCCGTATGATGATGCGGTCGCCGTAGATCACTTCGATTGGTGGCGGTCCCTCGATCTCTTTCCCGAGGCTGTTGAGGTCGTTGAGGTCGATATCCCAGTAATACAGGCAGCTGAGCAGCGCATACGACGGCAGGAAAAGGCGGCGTGTCACGAATTCGCCGGTCTCGGGATCTTTGAACTCGTATTCAATGCCGCGCAGCAGCTGGATGCGGCGGATCAATCCATCTTCCTCGCGCGGCACATCGATGTAGCCGAGAGAACAGTAGTCGAGGAAATCGTTACTCGGCAGCTCGGCGGCGTATTTGTAGTAGTCATAGTCGTCCGGAATATTCTGAACGTACTGCTGCGGGATCGACATATCCTGCAGGTACGGCAGCATCGTCCCGTTGTTTTCGGAGAGATCCTCCTCGTCGTCGCCGAGAATCGCGGCGGGGCTCCATGATTTTGTTCGGTCCTCCGGGAAGTAATAGGCCAGCAGCGTTTTCGAAGTATCCTTATCTGAGATCCCGGCCATGGCGTTGACGAGGTTGAGGTCGCCAAGAGCGAATGACAGCAGGGCGATATTCGTGAGGATGCGGTGATCGGTAATTTCCGACTCGCCGTGAGCCAGTGATTGAACCGATTTGCTGATCGCCATGAGCCGATCGTAATCTTTCAGGAGCGAATCACCCTGGTGCTCTTTGTCGACCACCTTGCCAATAGCTTCCTTGAAGACGATGTCGAAGGCCACGACCTTCGGCTTGAAGACGTCGCGGAAATAGGGTATTTGATCAAGAAACGGCTTGCGTGTGACCCACACGCCCTTGCCGTACGCTCCCAGATCGACGCTGGTCTTGTCGTCGATGCCGATCAAGGTGATCTGGTCGGCAACCGGCTGTCGCACCAGGTTGTTGCGCTGGCGCATGAGGAAGTCGCCAATCAGCGGCTCTGAGCGCGTCAGCAGCGGTGATGGCCCGACATTGACCAGGGCCAGCAGCAGAGTAGTGCCCAGAACAACGGTGACCAGGACTGGATTGACCAGACGAAAATTGCTTTTTTGGCTTGCCATGCCAACGGTAAAGGTGCTTTGGGGTCAGGTTCGCTGGGCAACGGGCTTAGGCAGTGCCGGCACCCGTGCCGCGGCCCCAGCTGGGAGAATCGCGGTGTCTGTCAGAAATAGAAATTGAGACTGGCGTTGACGCGGTGCTCTTTGAGCTGGTGGTACTTGAGTGTGTTTTCGTAGCCGATACTTACGTCCATCCAGTCCGTCGGTGCGTATGACCCGTCGAGACCGACGATCCAGAAGGTACTGTCGACGTCCTCTTCTTCGTTGTCGAGCATGGTGTAGAAGGTGGCATACGCGAGTGTCGAAAACTCGTCCGTCCAGCTTTTGCTGGCATCGACCATTGTGGCCCAGGACGCGTCTTCATTGTCGAAGAGCCGGGTAAGCGAGCGCTTGTTGAAGCTCGCCAGCGAGGTTGTCAGGCCGATGTCGATATTGTCGACCTCGGTCGATGTGGAAGCCAGCACGCCTGCGCCCATGCGATCGACGTTCTGCGCAAGATTCTCCGACACACCGAGGATGGTCACGATGGCATCCTCCACGTCGATCTGCGTGTAGTTGAGGAATGCGCCGATCGTCAGCTTGTCGGTGACGGCGTGGTTGGCGTAGAAATCGTAGACAACGGTGCGTCGTCGCATGTCGACTTCGCCGCCGACCTTGTATTCGGAATAGTTTGCTCCGAGGCCGAAGTCGAATGTATCAGCGAATGTGCCATTCATAAAAAACGAGTTTGCGCGGTCGTGTCCGGAGCCGCTGGCGTCACTGAAACTGGCGAAGCTTGCCGAGGTAGAGAGGCTCAAATTGGTGAAGTTCTCACCGAATGCCCCACCGGGCGCCTTGGTGTGGGAGGTGCCGGAGCGGCGCGCTGCATTGAGGTTGCGGCGTGTGGTAGACTGTGCCGTGTTCTGCTTGGCCGTCTGCACCAGGGCATCGACGATTTCGACGGTCCGGATAGCGTTGCGCACCTCCAAAATCTGTGCAACGACAGTGTCCTGGTCGCCGGTGGGGTCCTCGAGGATCTCCTTGTTCATTTCGATCAACTGTTCCAGGGCTTGAAGGCGCACAGCCAGGTTT
>DPYP01000043.1:4930-14667 GCA_003545375.1 Lentisphaeria bacterium
GTTCTGTGTTGATTTCAGCTTTGGAATCGTCGAGGAGCTGGCGGTTCACGTCACGTTCACCGATGAACTGATCACTGACGGCAGTGTCGACTCCCGACTGCACGGTCGGCAGCGGTGTCTGTTCGATGAACAGGTCGGTGGCGGTGAATACCGGCGGGACGCCCGGTGGGTCCGGCTCGTCGGTCAGTTCGCCGCCGCCCTCTTCCGAGGCGACGTCGGCGAACATTATTGGCACGGGTAACACCATCAGAGCGAGCAGAAAGAACTTTATGGTGTTGCGAATCATCATTATCAACTCCCGCAAATGTGGCGCGCGAGCGGCATTTTACATGCAAACCCGTTGCCAGTTGAACTGAATTTTTACTTTATCCGTCGTGTTGGCTAATTCAAGGTCACAGGGACCGCCAAAGCGCATTGGGAAACGAGTCTCGCTCTGGTTGCGATCGTTCGTTTTGCGCTTTCAGCCACCATGGCTATATTGCAACCAAGACGCCCGAATCACTTTTACGATAGCCTGAGCATTACGATAGCTTGGGCGCACTGGATTCTCACGCCTTGTGCCATGTGATTTTTATCACATGCAAGGCCCCGTGTTCCGACATGAACCTCCCCAACAAACTTACGCTCGCAAGGTTCATCCTGACTATGGTCATGATTGTGCTGGCGGCACTGCCGTCGTCCACCACGGAGAACCTGTTGCACTGGAAGATCGGGTTCATCATAGGTTGCATCGCTGGTTTCACAGATTTCCTCGACGGCTACGTGGCGCGCAAGTACGATCTGGTCACCGACTTCGGGAAATTGATGGACCCGCTGGCCGACAAAATTTTCACCGTCAGCGGATTCGTCATTCTCGTACAGTACGGCCACTTGCCGGGGTGGGTGGCGATCGTCATCCTGACCCGCGAATTCGGCGTTACCGGCTTGCGCGGGATGGCTGCCGCCAAAGGTGAAGTGATCGCTGCTGCGTCGATTGGGAAACTCAAGACGTTGTTACAGATGTTGACACTGCTGCTGGGCGGCTTCATCTTGGTCGGCTGGCTGTCGCTCGATATGCAATTGCCCGGGATCGACGTGGGCCTCGAGACGATTTGGACTACGGTCTACTGGCTGGTCGCTGCCGTCACCGTGTACAGCGGTATCGATTACTTCATAAAAGGCCGCAACCTCTACGTCAAAGAGCTTTGAATGTCTGACCTCCAGTCGGCGCTTCGAGAGTATTTTGGACACGAGGCTTTCCTAGACGGACAGGAATCCGTCATCGCCCGCATCGTCGCTGGCGAAGACATCTGTGTCATCATGCCGACTGGCGCCGGCAAATCGCTGTGCTACCAGCTGCCCGCAATGGTCCGACCAGGCTATACCCTGGTCATTTCTCCGCTCATCTCGCTGATGAAGGACCAGGTCGACGCCCTCACCCAGAAGGAGATCCCGGCGGCATGCATCAACAGCGCCATTCCGCCCAGCGAACGCCAGGCGATCATGCAGGAGATGTACAGCGGCACAACCCGGTTGCTCTATGTCGCTCCCGAACGCTTGCGGACCCGCGATTTCCGCAATTTCATTGCCCAGATGCCGCCCGAACTGCTGGTCATTGACGAAGCGCACTGCATCAGCCAGTGGGGCCATGATTTCAGGCCGGATTATGCGCGTATCGGCGCTTTTGTCGAGGAGTCCGGCATCGAGCAGGTAGCCGCTTTCACCGCGACCGCGACGCCGGTAGTGAAGGAGGATATCCTGCAGCAGCTGAGGCGGCCACAGATGGATGTGTTCGTCACCGGCTTCACCCGCCCCAACCTGGCGTTCACTACTGTGACGTGTCGCAACAACGAGGACAAGTTCGACTTTGTCGAGGCGCAGCTGCGCGATCCGCAACCAACGATCATTTATGCCTCGACCCGCAAGAATGTCGACGAGCTTGGCAGCCGTACACGCTGCATCACCTATCACGCTGGGCTGCCGGACCAGGAACGTCACGACGCCCAGGACCGTTTCATGAACGATGCCTGCCCGGTGATCGCCGCCACCAACGCTTTCGGCATGGGCATCGACCGCCCGGATATCCGCCGCGTCGTGCACTTCAATATTCCCGGCAGCCTCGAAGCGTATTATCAGGAAGCCGGACGCGCCGGGCGCGACGGCGAAGACGCCACCTGCAGCCTGCTCGTCAGCCACCAGGACAGGTTCATTCACGAGTTTCTCATCGAGATGAACAACCCGCCGGAATCAATCGTCTATTCAACCTATCGGACCCTGCAGAAACTGGCGGACGAGCGCGATAGCGTTAGTTTAGAAATCACCCAGTCAGAGCTCGCCGAAATCGTGCCGGACGCCCGCGGCGACACCCAGATCAGCGCGGCACTCAAGATCCTTGAAAAGAACGATTACGTGCTCCGCAGCTTCCGCCAGCAGAACCGCGGCCTTCTGCGGCTGAGCCGTGATTTTCAGGAGTTGTACGCAAAGTACCCGAAGGGCGATTCGCAGCGCAGTGTTTTCATCCATGGCATCATCAACCGCTGGAGTAACGATCTGTTCGAGGGCGTGCCGTGCACCTACGGGGAGCTTTGCGGCGTCACCAGGCTCAACGACGCTCAGGTCAAGCGGGTCGTGCGCGCACTCAACGGCGACGACATCCTCTGGGTGCCACCTTTCGCCGGCCGCGGCGTCAGCCTGACGCGGCCGCAGATTATCGATCCCGTCATTGATTTCACCGAGGCCCATCTGCATGCCCGCCTCGAACGCCAGCGGCTCGAGGACATGATGAAGTATCCGACCACGCCCCTGTGCCGGCAACGCTTCATCGTCGACTACTTCGGCGAGACCGTCGGTGACTGGGTCTGCCGGATCTGTGACCGTTGCACCAGCCACGACCACGCCGAGCGCCGTGAGCCGACGGCCGCCGAAAATGGCATCATCGTCGCCATTCTCACGGCTGTCCAGGAGCTCAACGGCCGCTTTGGCCGCAGCCGCATTGCACAGGTGCTGGCTGGCTCGAAAAACGCCGAGGTCATGCGGTCCGGTCTCAACCACCGCAACTCGTATGGCGCGCTGAGTCAGTGCGATCAGCCATTACTCATCAAGATGATCGATTCCCTGCGCGACGGTGGTTGCCTGGCCACCGTCGGCGAGACCAAGTACCCGCTCATCTCGCTCACCGACCTCGGCCGCGACGTCATGGCCGGGTCCACGACTGTGCCGCTGGTGTTCCATTCGTTCGATGAGGTCAAGCCCAAGACCTCGACGTCGCGCCGCCGTCGCAAGAACGGCAGCGGTACCGCAAAAAAGACTGCGCGGGCGGCCGCGACGTCGCGCGACATGCTTGCCGATGACTTCGCCCCCGACGCCGGTATGAACGATTTGTACGAACGCCTTTGCGAACTCCGCACCGATATCGCCAGCCGCCGCCGCCTGCTCCCCTACCAGGTATTTCACAACGAAACGTTGCGCCAGCTCGCGGATCAAACGCCGTTGACCGCTGCCGAGGCGCGGAGCATCAAGGGCATCGGCGGCAAGAAAGAGCGGACGCTGCTACCCCAATTCCTTGCCGAAATTGAAAAATGGCGACAGGAAAATGCCGGGTAAATGGGACATGTAGTGGCTGTAAAATTCTGTGGCACCGCCGGCTCGGCCGAAAATGCGACACTTAACGTACCGACTTTCCATCCTTTCCCTGCGCATCAATCTTAGAACTATGACTACGCTTCGCTGTATCTTCGTCAGCTTGCTGCTCGCAGGCTGCGCCCGCGAACCAGAGCCCGCCGGACCTGTGGCTGCTGACGACCACGCCGGGGCCACGCCGCTGCGACCCGGCCGCGGCATCGACGTTGTCGCCAAGTCCGTGCCGCTGTCGTTGAACGCGGTAATTCTCGAACTGCCCGATGTTGCGAAGTTCGCATCACCCTTCACTACCGCTACCGTGCCGCCGACGGGCGGGCGTCTCGCTGTCGAGTTGCCTGCCGGATCGGAGACCGAGGCTCTGTCCGGCAGCATTGCCGCAACGCTGCGTGTTCCGCATGCCGGCACGTATCACCTCTGGGCCCACGTCTACTGGCGCGATGAATGCAGCAACTCGATGGGGCTGCAACTCGGAAATGCCATGGCACGGACGTTCGGACAGGACCAGATCTTTGATTCCTGGCACTGGGTGCGTGCCGGTACTTTCGAGCTCGCGCCGGGAAGCCACAACGTCAGACTTCTCGAACGCGAAGACGGCGTTGCGATCGATTACCTGCTGGCCACCATGCTGGACTACGAACCTGGAACCGCTCCACGTGCTGGCCCCGGCCAACAGGCGCCGCAACGTTTTGCCGACGCCTTCCTGCGTTCGCCCGGTCACGGTCACGACGACTGGACGCTGGAGGGTGACTGGAAAATCGATTTCACCTTCGATCCCAACTGGGTACCCAATCAGTTCGCGCTCGTCGGTCGCGCGACGACAACACCCGCTACCGCGCTGATCAAGGATCATGACTGGTCCGGCTGCCGCCTGGCGTTCAGCGTGTTGCCGCTCGAGCCGGGAACCTTCGGCGCGGTGCTCGACGTCGGCAGCGATGCCGTCCACGTCCGTATCGACGTCGATCACGAAAGCAGCCGCGTTCGGGTCGGCCGTGCCGAAGGGACTGCTGCCATCGAGATCGACCAGTGGCACCGGGTCGAAATTTTTCGATGGGCGTGGCTGGTTGAGGTTCTGGTCGACGGCGAAACAGTCTGTCGCGACACGTCGTTGTCCCTGGGCGGCGGCAGCGTTGGGCTGGCGATCGACGAAGGCGCCGCCGTCTTCGATGACGTTGAAGTCGACGGTATTGCATGGGAGTTCGACGACGGGGAGCACGGCACCATTGCCTGGCAACTCAGCAAGGATGCCGAGTGGTATCGTGCAGACGTCGAGCACCCGACAGGTGACACCGCGCAGCCGCAAGCCGTTTTGTCCGGCCGCAAGGGCTGGATCGCGCCGAACCTCGAAGATCGGACGCCGGCAGCGATGTTCGTAGAGTCAACGGAAGATGACCGGCTCATTCAATACGACAATGCCGAATCCTTCCGCCTGCACTCCGGCACCGAGTTGCAGCGTGTTGCTGTGCGCTATCGCGATCCGCGACCGGCGTTTTATCGAATCGGGCCATTCCATTTCACCAGCCGCTCTCTGCCGGATCCTGATTACCTCGACTTCACCGAGGAAGAGATGACCGCAATGAAAGCAGCACCCGATGCAGCCAAGATCAAACGCAAACCGCGCACCTACCCCGTGGTCGGCAGCGGAAAGACTGCGTGGCCGGTCGAACGCGGCAGCTGGTGGGTCGCCAACGGCGTCCTCACTGGTCGCGGACCGGACGCTGTTTTGCGGAGTGCGCAGGATGTGATCGGGCCGTTCGAGATGTCCTTCCGCTTACGGCTTAAATCAGCAGAGACACAGTTCGGCGTAGAGATATACGGCCAGGGCGACACAAGGGGGGTGCTGGTGGATCTGCACGACATGACACCGAAAGACACCGCATGGCACAACGTCCTGCTGCGGGTTGTCGGGCATGAATTGTCGATGCGCATCGACGCCGGCACATCGCAAACCATTGCCATCCCGTCACCAGTCGGCGGCCAACTGCGATTGCAGATTCCGCAGGGACAGATCGAGCTCGATGACATCGAAATCCGCCTGCAGCGCGATTGGGCGAATGGCTTCACCAGCACCTTTGACCGTCGTGAAACGGTTTGGCGACGTTCGGGCACGTGGATCGACCACGGCGGTATTTCCTGTGTTCTGGCCTCGAGCTGGGTGAGCCTCAAGGCAGAGGAGGGCGAGGGATTCCTGAGGTCGAAACGCGTCATCGGCCCGAACCTGCTGGTCGCTTTCGATATCGAGGAAAACTCCGACTGGTTCGGTTGGGACACTGCCCCCAGCCACGTTCATCATCCGTTCGACAACGTCTGTATCATACTCAACGGCGCGGACTCCGCAGACGAGATGTACCGGCTCGAGGTGAATGCCCGC
The DNA here is from genome assembly GCA_003545375.1 of Lentisphaeria bacterium. Lineage (GTDB taxonomy): Bacteria > Verrucomicrobiota > Lentisphaeria > JABSQK01 > CAJWLW01 > CAJWLW01. The sequence continues at coordinate 10,917 of DPYP01000043.1, forward strand.
AACCGCGAAGAAACAGTGTTGTACCGTCGCGGTCGAAAAGTTGCCGTGACCGCCCAGGACAACTCGTTTCCAATTCGCCACAAGGGCGGCCACGCACCCTACGCACCGCGTCGCAACCGCATCACATTGATCAAACTGGACGGGACAGTGACGGCGTACATCAACGGCAAGCAGGTATTGTCCTATATCGATTCCGAACCGTTGCCGGTAGATCGTGGCGGCATCGGCGGTTACGCGACCAGCATCAACTTCAGTCACGTGACGATGCGCGGTATTGATTGACATACGCCTGTTATTTCATGCCGGCCCGGAATCGATCTAGTCACCGAGCATGCCGGTAGCGATTGTCAGCAACTTGCTCATGGCAGTTCAATCTCTACAGCTTCGGCGAAAGTCAGGGCAGCCGGCTTGCGGACTCGCACCACCGGTTCCGTGACACCGGAGGTCGATGTGACCAGTTCGAAGACAAAAGCCGCCACGCTTTCCAATAATTCATAATCCGTTTTGCGGAGTTCGCAACGGATGCGTTCTGCCAGCTCCTCGTAGTCGACACAGTCGTCCAGCGAATCGGACGCCGCCGCCGCCATTGCGTTGGCGGTGAACTCAACGTCGATATGAATCGCCTGCCGTCTCGTACGTTCATGCAGGTGTACGCCGACGACCGTTTCCACCACCAGGTTGTGCAGTCGATATCGTGCCATTGTATTGCCGGGGGCAGTATCCTGCCGAATTTTGTTTACCGGGACACTAATCGCGAATCAGGCTGAGGAACTCCGAGCGTGTCCGGTTGTGCGAACGAAATGCGCCGAGCATGCAGGAAGTGACCATGATCGAGTTCTGTTTCTCCACGCCCCGCATCATCATGCACAAGTGCCGAGCCTCGATCACCACGGCAACGCCGTCAGCGTTGACACTGGACATGATCGTCTCGGCAATCTGCTTGGTCAGCACCTCCTGAATCTGCAGGCGCCGGGCAAAAACTTCGACGATCCGTGCCAGTTTCGATAGTCCGAGCACCTTGCCTTTCGGCAGATAACCGACGTGGCATTTGCCGATGAACGGCAGCAAATGATGCTCACACAGGGAGTACAGCTCGATATTCTTGACGATCACCATCTCATCGGTGTCCGTGTCGAAAATGGCGTCGCCGATGATCTTCCCGACGTCCTGCGTGTAGCCCTTGGTCAGGAACTCGAAGGCCCGTGCGGCACGCGCCGGTGTGTCCCGCAGGCCTTCACGATTCGGATCTTCGCCGATAGTTTCAATAATTTTTTTGAACTGTTCTTCCATGATAATCTTCCCGTCTATTCCTGTGCCGATGATCCGGCACAGAGGTTGTCAATGGCAAACTGCAGGCGGCGACAGGTGCGCTCGCGTCCCAGTACTGCCATAGTTTCATAGAGTCCGGCGCCGACATTGGTGCCGGTCACCGCTGCCCGGATCGCAGCGTTCAGCTTGCCTTGCCCCAGCCCGAGTTCCTCCGTGGTAGCGTGAATTGTTGCCTCGATAGCGGCTTCGTCGAACGGCTCCCTTTCAGCGAGCGCGTCGGACAACTGCTGCAGGGCTGCCGCGACCCCGTCCTTCTGCAATGCCTTGCGTACCACCTTCTCGTCAAACTCTAGGTCATCGGTGAAGAAGTACGACCAGTCGGCAACATCGGTGAAGAGCTTGCAGCGCGACTGCATCAACTCTGCCACCGTCCGCAGTGGCGTTGAATCCGCCGCCGTTGCCCAGGGCTGCGACGCGACAAACGGCTGAATCACTTCAATGAAATCGTCCAGAGCAATCGCCGCGATGTACAGGCCATTGAGGTTCTTCAGCTTGTTGATATCCATTTGAGCTGCGGCACTGTTCACACGTTCGAGGGTAAACGCCGCCACCAGCTCGTCGCTTGTCATCTGCTCGCGATCGTCACCCGGCGACCAACCGAGCAGGGTCAGGTAATTGAGCAAAGCCTCCGGCAGGTAACCCTTGGCGCGGAAATCGCCTACGTAGGCATCGCCGTCGCGCTTGCTGAACGGCTTGCCCTGGGCGTTGACGATCATCGGGAAATGACCGTAGGCCGGCGGTGTCGCGCCGAGGGCGCGGAAGAGCAGGATGTGGCGATAGGTGTTTTCGACATGATCGTCGCCGCGCAGAATTTCAGTGATGCCCTGCTCGATGTCGTCACAGACATTTGCCAGATGAAACACCGGGGTGCCGTCGCTGCGCACAATCACCTGGTCCTTGAGGCTGTCGAGTGGTTTGCGCAACTCGCCCTTGACCAGGTCGGTATAGACGATCTCGTACCGTCGAAATGTCATCGCCGCGACACCTTCAAACTGACGGCTCTCGCCGTCGAGCACCGCCTTGATGTCCGGGTCCAGCTCGTAAAGTATGGTGCCGCTTGCGTCGAGGAGTTGCAGCCCGTGGAAGCCGCCCAGGGCTCCGGCCTGCGGACTCGCTTTGCCTTTCTTCGTCAACAGGGCATACGAAACACCGGTGAAATCGATGACCACCGGTGTCTCGGCATGCAGCTCGAGCCGGACATCGCCGGCTTCGCGCACCTCCGGAATCGCGTCGCTGTCCCAAGGTATGCGGAATAGAGTCGCTTCGCCGCCCTCGCCCTTGGCGTGGCGGTAGGCGTGGCCGTCGGCCAGCAGTTGGTCCGCTGCTGCCGTGTGCGCGGCCAGACGGGCACTCTGGTACAGCGGCTCCTCGTCAAAGGCCAGCCCCAGCCATGCCATGACGTCAAGCAGTGAGGCGATCGCTGCCGGTGTCGAGCGTTCGCGGTCGGTGTCCTCGATGCGCAACAGAAATCGACCGCCCGTATGCCTGGCATAGAGCCAATTGAAAATAGCCGTGCGAATGTTGCCGATGTGGACTTCACCGGTTGGTGACGGCGCGAATCTGACGCGGTTGGACATGGGAATACTTGTGGGTTACAGGTTTACAAGGTGGCTAATTTCGCGTGGCGCTCGTATAATACAACTGTCTGGTCCGGCGGGTTACTGTACCCTGATCAATCGAAACCGAACCTGCCTCTGTCATGTCGTTGCTGTTGATTTTTATTGTGTATCTCGCCTGTGTCGTGCTGCTGGGCTTTTCCGGCGGGGTAGGGCGGGAGCCGATTTTGTGCTGTGCCGCATTTGTTACAGCGCATGCGTTGTTGTACGCCCTGGTCTTCCGCAAGCTCGAACGACACAGGGTGCTGGGCACGTCGATGGCGATCATCGGCGTGGGTATTGCTCTGCGTCTGTGCTTTCTCTCCTATCCCGTGACCGACGACATGTACCGTTACGTCTGGGAGGGGCGCCTGCAGCTTCACGGCGATAATCCCTACGTCACCGCACCTGCCGCAAGCAAATATGCAGCGGTCGATCCGCTCTTCGACGATATTAGCCACAAGGACATGGCGACTGTCTACGGCCCCGTTGTCATGCTGATCTTCCGCGGCCTTGCAGCACTGTGCGACGGGCCGTTGTCTGCGGCGTCGCCTCTCGTCGTGTTCAAGCTGTTTTTCATGCTGTGCGAGATTGGCGTGCTCCTGCTGCTGCCTGTTCTCCTGCGGCAGTGGAACCGACCGCCGCACTGGGCCGCACTGTATGCCTGGAACCCGCTGATTCTACTGTACGGCGCCGGTGAAGCACATCTCGACACGCTGCTCGTGCTGCTGATCGCCGTCGCCTTGTTTGCTCACGGCACCCGGTCACGCTGGCGATGGCTGCTGTTTCCCGCTGTCGGCTCAGCGGTCATGGTCAAGTACATTGCG
>DPYP01000276.1:0-275 GCA_003545375.1 Lentisphaeria bacterium
TACCAACCGCTGACATTCAGTTCGATGGTCAGATCGCCCCCGGGCTGATTCGCCGGCGCGTGCAGGAGCTGGCCGGAAAATTCGTCGTTGGCGTAGTCGATCAGTGACCACTCGGCAAGGTGATCGGCGGGTTCGCAGGCCGAGAAGTCGGTGATCCACACAGAGGCGCGACCGTCATCGGTCCCCTCGGCAGTCGATCCAAGCGGTTTCTCGTAGAACGGTTTGCCGTGCCATTTGTCGATTGTGTCGGGCATCAGAAAGCTGTCAGGCTTCGG
>DPYP01000276.1:684-12115 GCA_003545375.1 Lentisphaeria bacterium
AGCACGTTTACGTCGTGGGCCGCCTTCAGAAACCCGATGCAAGACCGGTAGTGCTTGCTCGCGGAACGGACTTGGCCTCCGGCGGCGACAGGCATACCAGTGAAACGGAAAAAGTCGATCCCCTCCTCCAGAAACCGGCGTTCGCCCGTGGCGTACCAGAGGTAGGCGTAGACAGGCAGCGTCAGGTTCAGGTCGTAGGGCTCGAGTTGATCGCCCCAGGTCGTACCGACGTCGTTGCGGCCGTTCGTCATCTGCCAGTCGAGAATTGTAACCGCCAGCTCGAGTGCGGCCTTGTCACCGGTGATTCGGTGCAGGCCGGTCAGCCCCGACAATACGGTGCCGGTGCCATAGCTCATCCCCATGCTGTCTAAGGTACCTCTCCGATCAACGACCTCCGCGATCTCGTCGCGGATGGTCTGCGCGCAGCGCAGACAGCGCTCGTCCTGGGTGATCTCGACCACAGCGTTCAAGGCAATCAAGGCCCAGCCGAACATACGGCTCTCGGTACGCAACGGTTCGATCCTTTCCTCGACGTACTTGCACAGGTTGCGCCCAAGACTGCGTGCCACCTCGAGTGCCCGGGCATCGCCGCTGGTCAGGTAGTATTGCAGCAACCCTTCCGTCCAGGTGTGACTGGGATAAACCGATGCCGTCGTGTGCCCGGCACTGTGCGCCGGGATACCGCCGACTTTCCAGGGGTCGTCGCTGCGCCTTACAAAATCGACATCAACCTGATGCTGTGCCGACACGCGGGTACTGAGCCAGGCTTTGGGGCGATTGCTTCGCCAGTACTGCGTGGCCGCCTGCGCAGTGAAGTCGTGCTCGTTGTTGAGCCAGACCGTATGGTCGCCGAGCCCGTGACTGGCGTACCCGGCTGCATAGCCGGAGTTCGGGTCGTCGCCATAGCCGAACATACCGGAAACCCAGCCACGCTCGATGGTCGCGGCCATGTTGGCCTCGAGGTGACGATAGCGCAGCGGCAGCCACTCCATGATATATTCCATTCCCATCACCTTGCACTGCTGAAACCAGGGAAACGGCAGGGATACGTTCGCCGGTGCTTCCCATTGGTGAAACGCCTTGTGCATGTCCAAGGCCGAAACATCCGGCGCCAGCAGGGCGATAGTCGCCTCGTGCCGGCGCGCCATACCTTGGCGCAGGGTCGGCAGCTTGGCATCGCGCGGCCACATGTGGAATGCCATGTCACCGCCGGTCGCCGACAAGCATTTGGGATCATTCTCACAGGCCTCATGCAAGACCGCCACGGCGGACCAGCCATCGCCCCGCAGACCAAGGTACGGGTAGACCATGTCGCGGTTGGTCATCAGATACGGCGCGTAGCCGGTGGTGTCTTCCCGTAGGCTGTTCACGTCCGCAATTCGCGCGATCGTCTCGTTAAAGTCGATCTGTACGTCCTCCGGCACCTCGCACAGGCGCGGAAAGGAACTTTGCCCGGAACTCAACTGGCCGACAACGTGCGAAACTTTGCCGCCGGCTGACGACAACCGCAGCCCGATCTCGCTGACCACTACACCGTCGGGCTCCTCACCCATGTTCAGGAACGTATGGGCCAGGTGCATGTCGGCACGTCCGGCATCCAACCGAACTTCGACGATGTAATCGAGGAAGACATCTCCGGCGGCATTGCAGTGCTTCCCGTGCAGCTCAACGACGGCGGTGATCGGTCCGGATTGAACGACGCGAACCTCGTCGACTGTCCCGCTGAATCGGGTCCCATCGTCATCCACGGTCCACAAATCCAGCAGCCCATCAAAAACCGCAGCGTTGCCGACAGTCAGGCGTAAGCTCGGGTGGTCACCGGTTGTGCCGATCTCAATGCGGGCGACGCCGTTGTCCAGACTCGTGCAGCCTTCGGCTTGTTCGACAGCAACAGGATTCTCGGGCACCGGCGACGCCGCACCGTCGAAACGCAGGTCGAATTCGGCGGGTGCGTCGTTGGCCACATCACATTGGAACGTTAGGTAGGCAAACATGATGCTGCCATCCGGCCACTGCGCCAGCGCCCGGGTCTGAAGCGGCACCGCGGTGCCGGTCGCATCGACGAGTTGCAATGCCGCCAAATCGTTTATTTTACCCTGGGGTAAGGGCACACCACGCCCGACAGTCCACACCGTGCGTCGATCCGCCACCGGCGTGTTGTGCACGTAACCCAGCCCCTGGAAGGCATAAGATTCCAGCCCCGCTGGCGGTACAGCTACGCCAATCTTCACGCTTTCGTCAGACATTTAGGTTCCCCGGTTGTGTTAAGAATTCAGACACGCCACCAGCGCGTCTTCTGCAGAATAGTCACATTCAGCCTTGTCGCGGCCCTGGTCCGGCCACTATTGATAGGTCACCACCATGCCCTCGAGCAGCGCGTACGTGGGACGCCAGCCGAGACCCCAGCGGATTTTCTCGTCGTTGTAAACACAAATATCGACCGTGCCGAAGGGGGAATATACCCGGAACCCGTGTTGCTGCTTCGTCCATTAGTTTAGAATTCTGCGATAAAAACGGGTTGTGCGGGCCATAGACCACTGGCGCCCGCAGCACGGTCGCAGTAAAGCGGTCGTCAGCAGCCGTGACCCCGATTCCGGCAACGTCGCCGGCGAAATGCCGCGGTTGAGAACCGTCACCTGGTGAGATTGTCGAACCGGCAACTCAACCAGTCGTAAGCCAATAAACTGCGTCCCGCCGAGTACAAGGATTTCCAACTTCAGCTCCCAGGCACCCAGGATTCGTGAACATTTTCGATCATCTCGCGAATGCGCGGCCGCTCGCTGCTGAGAAAACTCTCATGCAGCCTCGACCTGTCCGGCGTGTGTATGTTCAGCAGTTTGAAATGCTCGGGCTCAGTCGGTTTCTCCGCGAACTTCAAGGCGATGTAGCGCCGTCTACTCTGTTTGTGATAGACACCATGGAACAGGTACTGGCTGAACATCACCAGATCGCCCGGTTCAACCTCGAGCGGGACACAAGGCAGCTCGTCGCCCTCGACACCGAACAACCTGCGGCAGGTATCCGGCCGCTGCTCGTTGAGCGGATCAAGCAATTCAGCCAACGCCTGGAGGTGTGACCCGGGCACAATCCGCAGCGCCCCGGTGTCTTTAGTCGTCGGCTCGAAATAGATCATGTGCTTGATGCAACCGTAGGTCATACCGTTCACAACATCGCGATCCGAATGCCAGAAATGGTCGTCGAGCTCACTGTCTTCGCGTCGATTGCCTTCCGACCCGCCCCAAATGAAGCCCGGCCCGAGCAGCTGCAACACCGGCTCGTAGATACGGTCATCGTCCACCAGGTAGACCAACTGCGGGCAGGGCTCGATGAAATTACCGACTTCGACCTTCCCCGCTGTCTCCATTTGCCGCCAAAGGCCCTCCACCGCCCGGACGATCGCGGCCATCTCATCCGGCGGAAATACTTGGCGACGGATCAAATAACCAAAGGTCTTGAAGTGTGCGATCTGTTGTTTGGTAAGCTTTATCGGGTGACCTTTTGGGTATGCAGGCACTGTACCCCGTTTGCCGCTCGCTTCCAAATTCTTCGATTATTCCATTCGCGGCACTGCGTCGCCGTCCGGTCAGCCGTCCGAAAGCTCGCGTGGGTGGCCAGGATCACGCCGAGACGCACCGGGAAACTGGGTGGCTATTTGAAAATAGTCTGTCCAGAGTCTGGATTAATTGCTTTGAATTCCGCTCTTGGATTACCTGCAACCGGCTACTATACTGAGCCAATTCATAGCAGAACAGACCATCAAACAAAGGAAAATAGATGCCCAAGCTCGATCACCCATATCGGCAGTTGACCAACGGCCAATGGTTGCGTGGCAACCTCCACACCCACACCAACAACAGCGACGGTGCAGAACGGCCGCAGCGGGTTATCAACGACTACGCAAAACTGGGCTACGATTTTCTAGCAATCTCCGACCACGACATCCTGACGAACAGTCGAGATTACAAGCAGTGGGACAACCGGGGCATGGTGCTGCTCCCCGGTAACGAGATCACCGCCAACGGATGTCATATCCTGCACGTCGGTGCGGACCGGTTGGTGCCGCCGCTTCGGCAACGCCAGGAAGTGTTCAATCGGGTCACGGCCGGCAGCGGACTGGCCGTCGTTGCACATCCCAACTGGCAGGAGGCGTTCGATTATACGTCGATCGATAAATTGAGGGAGTGGGTCGGCTATCACGGCCTCGAAGTATTCAACACCGTTATCGGTCGTCTGCAAGGCTCACCGTATTGCACCAACAAGTGGGATATCCTGCTGTCGGAGGGGCGCCGGCTCTTCGGCTACGCCCACGATGACAGTCATATCCGCAGCGATATCGGCAGCGGCTGGAATATGGTGTACAGCCAGGAGCGCACAGCCAAGGGGATCCTGGCAGCCATCGCCGCCGGCCGATTCTACCCTTCGACCGGCGTGATCATTTCGTCGATCCGCGTGCGGGGCAGCCGCATCCGAATCGAGACCGAGAACGCCAGGCGCATCGTCGCCATCGGCCACCGGGGAGCCCGCCTGCAGGTCACCGATGACAGTCACATCGATTTCGAAGCCAACCCGGATTCGGGCTACGTCCGCTTTGAATGCTGGGGTGACGGTGAACAGTTCGCCTGGACCCAGCCGTTCTTCAACAACGCTTGAGCGCGTCCGCCTAATCGAAGTTTCCCCTCGACCGCCAAACAAGGCGGCGTGCCACAAAAGGGAAGAGAAGAGAAAGGCGTACCCGTCTGATTCTATTCTCAGTGCCATACGCCCCTTACAGACGATCGTCGGACTGCAGGCGGTTGAGAAAGTCCTGGGCATCGGCCAGTTCCGGCGTGTCGGTTTTCGGCGCGGGATCTGCCGTCCGCTCGAGCTTCGTGCGCTTGATGAAGAACTCCGGCTGCAACTGCACCAGTGCAATGTTTCTGGCGTGTTTGACGATGCGTTGAAACACGCCCATGTACTGGGCACAGAAAACAGCTGCCAACGGATCGATCTCGTGGTTGGTGACCTGGCCGGTCAACGCTTCACGCAGAACGCCCTGCCGCTCCTTGAACGCATCTCGGGCGTCAAGGATGTCGCGGGCAGATTTCTGAAACGCTTTCTGGTCGGGATCCAGAGACTGAATGACCAGCTCCAGGACCTTTGCAGCACTCTTATACAACCCCAGCAACTCCTCCAGCAACGCCTTGTCCATCAACGCACCATCCTGTGCCTGCCGGCGTAACGACACGTCGCAGAGCTCGTCGATGTGGTCGCCGATGCGTTCGAGGTCGATCATGCATCGATCGACGTATTGAATCAGCATGAGCTGGCGCTGCGACAGGTAGCGACCAGTCAAGGCATCCAGGTAGTCGCGCACCGCCCGCTTGATCTCATTGACGATCTTCTCATTGCTCTTGATCGTCCGTACCGTGTCGCGTTTGTGCTTAAACAGCATCAGATGCGGGACAAGTTGAAAACTGTTGCCACATACTTTCGCAACGCGCTGCAGTTCCGAGAGCACCGCATGCAGTGCCAGTTCCGGTTTCGCAATCGCCGTGCTGTCGAGAAAGCTCGGCGGCGGCGGCGGCTTGTTCGAACGCACAACCGCAGTGATGATGCGGGCAAACGCCGCCGAGAACGGCAAGATAATCAGTGCCGAGACCACCATGACTGCGGTATGCAGATTTGCCGTCTGCCGTACCAGGTCAGTTGCCGTAAGAGGAATCCATCGCAGGAACAGCGGACTGGCAGCAACTGCAAAGGCAACATTGAACAGGTTGAAGCCCAGGTGCGCACAGGCAGCACGGCGTGCTTGAATGTTGGTGCCGATGCTGCCCAACAGCGCCGTCGCGCATGTGCCGATGTGCGCACCCAGAACGATGGGATACACTTGCTCGAGACTGGTAAAAATCCCGGCCTCGGCAAACGCGAAACAAATCGCGATGGTCGCACCGCTGCTCTGCCAGACGGCTGTAAGCGCCGCCGCCAGCGCGATGCCGCACAACATGCCCGACCACGTTGCCCCGTTCACCGGACTGAGGATCGGCTGAAGCTGAGCACGGAACGGGTAGGCCGCTTCGGCCATCGTCTCGATCCCCAGAAACAGCAAGCCGAATCCGAGCAGGGCCAATCCCGCCTGCCCTATCCGGGGATAACGTTTTTGCAGGTTCATCGCCAGGCCAAAAACGATCGCCAGGTAGCAGTAGGACGACAACTTGAACGAAACCGCCTGCATAGAAATCGTCGTGCCGATATTCGCACCGAGAATCGATGGGATCGTACTGGGCAGAGATATCAGCCCGGCGTTGACAAACCCCACGATCATCACAGTCGCAGCACTGCTGTGGATCAACCCACCGAGAAACGTGCCGGCAGTCACACCGGCCAACCGGCTCCGACCGACTCGCGTCAGAACCGTGCGTAACCCGTCACCGGCAGTCCCGCGAAGCCCTGCGGTCATGATATTCATGCCGAAGATGAACAACGCAATGCCGCCGATGATGGCAAACACATTGAGAACTGTGTCCATGAGTCCGGGATCGGTTAGGAGTTCAATGGCGCGTGATGTGGAAGTAAGGTTTAGCCGCAGAACTATGCCGCCGCCGCAAACAACTTACCAACCGCAGTGTGATCGCATTCACCAGAACGAAAAAAAATCAAACCATACCAATGACGATACGTACCGATCTCTTTCTCGATGCATGTATCCTCTTCTGCAGAGGCCTGTCACGTGTTGTCCAGATTGGACAGGCAATATAGCTGGACGCCACCGCTGCACAAAGTACAGTTGCCGTGGAGGATCATACTGATGGCAAAACGTATCGCAATGCTCGGGGCCGGCTCCGGCTTCACGGAAGAAATCACCAAGGGCCTGTGTGCCTGTGAACTGTTGCATGACAGCACGCTCGTGCTCATGGACATCGACGATCACCGACTGGCAGACTCGCTCGAGCGCAACCAGAAACTTGTCGGGGAGTCGGGTGCACCCCTGCAACTGACCAGCACCACCGACCAGCGCGCCGCACTGGCGGGCTGTGACTATGTCGTGACATCCTGTGAAGCAAAACGCATCCCCTACTGGATTCAGGACATCGAGATCCCGAAACTGCACGGCGTACACCAGTTCAAAGGCGAGAACGGCGGCCCCGGCGGCCAGGCGCACGCCATGCGCAATATCACCATGTTCATGAGAATCTGTGACGACATGGCGGAGTTGTGCCCGGACGCCTGGCTGATGAACTTCACCAATCCGATGTCGTTTCTGTGTACCTATTTCAGGGCGTACACCGACCTGAAAGCACTCGGGTTCTGCCATCAGGTGCACGGGTCAATGGGAGTTATTGCCGAAATGCTCGGGCACGAACCGGACGCGTTCGAGGTAATTTCGGGCGGCGTCAACCACTTCAACTGGCTGCTCGACCTGCGATTGAAAAGTACCGGTGAGAGTTACATGACGCAGTTCGCCGAGCAGGTGCGAACGAGTAAATACTGGCAGCAGATTCACCACAACATCCCGGCCCAGAAATTCACACTCGATATGCTCGAGACGTTCGGGATCTACCCGATCGGCTATGACGATCACATCATCGAATATCTGCCGTTCTTCTACGATCACACCGAATGGGAAGCACTGGGCTACCATCTGGAAATTGATAGCCTGCGAGCGCAGCAGGCAACCGCCGCCGAACAGAGCATGGTGCGCCAGGAGTATCACGACTTCCCGTTTCCGGTTGACCCGGATCATCCGCACTACGACGAAAAGCCGACGCAGGTCATGGAAGCACTGGAAAGCGGGCAGCGCCTGTACCTGCCGGCGCTGGTCATCCCGAACCGCGGCGCCATCGACAACTTGCCGGACGATGCCATCGTCGACGTCCCCGCAATCATTGCCGGCGGTGAGGCGCGTGGCGTGCATGTCGGGACACTGCCGACGTTCGCCATGGAATTGTGCCGACGACAGGTGACGATTCACGAACTGCTGACGCAAGCCACCGTGGAAGGGGATCGCGGCAAAGTCGTGCAGGCCATGGCACTCGATCCGTGGGTGCGTCACATCAAAGAGGCACGCGACGTGACCGACGCCTTTCTCGACGCGTACCGGGAAGATTTACCGCAGTTCTGGTCGTAGAGTACCAGTCCTGTCCACCCTACCAAAACTGCAATTCAACGGAGAACATAAAATGAGCAAAAAACTAACGGGGCAGATCGCCTGGATAACCGGTGGCGCCTCCGGCATGGGACGCGCCACGGCGAAGCTGTTCGCGAGTGAAGGCGCCAGCATTGCGATAGTCGACATCAACGAGGCGCTCGGCAACGAAGTCGCCGAAGAAATCAATGCGTCCGGGGGCGAGGCGATCTTCTGCCGCTGCAATGTCAGTAATGAAACGGACGTACAGTCCGCGATCGCTGCCACTGTTGACCGGTTCGGTGGCCTGCAGATCATCTTCAACTGCGCCGCGAAAGGTATTGCAAAGCGCCTTGAAAACATGACGGAGGCCGAGTGGGATGAACTGATGGGCATCAACGTGAAGTCTATTTTCTTCTCGCTCAAGCATGGCATACAGCACCTCGAGAAAAATCAGCATTCCTATGTCGTCAACATCGGATCAATCAGTTCTTTCGTAGCCCAGGTCGATACCCCGGCGTATACCACGACAAAAGGGGCGGTGCTGCTCCTGAGCCAGTCGATCGCGCTCGATTACGCCCATCTCGGGCTGCGCTGCAACTGTTTGTGCCCGGGCCTGGCGGACACGCCGATGACGGCTGGATACTACGGCCAATTCGCCGATGGCGACAAGTTCCTGGCCCAGCGCATTCGACGTATCCCGATCAATCGCCTGGTCGCCCCAGAAGAGGTCGCGCGCTCAGGCCTGTTCTTTTCGTGTGAGGATTCCGCCGGCATCACCGGCACATCCCTCACCATCGACGGCGGCTACCTGGCCGCCGCCGAATGGGACTGCAACACTCTCACACAACTCTGAAACGCCAACATTCAAGCCATCCCCATGCGACCAAAACTTGCCTGCTCCGATTTCACCTTTCCCCTGCTGCCGCACAATGACGTGCTCGACCTGATCAAGATGCTCCGGGTCAAGGCAGTCGACATCGGCCTCATGCATGAGCGTTCGCACTTGCAGCCGGCAACCGAGTTTCGTAACGTTGCGAAATCCGCAAAAACATTGAAAAGGAAACTTGACGAACGCGGCCTGAAAGCATCAGATATTTTTCTGCTGCCGGCAACGGACGAGTTCTCGATGGCGATCAACAACCCAATGCCGTCGCGCCGTCGCAAGGCACGTGACTGGTTCGAGAAATCTCTCGAGTACGCGGCGCGCGTCGGTGCGCCCCACGTGACGTCGGCGCCGGGTATCCGCTTCAAGGAAGAATCGCTGACGCGATCCTGGGCCAATTCATGTCGGGAACTGGCCTGGCGTATCGAACGGGCCAAAGCACATGGCATCGTGTTCGGTGTCGAACCGCATCTCGGTTCGATGATCGGGCGCCCCGGATCCGCCCGGCGATTCGTCAAGGCTGTGCCGGGCCTGACGTACACCCTCGACTATTCGCATTTCACCCGTATCGGCATCGCCGATGCCAAAGTAGAGCCGTTGCTCGCACACACCAGCCATTTCCACGTGCGCGGCTCCCGTAAAGGCGCACTGCAATCGTCTTTCGCCGACAACGTCATCGACTTCGGACGTATCGTGAAGGTGATGGACAAGATCGGCTATCGCGGGTACATGACACTCGAATACGTCAGAACCGAGTGGGAAGACTGCCTGCGCGTCGACAACCTCAGCGAAACAATCCTGTTTCGTGATTTCCTGACAGCGGCTGGGAAGAAGGGCTGAGCGCTGGACAGAATCCGGCCGGCGACACCCTACCCCCGGCTCAGGTCGAGATCAGGTGGCAGGTCGAGCACGAAGTTCGTCAACAGATCGATCGCAGTCTGGGTGTCGGTAATGGTTGCAACCTCGGTCGGGCTGTGGCAGTAGCGGCATGGGATGCCAAGTTCTACTACCGGCACGCCGTCGCCGACGTATTGCATCCACGAGGCGTCCGTCATGATCCGTGAACTGATGGTCCGCACGTACGGCAACTCGTGGCGCTCCGCCGTTGCAACCATCTGCTGCACCAGTTTCGGATTCGCGGTGGTTCCGACGAACGGCAGGGTCGGATGATAACCGAAACTGTTGATGGCGATACCACCGCCCAATCGTGCTTCGCTCAGTTCCTGGCCCTGAAGCTCAGGCGTGTCCATCGAGATTGTGACGTCAATCGCCACGGCCATGTCGGGCTTGACGTTGTACGCCGCGACCACCGCACCCTTGCATGAAAATTCCTCCTGAACCGTGCCAACACATGCGACATTGACCGGCAGGTCCCGCCCTTTCAGTGCGGCCATCATCTGCAGCACCGCAAAAACACACAACCGGTTGTCCAGGGTCTTCGTCATGATCTGATCGCCCTTGACCCGAAAATTCGGCCACCAGGTGACAGGGCTGCCGACATGAATGCCGGCCGCCGCGACCGCTTCCGCACTCTCGAAGCCGGCATCAATGTAGCTGTCCTCGATGGGGATCACCTGGAAGCGCTCTTCCGGCGTCGAGACATGGTGCGACTTGATCGCGAAGATGGCGTGGTGCGCCGTACCCTCGTCGCTGTGCACGGCGACCGGTGTGCTCGGCAGCACGCGATCGAGCGGATACCCGCATTTGAAGACACTTATAAATCCGTCGTCGCGAATATGCCGGACAACGAAACCGATTTCGTCCATGTGCGCCGCGATCAGCAGCGTCTTGGCATCCGGTTGTGCCGCCGGCATCCTGCCGATGACGTTGCCGAGTTTATCGACACAGACGTCGTCGGTGTACTGGCTCATCAGCCGCCGGACGAGGCGGACCATCGGGTCCTCGAGACCGGCAATGCCGGGGGTGGCGCACAGCTCTTCCAGGATATCAATTTGATCGATCAGTGACATGATGCAGTGCCTGATGTAAAACGACCAGCAACGGCCGGTGAACTGAACTTTACAGTACAATTGCCCTAGTTTTAACGCCGCAATGTTACAGCCATTAATTTAATTTCGCCTGAGTTTACCACTGTGATTGAGAACTGGACAGACTTTGTTGTGGCGAATTTGATATTTGAGTATTGAGTTATGAACGAAATATAATCTGATAAATTGCACAGGTTATTCATGCCATAATTTAGTCAAAATTAACGCACTCGAGCTCGAGTGCGTTCCCATCGCAGATTTCTCCGAGGCACTCTGAACCCCTCGGAGATGCCACCGAAGGGCACTTGTCCATTTCCGCAGTTCAGGCGGCAGGATCAGGCCGTCTTCCCTCCCTGCAGTTGCCTCGGAGCGCAGGCCGGATTGTCGGTTCTCATGTTCGCATCCCAGCCCTTCTCGTGCTATCGTTCAAGAGTTCCGAAAGCAATCCGCTGTCAG
>DPYP01000399.1:0-824 GCA_003545375.1 Lentisphaeria bacterium
AACCCGGGTGTCAGTAAGATCGAGCAACTGGCCAAGCAAAACGCTGTCCCGGTCAAGCGTCTGCCGGACCTGCGCAGCCTGACGAAATCACCCGACCACCAGGGCGTCTGTGCCGAGTGCGAAGCGCTCGGCACTACGCCGCTGCCGGCCGGCCCGATCGATGCCGACCTGATCGTCATGTTCGACGGTATCGAGGATCCGCACAATTTCGGTGCCGCCCTGAGGGTCTGCGAGGGATTAGGCGTGCGGCACGTGATTTATCACAAGGGCAACAGCAGCGGCATTACGCCGGCGGCGGTGAAAGTTTCGACCGGTGCGGTCTTTCATCTGAACCTCTATCATTCGAACCTCAACACCGCCATGAAGAAGCTCAAGCGCGAGCGGGTCTCGATCAACGTGCTCGACGGCTCCGGCGACTTGTCGATCTACGACTGGCAGCCGCAGCCGCCTGCCTGTCTGGTCATCGGTTCGGAAGGGAAGGGCGTGCGCTTTGCTATTTTGCGCCAGGCCGATCAGGTGCTGCAGATCCCCATGCATGGCCATGTGAACTCCCTGAACGTATCCTGCGCTCTGAGCGCTACGCTGGCAGTTGTGGCGGCGAAAGCAACGTAACGGGAAGGTGGAACCGGTTTGGTGAACGGCATGCCTTCGGTCGGAAGCCTCGGCCCACTGTCTTACTCCCCGGCAACGGGCTGATCGCGGTCTTCCCAGACGAATGAGGGGTCCAGCAAGGGATCGTAATTGCCCGGAGCCTGGATGACAAAGGTGGCCGTCTCGATTACACCAACGGCGGTACGCACGATGGCCATGCCGAACCCCGACAC
>DPYP01000399.1:1198-6885 GCA_003545375.1 Lentisphaeria bacterium
AATCTGGCGCGGCACTTCGCCAATGCCGGTGACCACATTGGTCACGCCGCGGATCAGTTTGCGCGACATCAGGGTCATGTGCCCTTCCATCGGGTCACCGGCGTAGTTTTTGTCAGCGGCAACTGCGAAGTTCGCAGCGATCAGGAACAGGAGACAGCGTGTAACAGATTTCATGAATCGGCCTCGTTGAGAGAGATTATGGGTGGCTACGAAATAAAGTAGAGAGCCCAGACACCATTACAATCGATACAGCCATGACCGACAGCCCCGACAGCGACCCCCGCAACACATACATAATGGTCACAGGCGCACTGCTGTTGTTATGCGTTGGGGCGATCACAATCATCAGCAGGTGGTTTCCGTATGGGCCCGACCATAACCAGGGGCCGGTCGCGTGGTTTCTGGCGGTCTACGCTGCCGCCTGGATTGTTTATCTCGTGGCGTTGTGGCGGCTGGGGCGGCTACAGGGCAGGGCGGTCTCGATAATTTTCGTTTTCGCCATCGCCATGCGGCTGCTGCTGCTGTTTTCGAATCCGATTCTCGAGGACGATTTTTACCGCTACATCTGGGACGGACACGTGGTGCTCGCCGGGTTCAGCCCATTCGCGACGGCGCCCGAATATATCGATATCGAAAACATTGAGCCGGATTCCGATAAGCGCGCGGCCGCGACGTTCGTGTATGAGAACATCAACTTTCCGTGGGTCAAGACGATCTATCCGCCGGCGGCGCAGGTTGTGTTTGCCGCGGAGGCACTGATTTTCGGTTGGCTGCCCAGCGGCTTCAAATACATGTGCTTCGCTATCGAGCTGCTGGTACTCTGGCTCATGTGGCGTGTTGTGCATGCGCTGAAACTGGCGCCGGCAACGATTCTGATTTATGCCTGGAATCCGCTGCTGCTCAAAGAAATCAATAACTCTCACCACATCGACATTGTCTGCACGCTGCTGTTGACGCTTTTCGTGCTTGCCCTGATCCGACAGCGTGGGTACATCGCGATGCTCATGCTCATGCTCGCGGCCTTCGTGAAACTCACGCCGGTCCTGCTGGTGCCCCTGCTGCTTGCCTATCTTTGGCGAACCGGCAAGCGCAGGCAGGCGGGCTGGAATGGATTCATCTGCGTTTGTCTCGGTGTCATCGGTGCGGCGCTTTGCTATGTCGGTGCGGAGACGGACCCGTTCAGCGGCTTCAAGACGTTTGCCGATGGCTGGGAGATGAACGCAGCGCTGTTCCCGCTCGGGCGCGCCGTACTCGAGTCCGCCGGCGCGGCGCCCGGCGCCGCTGCCCGCATGGCCAAGCTGATCCTTTTCGGTGGGCTTTGCCTGTTCATTCTCTGCGGGGTCCGCAAAGTCAGGGACTTGCCTTCCCTGTGGTGCTGGTGTGCGTGGACGCTGGTCATCCTCTTTCTGATTTCACCGGTCGGCAATCCCTGGTATCTGGTGTGGCTCCTGCCGTTTCTGCTGGTCACCCGGCATCCCATCGTGGTGGCGTTGATGTTCGTGACGATATTGTATTACCTGTCGCTGGTCATGGTTGACCGTAATGCATCGGATCAGGTCTACTATGGGATTGCGGCGATAGAGTACACCTTGTTCCTGTGGTTCCTGGTACGCTATCTGATCAGCGTCCGCAAAAAATCCAAAGTCCCGGAGACAGGATAGTGCCCGGTCTGCGATTCATTCTGATCTGGTTGTTTGGCTGCGCGGCGACAATCGCTTATGAACCCGTGCGTCCCGGCGATTACGCGTGCACGTACATGTCACCGATCGATGGCAGCATGCAGCCGTATCATGTGTACGTGCCGACGTCGTATAACCCTGAGGCCGCGGCGCCCGCCGCCTTCTTCCTGCACGGTTTCGGTGGGCGCACACGGCCGCTCGGACATGGCCGGCGCAAAGCCTGGGCCGACCGCACGGGCTGGGTGCTGGTAGCGCCGGACGGCCGTGGCAGTCAGAACTGGGATTACATCGGCGAGGACGACATTTTCCTGGTACTCGAAGATCTGTCGCGCACGACGCTCGAACATCCGGCGCTGAACGTCGACCAGCAGCGCTTGTACGCCGAAGGCTGTTCCATGGGCGGGCACGGTTGTTTTCGCCTGGCAACGCGGCACCCGGACGTTTTCGCCGCGACCGCGCCGGCCGCCGGCTGGACCAGCTACTTCGAGTTTTATCCACACTGGTACGATACCGATGAATCACCCGGCATGCCGGAGTACGTCGACCCGGCTCGCCGGCCGTTGCTGGAGACGGCCTCCGCGCTGGGGCAGACGGCCAATGCACTTTGGAGCCCGGTCTACGTGACCTACGATCTTTACGATCGCGTCAATCCATCGATCAACGCCGAAGCTTTCGTTGCGCGCCTGCGCCGTATCGGCAATGTGCGGGTGCAGGTCAACGAGGGGCTCGGCCGCCATTGCCGTAGCTATGACGCCGTCGACAACTACCGCTTCTTTTTCGGCAAACAGCGGCAGAAATCTCCGAAATCGCTGACCCTCACAACCAACACGTTGCGCTACAATCACACCTGGTGGCTGACGCTCGATCGCCTGATCTATCAGAACCGATGGGCCCGGATCGACGTCATGGTCGACAACGGCAACAACCTGCGGGTCCGTACCGGTAACGCTCTGCAGTTTCGGCTGGCGTTGACCGATGAGCTTGTCGACATGTCGCGGTGCGTACGTATTTTTATCGACGATCACGAACCGTTCCGTGTCCGCCCCGAAGCTGGATTGGTGCTGCGGGCGCAGCTTGATGAGCGCCATCGCGTGATCGGCTGGTCCCGCATCGAGGCGGCCGCGCCGACCGGCAAGACACACCAGTTGTCGGGCCCGATCGCCGAGGCTTTCCGCTCCCGCTTCGTCATCATCTACGGTGCCCGCAAAGGACATGATACAGGCAACCCGGACTGGGTGGCGGCCCAGCGTCTGGCGGCCGACTGGAACGCCTGGATGACACTGCACTGGTCAGACCGCGACGCCGAGGTCACCGCCGATCGCCCGTGGTGGATGCAGCCGTATCCGTTTGCCGAGGGCGAGCATGTCGCCCGGAAGCAGCCATTAGTGACCCCATTGCCGGACTCACAGTTTACGCTGGCGAACCTGCCGTACGAGGCCAATTGGATTCTCGTCGGCGACCCGTCCAGCAACTGGATCGTCGATCAGCTGGCTGGTCACCTGCCGCTGCGGCTGCGGCGCGATGCCGGAACGCCGGCCATCGAGGTGGCGGACCAGGTGTACAGCGGCAGTGAACTCGGCTACTTCTTCATCGCAGCAAATCCGTTGGTCCCGGAACGATATGTCGCGGTCGCCCGCGGCTATCTGTCGAGCGGTATTAGTCCCGACGACGGTGTGTCGAACCTTGGCAAAGATCTTGAGGGCCTACCGTTCTACTGGCCGGATTATGTCGTCTGGGACCAGAGCCGAAAGCCCGGATCAACCGTCCAGGAGCCCTTCCGTTATTTGCCGGACACTTTTCTGGCAGCCGGGTTTTTCGACTCGAACTGGCGGCTCGACACGACACCGCCGGTATCGCGCCTTAGTTTGACAGGTCGCAGGCTGGGCCGCAAGCGTATCGCCTCTCCGCTGGAAGTCAGCATACATGCCAGGGACGCGCCCGGCGGGTTCGGGGTGCAAAAGATCGAATTCCAGATCGACGACGGCGCCTGGCAGGACTATCGTGAACCGTTCGAGCTGGCCGCCGATGGTATAGTGGTCTTGCGTACCCGTGCCACCGACAGGTGCGGGCGGTACGTGTACCGGACGGTCGATGGTGTCAATCGCGGCTATGCCGCCGCCGGCAACAGCGAGAAGCCGCGATCGTATCGATTCAACATACGCAAGCAATAGACAACACCAGGAACCCGCTATGAGAAAACCCCTCACACTAATGTGCGCTGCCTCGACGATCCTGATGGCGTCCGTCACTGGCGCGGCACCTGAAATTTCCGTATCCGGCGACGGCACCGCAGTCGTCCATGACTCGCGTGCGTTCGATGTTGCCGCCGGCCGCAGTGAGGTCGTCTGGAGCGGGCTCAGCAATGGCCTGGCAGCCTCGAGTCTGGTACTGAACACGGGAAAGGACACCGTGGTTCTGAGCCAGGCTTTTGAGTCCCATCTTGCCGACCCTGCGGCGCTGCTGCAGCGGGCGATTGGCAAGCCCGCCTCCGTGTTGACCGCGGATATTACAGCACAGGGCACGTTGCTGAGCACGGCGGACGGACACATATCCATGATGCGCGCGGCCGACGAATTGTGGATCTTCAACGGCGACCTGGTGAACGTGATACAATGGGACGACAGCCTCAAGCTCGAACCAACGTTGACCTGGCTGGTCGAAACGAAGGCTGCCGGGCGCCGGGATTTCGATCTGACCTATGCGACCGACGGCTTGTCGTGGTCGGCGACGTATGCGATGCATCTCGATCGCGCTGCGGCGACTGCCGATATCAGCGGCTGGATCGAATTGAAGAACCGCACGTCCGCCGATTTTACGGAGGCCGCATGGCACATTCTCGACGAGGACCCGGACGATGACGGCGACGGCACCATCGAGTACGACATCCCGGCGTTGCGGACTCCGCAATCGCTGAAGCGCGGTGAACGACGGCAGTTCGCCTATGTACAGGCCCTGAACGTGCCGGTCACGATGCAGCCGATATTTGACGGCAGCAGCGCCGCAGGCAGCGTGAAGGCCGTGGACATCCCGCTTTTTATCCGAGTCATCAATCGGGATCGCGGTGCTGCCGGGCTGGGCATGACGCTGCCGGCCGGTGACTGTGTGATCTATCAGACGAGCGACAGCGGTGCTATCCGGATATCGGGGCCGCAGGGCATGCCGCAGTTGCCGGTTGGTTACTCGGTCGACCTTGCAGCCTCCGGCACATCGGGCGTGACGGCAGAGCGTACACAGAGCGTGTTTCGTCACAAACCACAGGCGCGAGCTCAGGAGCAGGACATCACAGTGGTTCTCGAAAGTTCACTCGACGAAGACATCGAGGTCGACGTGATCGAAAGGCCGTGGGGTGAGTGGGACATCATCAAGCCAAGTCATCCGTTCGAGCCGTATCGCAAGACAGCGATCGTGTTCACGGTAGAGGTGCCGGCGAACGGCGCGACGGAATTGACGTATACGATGAAGATCGCTTATTAAGTGTTCGGTCCTCGATTGTGGGAGGGGGGGCCAGTACGGCGACCATACGCGACAGTTTCAGTTCCACATATTTGAGAGCGACTACTTGCGGTATTTCCGCTGCAGGATCAGCAGAGCGATGAAGTCGTAAAGCGCATGGATGACGATGACAATCAGGAGATTGTTGGTGGCGAAATAGAGCCAACCGAAAACAGCGCCGAGTACGGTTGCCAGGATGAAGTACGTGCGCGTGATGTAATGGCAGAACCCAAACGCGATTGACGCCAGGACGATCGCCGGGACATCACTGAAGCGGCTGGCGAGCTCGCCCTGGAGAAATCCGCGGAACAGCCATTCCTCCCCGACCCCGGCGGCGATCGATACGGCCGCGAGCTCGAGCCAGTGACAGTTGCGTATGAGTGGCAGGAGCACCCGCTCCAGAATCTCTCGAATCCGACGGAATGGTGCTGCGCTTGCTCGCAGGAGGATCACGAACAGAAGCAGCAGCGCACCCGTGACGAATATGCTGAGGGCCAGATCCAGCCAGCTCCAGGA
>DPYP01000171.1:0-7096 GCA_003545375.1 Lentisphaeria bacterium
GATCATTATGGTATCGAGATCAGCCTGATGTCGCCGCAGGCCGCCGCGGTCGAGGCGCTGGTACGTGAGAAAGGGCTGTTCAGCTTCTACCGTGACGGCCATAGTGAATGCTGCGCAGTTCGCAAAGTCGAACCGCTGCGGCGGGCACTGTCAAAGCTCGATGCCTGGGTCACCGGACAACGCCTGGACCAGAGCCCCGCGACGCGGTCGGATCTCAACGTCATAGAAAAGGATATGGCGTTCAGTGGACGCGGCGCGGAACTGATAAAATTTAATCCATTGGCAGCCTGGAGCTCGGCCCAGGTGTGGGCCTATATCCGCGAGGAACGCGTGCCGTACAACGAGCTGCATGATCAGGGCTTCATATCGATCGGCTGCCAACCGTGCACCCGCGTCAGCCGTCCCGGTGAACACGAACGCGCTGCGCGCTGGTGGTGGGAAGACGAGACCCAGCGTGAATGCGGCTTGCATACCGGCGCGGACGGTTGAACCGGATCAGAGCGACGCCCGCGAACCGGAATCCCTTACTGGCAACGATAGATCGGCATGGCACGCAGCGACCGAAAACGCAAAGTACCACAAAAATCTGCGGCGTCCGCAGAACCCGCCGTCGATGTCGCCACGGCAGCCGACGGTGCGCCTGCTACGGGTGATACACCCACAGTAAACGGCAGCGACAAATCGCCCCGGCGGCAGCGGGCGGCACGAATCAGCAAGAAGCACGTGCGGCTGGTCTACGCCGCGCTGGTCGTCGTCAATGTTCTGGTCTACATACAGGTGCTCGGCCACGATTTCGTGCACTTCGACGATAACGTTTATATCTTCGAAAACGGTAACGTCAGGGCCGGTCTGCACGAAGACACGATCAAGTGGGCGCTGACGAGTGGGGACGCCAGCAACTGGCACCCCATCACCTGGCTGTCGCTGATGCTCGACAGCACAATCTATGGTGAGGGCGACGAAAACAACCGTACCTTGAACCCCGCCGGTTTCCACTTCACCAACCTGCTGCTGCATGTCATAAACACACTGCTGCTGCTCTACGTCCTGCGGCGGTTCACAGGACGTTTCTGGGCGTCGGCCTTCGTTGCAGCGTTGTTCGCGCTGCATCCGCTGCACGTCGAGTCGGTGGCCTGGTGCACGGAGCGCAAGGACGTGCTGTTCCTGCTGTTCGGGCTTCTCGGAATGTTGGCATACCTGCGCTACGTCGAATCAACGCAAAAACTGTGGTATGCGATCTGTGCCGTCATGCTCGTCTTCAGCCTGATGTCGAAGCCGATGCTGGTGACGTTTCCGTGTGTTCTTCTGCTGCTCGACTTCTGGCCGCTCGGCCGCTACCGCTTCGCACCGGCGCCGGAAGGCAACCGACAGTTGTTGAAGCTGGCAAAGGCCGGTGAGCTGGCGCGCAGCATCGGCATGCTGATTCTCGAGAAGCTGCCTCTGTTCGCTGTCGTGCTGGGGTCGGCGGTGACAACAGTCTTCGTGCAAGGCAAGGGCGGTGCGGTGGCGGACATCGAGAAGTTTTCGATGAGCATTCGCGTGATGAACGCCACCGTCGCCTATGTGAAGTACATCTGGTTGACGATCTACCCGACGCAACTGGCGTTTTTCTATCCGCACCCCGGCGACAGCCTGTCCACTTGGCACTTTGCAGCCGCCCTGGCTTTGCTCGTCGTCGTAACGGTTGTCGTGTGCCTGTACTGGCGCCGCGCACCATGGCTGATAGTCGGGTGGCTATGGTTCCTCGGTACAATGGTCCCAGTCATCGGCATCCTGCAGGTCGGCAAGCAGAGCATGGCAGACCGCTACACCTACTGGCCGCATATCGGCCTGTTCGTCGCCGTCACCTGGGCTATCGCGACGCGGGCAACGTCACCGTCTGCCCGCAAAGTTCTCGCTGTCGTTGCCGGTGTGCTGCTGGCGGTTTGCGCTGTGCTGTCGACGCGCCAGGCCGCCATCTGGAAGAACGACACGACATTGTGCGAGCACGCGCTGCAGGTTACCAACTGCAACTACAAAGCACTGAACAACCTCGCCGTCCGCTACGAGGACAAGGGCAATGACCTGCGCCAGGCAGGTGAGGAAGCTGCCGCCATCGCAGAGTACGAACAGGCACTGACACACTTCACGGAAGCCCTCGCTTGTGACGTGGATCATACTCGGTACTACAATATCGGCAACGTCTACCGCAAATTGCAACGGTTCGATGAAGCACTGGCCGCTTATCAGGAGGCGCTGAGGTTGCGGCCGGGCTATGCCCGCACCCACAACAACATCGGATCGATTTATTTCAAAAACTATAAAAACTATCCCATGGCGCTCAAGCATTTCCAACTGGCCGCGGAAGCGGATAAGGGCCTGGACGATGGACCTTATAACTGGGGCGTCGCGCTCTTTACCATGGCCGGGAACGAACGGGGCAAAGGCAACGAGGCAGCGGCTCTCGAACTTTACCGCCAGGCCCGCAACCGATTCTACGACGCCCGCAAAGCAGGTCATCGTGACGCCCCGGGGATGATCGATCGAATCAACAAGTTCCTGCCCACCGAGGCAAACGTCCAGCGACCGCTCCTCACACCGCCGCCGTTACCGTGAAAATCATCAACCGCTATATCTGCTGGAACCTGCTGACGACCCTCGCCCTGGCCATTGTCGTGCTCTCCTTCATCCTCGTTGTCGGCAGTTTCGCCAAGCTCTCGGGACTGCTGGCACAGGGGGTTTCCGTGATCCCGCTGCTGCAGCTCGTCCTGTTGAAGCTGCCGCAGATTCTCGGCTATACGATCCCCTTCGGTCTGCTGTTGTCGACGATCCTGCTGTTCAACCGCATGTCGGTCGATTACGAGATCACGGCGGTGCGCGCCAGCGGTGTCAGCCTCCTGCAAATCAGTGCGCCGGCGATTCTGCTGAGCATGCTACTGAGTTTTCTGTGCGGCTGGCTACAACTCTATATCGCTCCAAACTTCAACCATGACGCCCGCTGGTTGGTGCGTGAACAGGGCGTCAGGGATCCGCTGACAATCCTCGACGAGGGCCGGTTCGTCGAAATCTTCGACGGCACGAAGATCTCCATTGACAAGCGTGACGGGGACCGGGTCGAGAACATCCACATTTACCGGCTCGATGACCAGGGGCGACTGCGTGACGACATCCATGCCCGCGAAGGCCGGCTCATCGTTCACGCGGCCGAAAAAATCCTCGATGTCCATTTATCGTCCGTGTCATTCACTATCCTGGACCCGGAAAACCCGGGCGACCGCAGCGCCACCACCTATTCCTCCGAGTTCAAATACTCGGTCGACTACGGCTCACGCTTCAATCGCCGGCCGTTGTCACGGCGCCCGAAGCAGATGAATCTTACACAACTCCTGACGTACATCGTGCTGTACACCGAGGCCGGAGACAATCCGGCACCGCTGTTCGTCGAAGCGCACAAGCGCGTAGCAATGGCTTTCGCTCCTGTCTCGTTCATCCTTTTGGCCATCCCGTTGGGACTGCAGATCAACCGCCGCGAGCGCTCGCCCGGCATACTCATCGGCGTCGGTGTCATGTTGTTGTATTACGGACTGCTGACCATTTTCGAGACGGTCCAGGACAAATCGATTGTCTCGCCGCATGTGTTGATGTGGTTGCCGAACATTGCCTGCCAGGTGGTCGGATTGGTGCTGCTGTGGCGCAAACGCTGATCCCACGAAAAACGGAACATATCAAATTGCAATGTGTTAACTTTTTTCAGCAGCTCAGAGATGGCCCTGCAACCCGAATTTTGTCGCGTTTCTTTCGGTTGCAAAACAGGCAATGACTCGGTACGTTCCGGGCATAGTAGTGTCGTGGTGTAGCGGTGTAGTGCCTGAACGAAAGCCCCCTGCGCTGCGCTGCGGGCACCTTTTCGGCACCTGCTCAGCATTGTCGAAAAATGATCGATGAGCACCAGCTGCAACGCGGATATACACATCATCGATCCTTCGCTGAACCTGCCGCTCAATCACTCGCAAGCCGGGGGAAGGATTTCCGTTCAGGCGCTACGAACTTGTGACAGACAAATAGTAAAAAGGATGCCAGGCAATCGTGGCTGAACTTGATGCTGTAACAACACCGATCAACATCGATCACGAGATCATCGATCAGATCCTCAACCATCGGCTGCACCAGGCCGATATCAAGCGGATCCTCGACACGCTCACGTCGACCGATCGTGAAGATTTCATGGGCAAGATTGCCGATATCCTCGGCAAAGTCACGGCCCTGCTGGAAGTTTCCAATCAGCTTTCCGATACGCTGGCGCTCGACGAGGTGCTCGAACGCATCATCTCGATCACCACCGAAGCGATCACAACAGATCGCGGCACGCTGTTCCTGCACGACCGCGAAACCAACGAACTGTATTCGCGCGTCGCCAAGGCCGAGAAGGAAATCCGCATCCCGGCAACTGCCGGGATCGCCGGCGAGGTTTTCACCACCGGCAAAGCCGTGATCATCCCCGAAGCCTATGCCGACCCCCGCTTTAATCAGGAGGTCGACCAGCAGACGGGCTACCAAACGCGTAATATCATGTGTGCGCCGATTCGTACGCGCAGCAATGACATCATCGGCGTTACACAGTTGCTGAATAAAGATCCGACCGCCGGAGATTTCGATCTCGAAGACCTGCAGTTGCTCGAGTCAATTACCTCCCAAGCCTCCGCAGCGCTGCAGAACGCCCAGCTTTTCGAGGAAGTCGAAAAGCAGCGACGACAAGAAACACAGATGCTCGAGATGACCACGGCCATCTCGTCTGAGCTGCATCTCGATCCGCTACTCCAGCGCATCATGGAAACCACGACCCTGATTCTCGATGCCGACCGCAGCACTCTTTTCATCCACGATGAACGGACCGACGAACTGTGGTCGCGGGTCGCTCAGGGCCTCACCACCAACGAAATCCGCTTCCCGAGCAGCGTTGGCATCGCCGGTTCCGTGTTGCACAGCGGCGAGACCGTCAACATCGAAGACGCTTACGAGGACGATCGCTTCAACCAGGACGTCGATAAGAAAACCGGCTACCGGACAAAGTCGATTTTGTGCATGCCCGTCGTCAATAAGCAGGGCAAGGCAATCGGTGTCGCCCAGGTCCTCAACAAGGATGGCGGACCATTCAACGCTCAGGACGAGAAGAAGCTCAAGGCCTTCTGCAGCCAGGCCACCGTCGCCATTGAAAACGCCATGCTCTTCGATGAAGTCCTCAATATCAAAAACTACAACGAATCAATCCTGCGCAGCCTCACCAACGGGGTCATGACGCTCAACGCCGACCTCATCGTGGAAACCTGCAACGAAGCGGCACTGCGTATTCTCCACGAGGACACCGAAGAAATAATTGGCGCCAGCGCCACGGAATACTTCGGGCGCCACAACGACTGGATTAACGAGAGCATAGCCCGCGTCCAGGTAAGCAACGAGCACGACACAACCGTGGATACCGAGATCGTACTGGCCAGCGGCGACGTGATGTCGATCAACCTGTCACTGGTGCCGCTGCTCAACCTGCAGAACGAGCTCATCGGTACGATGCTGGTCTTTGAAGACATCACCAGCGAAAAGCGCATGAAAGGGACGCTGGCTCGCTACATGACCAAGGAAGTTGCCGATCAGCTGATGGAATCCGACGCCATGCTCGGCGGCCAGCTCCAGAAAGCAACGGTGTTCTTTTCAGATATCCGCAGTTTTACGACGATTTCAGAACGCATTGGTGCCGCCGAAACAGTGTCCCTGCTCAACGAGTACTTCACACTTACCGTCGACGTCATCTTCAACAACAAGGGCATCCTCGACAAATACATCGGCGACGCCATGCTGGCAGTCTTCGGTGTGCCCTTCACCAGCGGCGCGGACGAAGACCACGCGGTGACCGCCGGCCTCGAGACAATGCGTATTCTGCACCAGTTCAACGACAGCCGCACCGCCGCCGGCAAGGACACGATCAACGTGGGCATCGGTATCAGCACAGCCGAGGTGCTTGCCGGCAATATCGGGTCGATGAAGCGGATGGATTACACGGTCATCGGCGATGGCGTCAATCTCGCCAGCCGCCTCGAAGGCGCTAATAAGTATTACTCCACGAACATCCTGATCAGCGAGTCGACATACCGCAAACTCACTGGCGATTACCTGGCGCGCCAGGTCGACGTGATGCAGGTCAAGGGCAAGAACGAACCGATCACAGTCTACGAAATCCTGGACCACGAGAACGGCAACAACTCGTTGCGCGAGTCGGTGGAAATCTACAACGCTGCGCTCGGTCACTACCGCTCGCAGTCATGGGACAAAGGCATTGCGATGTTCGAGCAGGCGACCGCCTGCAATGACCGCGACGGACTGTCACGCATGTACATCGATCGATGCCGTCACTTCAAGGACAACCCGCCACCGACCGATTGGAAGGGTGTCTGGGTGATGACCGGCAAGTAGCTCGTCTTTGTACCGTGCGTTTACCGAGCGCGCGGCCGCGTTGCACGCCGCACGCCCGGAAGTTTCGCACAAGTGCAAGTTACACTTCGGTCGCAGATTCCTCGTGGATTTCCTCGAGCGCCGCCCGGCGGCTCAGACGAATACGACCGCGGTCATCGATGTCGATGACCTTGACCGTCACCTTGTCGCCTTCCTTGCAGATGTCTTCGACCTTCTCGACGCGGTAGTCAGCCATCTCCGAAATGTGCAGGAGCCCGTCCTGCCCGGCGATCACCTCGACAAAAGCGCCGAATTCGCGCACTGTCTTGACTTCACCGTGATAGATCGTGCCAATCTCGACTTCCGCCGTCAGCGAATTAATGGCACGCACGGCGTTCGCCATGTCGTCGCCGTTTTTAGCGTAGATATTGACAACGCCATCCTGCTCGACGTCGATCTGCACATTGTTGTCTTCGGTGATCTGACGGATGGTCTTGCCGCCCGGCCCGATGATTGCACCGATCTTCTCGGGATTGATCTTCAGCTGCTCAATCTGCGGCGCGTAGGGGCTGAGTTCCGGCCGCGGCTCAGCGATGCATGCCGCCATGCTCTCGAGGATCTTGAATCGCGATGTCTTGTTCTTCAGCATCGCCTCGTACATCAGGTCGATGGA
>DPYP01000171.1:7475-15350 GCA_003545375.1 Lentisphaeria bacterium
CCCGCCACCTTGAAGTCCATGTCGCCGTAGTGATCTTCGCTGCCGAGGATATCGGTCAGCAGAACCGTCCGGTCCCCGTCAATGACCAGGCCACAGGAAATGCCTGCCACCGGGCGAATCATCGGTATGCCCGCATCAAGCATCGACAGCGTTGCACCGCAGATTGACGCCATCGAGGTCGACCCGTTCGAGGCCATGACTTCCGAGAGACAGCGCACGGTGTACGGATAATCCTTCGGCATCATGCGTGCCACAGAACGCTCTGCCAAGGCGCCATGACCGATTTCGCGGCGGCCCGGGCCCATGATACGGCCAGTCTCCCCGACACTGAAGTTCGGGAAGTTGTAGTGCAGCATAAACGCCTTCGACGTCTCGCCACCGGTGATGCCATCGCTGTCCTGCGTGTCCCGGCCGGTACCCAGCGTCGTGATGACCAGGGCCTGCGTTTCGCCGCGGGCAAACAAGCCGGAGCCGTGCGTCCGGGGCAGCACGCCGACTTCACAGTCGAGCTGGCGCAGGTCGTCGGGACCACGACCATCGCTGCGGATGTTTTCGTCCAGCAGCAACTGACGGATGGTCGCCGCCGTCAGGTCGACAAACGCCGTCTTGGCGTGACGACTCTCGTTCTCGTCAGCAAAGCGTTCGCCGAACGATTCGAACATCTCGTCGCGCAAGTTGTCGAGCGCCTTATAGCGCTTTTCCTTCTCGGGGATCAGGCAGGGCTCGCGCAATTTGCCGTCGCAGAATTCGGATACGGCATCAGCGATCTCTTGCGGCACCAGCTGGATCTCGGGCATGACCTTTTCTTTGCCTGCCACTTCGGCCAGTTGCCGCTGCGCGGCGATCTGCTTCTTGACAACCTCGTTGGCGAAAGTCAGCGAATCGCGCAAGACCTCCTCGGACACTTCGTCGGAAGCGCCTTCGATCATGATCACCTTGTCCTCAACGCCGGCGTAGACCAGGTCGAGATCGCTCTCGGCCATCTCCTCGTGGGTCGGGTTGGCGATGAAGTTGCCGTCAGCGCGGCCGACACGCAGCGTCCCGATCGGGCCGAGGAACGGAATGTCGGAAATGACGAGCGCCGCCGAGGCACCCAGCATTGCCAGTACATCCGCCTCGTTCTCGCCGTCGGCGCTCAGCAGCAGCGCCTGGATCTGTGTGTCTTCCTTGAACCCTTTCGGGAACAGCGGCCGCAGCGGCCGGTCGGTCATGCGGCAGGTGAGAATTTCCTTCTCGCTCGGGCGGCCTTCACGCTTGAAGAAACCGCCGGGAAAACGACCGGCAGCGCTGAACTTTTCGCGGTAGTCGACCTGCAGCGGGAAAAAATCGAT
The DNA here is from genome assembly GCA_003545375.1 of Lentisphaeria bacterium. Taxonomy (GTDB): domain Bacteria; phylum Verrucomicrobiota; class Lentisphaeria; order JABSQK01; family CAJWLW01; genus CAJWLW01. Next base: position 8,807 of record DPYP01000171.1, read on the forward strand.
GCCTGGTCTCGGTGCACCGCAGCACGCGGCGACGAGGACGATCGTATCGCCCATGCGCACGGTAACGGAGCCGCCTGCAAGCAGCGCCATTTTACCGGTTTCAATCGTTGCGGTTTTGCCTCCACCCAAATCGATATCGACGGAGTGAGTAGCCATGAGTTGTCCTCCTGGACTTGCTCCGACATGGCGGGACGTCGGGTACGGATGCCGTAGAGACACCATAGTGACGTGACGCGCCTGCGTCGGATGCGGTTTTTTTGATGAGGTGCAGGCAGGAGGAACAAACGACAAGTAACCACAACGGCTACCGGTGGGATGTCGCGAATCGCGGAATCGCGGTTTAACAGTCCGGCTGCTCAGTCGCCCTCGGCGAGCGGCGTGTACCAGATCGTTAAACCGTCTAATTCCACGACCCATGACGTCTGTTCACATCTGTCCACACAAACGAAGGCGACAGTTTAGCGCGTCAACCCGTCGTGTCAAGGCTCGATCGGCTTTCGGTTGAGGTGCCCCATGGCGGACCGCGTCTCCCTGCGCTGCGAGGCGATTATGAAATCGGCAGGTCGTGTCGGATTTAAGTACCGGCCTCTGTGGCAGCTTTTATCCATCGTCTTGCATTCGCGTGGTGCCTGCATACGTTAGCCGCATCGATTTCAATCTCGTCCACAACTGTGAACCGCCACCCGAAATGCCTAACATTATGAGCGACAAATCTCTCGGACGCAGCACCTACCTGACCAAGCACGTCGGCGACTATCCGGACAGCATCGAAATGATGGGCGTGGCCTTCGAAAAAATCGACGATCTGCGCTACGGCACTAATCCGCACCAGACCGCAGCCTGGTTCAAACCGGCCGACACCACGTGTACCATCGGCGATCTTGACGTCGTCAAGGACGGTAAAAGCGGCCTGTCGCAAACCAATCTCGAGGATATCTCGTACGCGCTCAACATCTGCAAGTTCTTCTCCCGCCCGGTCTGCGCCTGCATGAAACACGTCAACCCCAGCGGTGTTGCCGCGGCGGTCGACGACGAACCGCTGCGCTCGGTGTACATACGCGCCCGTGACTGCGACCCGCGCGCCGCATTCGGGAGTGTCATGGGCTTCAACGTCGAAGTCGACGCCGATACGGCCGACGAGATCATGTCGACCTTCGCCGAATGCGTCGTCGCACCGGCATTCACCGACGACGCGATCGCGGTGTTCAACGACTTTGAAAAGTATAAGCTGAATAAGCACGTACGCATCCTCAAATGCGGTAATCTCGCCGATCTACCGCGCTACGTCGGTGACGACTGCGGCCGGGCGCGCACGATAAAAGTCATGGCGGACGGCTCGCTGGTGATCGCCGATCCGCTGTTGACCAATCTGCGGTCGGTCGATGACCTGAGCCGCGCCACCGCCACGAGCAAAGCAACCGGGGACGTCGAGTCGGTTGTCGACGTGTCCGGTCAGCAGCTCGAGGATCTCCTGACTGCGTGGTATGTCAACCTCAATGTGCGCTCGAACGGCGTCGTGATCGTCAAGAACGGCGAGACCCTGGCCGTTGGTACGGGTGAGCAGGACCGTGTCGGCGCGGTTGAGCAGGCGGTGTGGAAATTCAAGGAGAAATACGAAGGCAAACACACGGTCGAGAGCGCCGTCATGGCCAGTGACGGATTCTTCCCGTTCCCGGACGCTGTCGAAGTCGGCGCCGAGGCCGGCGTGCGAGCAATCATCGCCCCGGCTGGCTCGCTGAAAGACGCCGCTGTCATCGTGTGCGCCAACGAGTTGAGCGTCGCACTCTTCCACGCACCCGAACGCATCTTCTCACATCACTGATGCAGCTACACGTCCTCTGCCTGGGCCCGCTTTTCACCAACTGCTGCATCATCGGCAACGACGATGGCCAGGCGTATATCGTCGACCCGGCGAACGACGCCGAACGTATCATCGATGCCATCGACACGGCAGGGCTGACGCCGCGTGCCGTACTGCTGACCCACGCGCATTTTGATCACATCGCGGCGTTGCCGGCCGTCGCGTCTCGTTATGATCTGCCGGTCTGGCTGGACCCGGACGACCTGCCGGTCTACGAGAGCCCGATGAACTGTTTCCCGCCGGAGATCCCGGCCGTCGAGCACCTGCCCGATACAGTATCGGAACTGGATATCGCGATCGACGGGCTCGACTACGAAGTTCTGCGTACGCCCGGGCATTCACCAGGCAGTGTCGGTTTCTACTTTCCCGGGCACAAAATGTTGATCGGCGGCGACACTCTGTTCCAGTCATCGATCGGCCGCTGCGATCTGCCGCTCGGCGACGGCGAGCTGCTGTTGCACTCGATCCGCACGGTCCTTTACAAACTGCCGTCCGAGACCATCGTGCATCCCGGCCACGGCCCCGCCACCACTATTGGGCAGGAGATGCGGACGAACCCGTTCGTTCGCGCGGAATAGATACCCTCACCATTGCGCCTCGTAGCCGTCCGGTGCGAGGTCCCACTCCCTGCCGTAGACATGCAGATGCTTTGTTGTCTTGCCCTCGGCATCGACCAGCGGCTTGCCGGCATGAGCCCAGGCCAGGATGCTGCCGGCGAGGTTATACGCGTCGAAACCCTTTTCCCGCAGGCCCTCCGCGTACTCGCCACTGCGCGCGCCAATCGTGCAGTAAACTACGATCTTGCGGTCAATCAGGCCGTTGCGGCCGGCGCGAAACTTTGCTTCGGTAATCGCCCCGGCGATTCGCGACACGCCGATCTCGTCGTCTGTACGCACATCGACGACGACCATTTCGTCCGTCACCTGCTCCGGAGTCAACGCCGGCACATCGGGAAACTCTTTACTGTATTCCTCGTACATACCGCGGATCGTTTCTAGCTTCTCGGCATCGGGCAACGGCTTGCTGCACGCCAACAGCGCCAGGGCAACCGCCGCCAAAATCAATAATCTCCGCCTCATGATTGCCGTGCCTTCTTATTGCACCGCCCGTTTCTTCACACCAGACAGCAAGCTGCGCTCGGTTCGTGTTGCACGCTCATCCCAGTTCCTTCAACGGAATCCCGCCGAAGCGGCCGCGGCCCTGGATGAACTTGGAAATCTCGCGGACCATGGTCAGGCGCAGCCGGTAAGGCTCGCGGCGTTCTTCGTCACCGGCGCTGTCGATCTTCTGCTCGATCAGCGTTTCCGTGCGCGATACCAACAGCGCCAGATCGTACACCAGCGCCTCGCGACGGGCCCATACCTCTGTACCGCCTTCGTCGAGCGGCAGCAGCACCCGCTTGGCTGCAGCAGCCGGCCGATAAGCCTCCCATTCGTCCACATGGAATCGCAGGAATTCCGGGTCATAACGCCGGCGTCGCAGCAGAAAGAGAATCGACAGGATCCCCAACAATGATGTGTTCTGAAAGTTCTGCTTCAAATTTTCCGCCTCCAGCATGCGCCCAACCCAGACGATCGTTCGCATGCATATGCGCGAATCAACGTGCTCGAAGAGGTCCAGGCGATAAGTCATCAGCTTGCGCAGATTGCGCAGCCAGTCCGTCATCTTCTCGATGCCGCGGTATTCAAACATCTCGAGCAGTGCACCGAAGAACGTTGCGAATTCCGCAGGCTGACGGAATAACTGGGCACAGCCGGTGAGTTCCTGCAGCTTTAACTCGTCCGGGTCGGTCTCGAGCTTGTCGCAGAGGTAGCGACGCACATCGGAGAAAAACTCGCCTTGATAGGTCCAAGCGATACAGCGCATCAGTTTCAACAGATTATCCGGCCGCTTGGCGGCTGTGAAGTCCGCAACCAGGCGGTCGAGGAACCGCTGTACGAGCGGGTCGTCGGTCGGCAGCGCAGCTTCGTCGCCGGCGCCGAACACGTTGTAGCGCCCAAGCCCTGTGGCATCGGTTTCGTCAAACGTAACACGGGCAACAGACCAGAAGAAGGGCCGCGTCAGGATCTTGCCAAGGTCCTGCTCAAGGCCGTCGGCCAACAGCGGGTAGTCGAGGTAAGCTTCGACATGCGGTGTAAAAAAATCCCAGCGCTCTTTGCTGGCTTTGACGTCCGGGATGTATGGAGGATAGCTGCGGTTGATCTCCTCGGCGAGATCATGCACCGTGCGATCGCTGTCGGCCATCTTTTGCCAATCGAGCAGGACCGGTTGCCGGCCGAACAGCTCTTCGTTGTGCACTTCGACCCGGACGTGCCCCTGCCCCGGTCGCACGCTCGGCTGCAGCGAGATCGGCTGGCGCTTATCGATTCGTACCTGAAAATCCTGGTGTAGGGTCTTGAGATGTTCACTGCCTTCCTGGTGCAGGTAGAACTCGACGTATTCGAAATTCCGGTCGAGATAGAACCCTTCGATCGGCGAACGCCGGAACTCTTCGCTGCCGCGGATGCGTCCACCCTGCACCAGCACCTCGGAGACGATGTCCTCTTGTCGCTGCACCAGAATCTCGAGCTGCTGCAGATGGTCGTAATAGGTCGGAAGCCCATGCTGCGCTCGCAGTCCGAACAGAACACAGCCACTGCGGGTCAAGGCCGCCGGGCAGTCATCGAGTCCGGCTACCGTGAGCGGCAACGACTTTTTCCCTTTTGCGTACTTCGCAGCAACGAGCGCCGCCAGCGAGCCGTTGTCCAGCATCATTTCGAGGCAAACGCCGGTGAGTAAAATATGGTCGACCTGATCGCGACCATCGAAGCTGTCGAGTTTCAGAAAGTTCATGATGCCGTCCAGAAAACTATTCGCCGACGGTGTCCCGCCATTGCTGCCCGATGCGTGCTGCAGCGCCGCCGCGACAGCACGCCAGGCATTGAGGTCGGTGGCGGTCACCGCCTGCGTGCGCAGCCGCTGCGTCGCGGATTCGGACAGTTCAACGGTGCACCAGCCGTCGTCGCCAGGCAGCAGTGCGGGCTCGGCACCGTTATCTCCACTGCAGATGCGCGCGGCCAGCGATGAACCAACGAAGGCGTGCCACAATGTGTCCGGCTCGAGCTTCGCCCCGGCATCGCGGACCGCCACTTCAGCGCAGAGCAGGTCGATCGGCGGCAGCGGTTGTTCGAGGTAATGGGCGGCATCCGGCACGTAACGTTCTGGTACCAGGTAGGAGTGGCCATCGACCGCCTCCACATGCAGTTCCAGCAGGGTCGCGGAGATGGTCCACGGCTCAACATCGACAACCAGCATGCGACGGCCGCCGAATCCGCCACGCGCCGCCGCAGACAGGCTGTCGGCCCAGGCCAGCGCCGCCGCGACTGGTCCCCAGAGCAGTCGCTTTTCTGTTCCTGGCGCCGCCGGCCACGCCGCCAGGACGTGCTCACGGGCAAACTCGTTGAGCGCGTTCGGAACCGCCAGGACATCGATCGTCGTCGTTGCTCGGCCTTCATTGCGCGGTAGCGTGGCGTGCAGTAAATCTCGTGCACCGACCGTGCGCACCGCGCCCGTAGCATCGGTGTAGGTCCAGATGGGCAGAACGCGGTTGGTTCGCAGCAGTTGCCAGATTGCCGCAGCAGGCAGACGTGCGCAGTTGCCGCCGAAACGGCTCTCGGCACGACCTGGCAAGCCGTTGTTCCAGGATTGGGCAACCGCATCGACACCAACACGCGGACGCTGCTGCCGCGTTGCCGGCAGCACACACGTGCCGATGGCGGCGTCCGAAGCAACTTGCCAATCGTTGCTGATACCATCACCCGAACCGATGGAGACCGGCGCGGTCAGGTGCTGCAAATCAATGCCGAGGGTGGCGTTCATGGTGTTCTCGATTACGGGTTCAAAGGAAAATACGTTGTTCTTCGACGTTCGCAAGACGCCATCGCGCTCGCAGGGGTGGGCTCTATGCACCAATTTTCCCGGCACCACGAGAGGCACAGAACTCGAAAAAAAGCGAAAATAACGGCGGCAAGCAGTGGCTGAGGCAGAAAAAGCAATGCTCAAAAGCGACCGCTTCAAGCCGCTCGATAAACCCTACGCCACATGACGACGACACGCTTTAAGCTGCGTTTCTCATAAAATCGCGGATGAGATGTGCCGAGCTGCCTGCCAGCAGCAGCCGTTGGTGAGGCGCGGATCCATACAGATCGCCGGTAACTTGTAAGAAATGCGGGCTAAACACGCGCAGCTTCCTGAAGCTGGCGGATGACGGTGTAGACCACGACGGCGGCACAGTTCGAGACATTCAGAGAATTCTTGCGTCCGAAAACCGGCAGCCGCACGATCGCATCGCAACGCGCCAGAGTTTCCGGCCCGAGGCCCAATGCTTCGTTGCCGAAGACAAATGCCACCGGGAGCTCATAGCCGACATCCCAGACAGGCGGCGCTTCGGTCATCGTTTCAACAGCGAAAACCCGGTAGCTCTCGGCCTGCAACGCCTCGACAGCAGCCAGCCCGGTCGGCTGATGCTCGCACGGCACCAGGGTGTCACAGCCACGTGCCGTCTTCACCAGTTTCGGATGCGGCGGCGTCGCGGTATAACCGCAGGTGATGATGCGCTCGATGCCGCAGATCTCAGCCAGGCGAAAGACGTTGCCGACATTGTAAGCGCTGCGCAGGTTGTCGAGCACCAGAACAATGGGTTGC